>PMDX01000305.1:4155-7965 GCA_003154635.1 Actinomycetota bacterium | reverse complement strand
GCTCCATGCCGGCCTCGTTGTCGACTACCACGAACTCGTAGCCCTTATTGAGGCGGTCCATGAACACCCGCAACATGTTGTTAATGGCGCAGTAACACCCCGGGCCCTCAGGCCTGCCCATGCTTATCAGGTCGAAATCGTTCGTCTCCACGAGCGCCTGCTCGATCTGCATCTCGAGGATGTCCTGCTTTGCCATGCCGGCGGGAAGCGTCCCCTTCTGGGTCTTCACGCTCATGTCCTCGCGGACGCTGCCGATCGTCGAAGCGAGGTCGACGCCGAGGGCAAGATCCAGGTTGCTGTTGGAGTCCGCGTCGACCGCCAGTATCGGCTTGAGCCCCTCGTCGAGCAGATATCTCACGACGAGCGACGCGAAGGTCGTCTTGCCTACGCCACCTTTGCCGGCTACGGCGATGACCGTGGTCAAGCCCCTTCACCCCCGGCCGGCTCGGCGACCCGAGCCGTCTCGCGCGCCTCTTCGAGCCTGCGCTTCACCGTGGGGAACTCCTCCACGTGAGTGTGCGGAAGGAAGAGGGCCGAAACGTACTGGTCCATGAAGCGCGGGTTTGTTGAGAGCTCGAGGTAGGTCATCATCTTCGCAATGCGGTCGCCCTCGGCGATAAGGTTCTTTGAGAGAGCCATCAGGTAGCTGCCGAGAAGCGAGCCGTTGCCGACGAACTTTATCTTCTCCGTATCGACGTCGGGCAGCAGCCCGATGATTATAGCCTTGTCTATTTCGAGATACCGGCCGAATGCCCCGGCGATTAGTATCTCCTCTACCATATCGATGGACATTCCGACCTCTTCGAGGAGGATGTTGATACCCGCGTAGATAGCGGCCTTGGCCCTCATCAGGTTGTCTATGTCAGAGTCCGTTATGGCGATGTCCCTGTTTGTGCCGCTTTCGTCGGCCCAGGCGAGCACGTACTCTCCCCCGGCGTCGGACTGCCGTATCCTCGGGTTCTTTTCAGCGAGCTCGACCTTTACCTTGCCCCTCTCGTCGAGGATGCCGGTCAGGAAGAGCTCCGCGAGCGTGTCGATGAGTCCGGACCCGCAGATGCCGATGGGCCTGCGGTTGCCGACGGTGATGATCATCGGCTCCAGCGTGACCTCGTTTACGCGCACCTGCTCGATAGCGCCCCGCGTGGCGCGCATTCCGTGCTTGACGCCTGCACCCTCGAACGCGGGACCCGCGGAGCAGGAGCAGCACATCAGCCACTCCTTGTTGCCCAGGGCCATCTCGCCGTTGGTGCCTATGTCTATGTATAGAGTGATCTTCTCCGAGTTGAACATGCCGGAGGCGAGCACGCCCGCCACTATATCGCCGCCCACGTACGAGGCGACGCACGGTGCGCATCGCATGTACACGCCTGAAGCTATGCGGATACCGATGTTGCTTGCCTTTATCCACGGGAAGAGCTGCGCGACCGGGATGTACGGGTCCACCCTGATGTAGCGCGGGTCAATCCCCAGCAGCAGGTGAGTCATGGTCGTGTTTCCCGAGATGCACAGGTGCGTGATGCTGCAGAACTCCATGTTGGTCTTCTCTACCATCTGCTGGATGAGGTTCCAGATGGTGTTGACGGCCGCTGACTGCAGCTTCGCGAGCCCCGTCGAACGGGTCGAATATATGATGCGCGAGATAACGTCTTCTCCGTAAGAGATCTGCCCGTTGTAATCCGAAGCCTCGGCAATGACCTGTCCGGTCTGCAGGTCGATCAACTGCGCCGCGATGGTCGTCGTGCCGAGGTCGATGGCGATTGCCGCCTGCCTGGGCGACGTGTCCCATTTCTCTATGCGCACGGCTCGAAGCTCCTGGCCGCGGTCGAGCACGGAGACGGTAACGTCGAAGCTGGCCGCACGGATAAGGCTCGGGAGCGCCTGGAGCATCGGGTAGTCGATGACAACGTCCTTGAGGCCGGCGAGCCGCGACAGCTCGCGCTTTATTCGCTCCGCGTCGCTGAGGTTGTCCTCTAGTGTGGGTTTGTCGAGGACGAGGTGCAGCTTAGTGGTGGGCGGGTTGAGCTCCCATTGCGGCAAGCGCTCCGCCCAGTCCTTGGCGGACAGCGTATATCCCTTGAGCGGGATCGGAGGGCGCCGGGTGAGCGCGCTCTTATCGCCTATCTGCGTTTCGATCGGGACGCGGATATCCGCGTCGCTCTCGAGGGTCGCGCAACAGGCGAGCACGTAGCCCCGCTTCATCTCCTCCTCGGAAAGCTTGACCTGCAGCTTCTGCTTTACCTCGCCCTTCTCGACGATGACCCGGCACTTGCCGCAATAACCTTCACCGCCGCACGAGGCGTTAATATGAACGTCGGCCTTCATGGCCGCTCTCAGCAGGTTCTCTCCCTTGTCAACCTCGATGCAGCGGTCCTCGGGATAGAAACAGACTCTCACTTTTTCCATCTTGTAAACACTCTTCCGGTTTCTCCCGGGGCCGGCGTTCGAGCCGGCCCCACAAGAGAAATCCGTTTGATTCTTAGAACAAGCCTACGATCCGGCCACCCTCAACGAGGTCGACCTTGTTGCCCGCGGGCTCACTGGGGAGACCCGGCATTGTCCTCATCTCGCCGCACAGCGGGTAGAGGAAGCCTGCGCCGATCGTGGGACGGATCGCCCTGATGGGCAGGCGCCACCCGGTCGGACGGCCTTTGAGGTTCGGGTCGTGCGATAGCGAGAGGTGCGTCTTGGCCATGCAGAGCGGGAGCTTATCGTAGCCAGCCTCAGTGAAGCGCTTGATGTCCGCCTCCGCCACAGGCGTATAGTCGACTCCGTCCGCCCCGTATATCTTGGTTGCTATGGTCTCGATCTTCTCCTTGATGGAGGTGTCCAGGTCGTACAGGTACTTGAAGTCCTTTGGCTTGTCGCAAGCTTTGACGACCGCCTCGGCGGCTTCCTTTCCACCCTCGCCGCCCTTTGCCCAGACTTCGATCGGCTCGCAGAAGTCCGCGCCGGCCTTGAGTGCGATGTCCTGCACCATGGAGACTTCCTTGTCCATGTCGCTTGTACGCCGGTTGACTGTCACAACCACCGGAAGTCCGAACAGCTTCATGTTCTCGATGTGCTTGACCAGGTTCTGGCAGCCTGCCTCGAGAGCTGGCATGTTCTCGGCGGCCTGCAGCTTCTCGTCGATCTTCTTGCCTGGCTTGGCCTCGAACGCCCCGCCGTGCATCTTGAGCGCACGGACGGTGCTGGTGATGACCACGCAGTCCGGGGTGATCCCGTACTTCTCGAGCACGCGGACCTTGATGTCCATCATCTTTTCGGCACCGCAGTCCGCGCCGAACCCGCTCTCTGTGAACACGTAGTCGCAGAGCTTGGTCGCGATGAGGTCCTCGACAACCGAGTTGTTGCCCTGCGCGATGTTCGCGAACGGTCCGCCGTGCATGAAGCAGGCATTGCCCTCGAGCGTCTGTATGAGGTTGGGCTGCATGGCGTCCTTGAGAAGTACCGCCATCGAGCCTGCGCACTTGAGGTCTGTAGTCGTGACGGGCTTCCCGTCATATGTGTAGGCGACCACTATCCTGGCGAGCCGTGCCTTAAGGTCGTCCAGGTTCTCGGCGAGCGCTAGGATAGCCATTACCTCGGACGCGACCGTTATGTCGAAGCCGGTCTGCCGCGGGTAGCCGTTCTGCTTTCCGCCCAATCCGACCACTATGTCGCGGAGCGCGCGGTCGCTGATGTCCACCACCCGCCGCCAGGTGACGGTCATGGGGTCGATATTGAGCTTGTTACCGAGCAGGATGCTCGTGTCGATGTAAGCGGCGCAGAGGTTGTTCGCCGCGCCTACCGCGTGGATGTCGCCGGTGAAGT
>PMDX01000305.1:0-4075 GCA_003154635.1 Actinomycetota bacterium | reverse complement strand
GTCGGCGTAATAGCCGTCACATCGACGTATTTGGCGGTCGGCCTGTCCTTGAGTCTTTCGATAACGTCCAGGTGGACCTTCGCCTTGTACTTTCCGTAGAGCTCGAGGTCGTCTTCCTCGAGTCCGATCTTCTTTGCGATTTCCACGATAGGTTGCATTTTCGCCGCTTGTGCGATTTCAAGGTCGCTAGGAACTGCTGCCATTGCCCCTCCTTAGAATCAAAACTTCAAGTTGCCAAAGACCCCCTGCGGGGCCGAAATCGTACTCTGTCGTCCCATATACCTCCCGGTGCTTGCGTATCATCCCCCTTCCAAATTGGATTGTCATGAGGACATTTTCGCAGTCTAAAACAAAACAGAATACAAATATAGCCTCCACTATTTTGGAGGCACACGCCGCGATTATATATAAACACCCAGTCTAATGCAAGCGGCCCGGGGCGCCACTGC
The DNA here is from genome assembly GCA_003154635.1 of Actinomycetota bacterium. Taxonomy (GTDB): domain Bacteria; phylum Actinomycetota; class Geothermincolia; order Fen-727; family Anoxymicrobiaceae; genus FEN-727. The sequence continues at coordinate 3,626 of PMDX01000305.1, read as the reverse complement.
GACCATACTGCGAAGGTCATACAAACGGTGTGAAAACGGGCTTGGACGGTATAAGGGATGAGTTGCCAGACATTGCCAGTTTTCAACAGGTTGCGTGACCGATACCTGTTTGACGGACCCAAATCGATATGAGAGAGTTTGTGGTTGATTGTGGTCGGTCATCTCCTTGTTGCCGGCAGGCAATAACAGGGAAGGCAGGGCGCCCGGCCTTACCGGCGCGACGCGCGCTGAAGGTGACGGGTTCCGTCCGGCCCGGAGAGAACAATAAGAACCACTTTTCAGGGAGGGAGCAAGATATGTCGGAGTACGACGTTGTTGTCATCGGCGCGGGGCCAGGCGGCTATCCCGCCGCTATCAGGTGCGCCCAGCGGGGTGCAAAAGTCGCCATAGTCGAGAAGGACAAGGTGGGTGGCACGTGCCTCAACTGGGGATGTATCCCGACCAAGACCCTCCTCGCTTCTACCGAGCTGATCGCTCACGCCCGGGAAGCGGAGAAGTTCGGGGTCAAGATCACCGGCATAGAGCCCGACTGGACCGCGATCCAGGACAGGAAGCAGAAAGTCACCGACACCCTGGTCGGAGGCATACTGCAGCTCCTCAAGGCAAACGGCATCAAGCTCATAGAGGGCTCCGCCTCCATAAATAAAGACAAGAACGTCGTGGTCCAGGCGGCCGACGGCGAGGTCATCCTGGATGCGGACAAGATAATTATCGCGACCGGGTCCGACCCGGCTGAGCTCCCCACCTTCGATTTTTCCCAGCCCGCGGTCATGACCTCGACCGACGCGCTGGCGCTCGACCACATCCCCAAGAGCCTCATCATCGTAGGCAGCGGCGTCATCGGTAGCGAGTTCGCGTGCGTGTTCTCGGTGCTCGGGACTGAGATTGTCATGCTGGAGCTCATGGACCGCATGCTTCCTACCGAGGACAGCCGTGTCGCCAAGCAGATGCGCAGCACGTTCCGCAAGCAAGGAATAGACATCCGCACCGAGACAACGGTCGAGGAAGTGCTCGAGTACCGTCCAGACGGCATCAAGGTCAAGCTTTCCAGCGGTGACGAGCTCGAGGCTGAGAAGCTGCTCGTGTCGATTGGACGCAAGTTCAACTCCGCCGGGCTCGGGCTCGAAGAGACCGGCGTTGAGACCGACGAGCGCGGGCGCATCATCGTCGATCAGACCATGGAGACGAGCGTGGACGGCATCTTCGCCGTCGGAGACGTTGTCGGCGGTATCCTGCTCGCCCACACTGCAACCTTCGAGGGTCTTTGCGCCGCCGAGAACGCAACCGGCGGCAACTCGACGATGAAGTACCACGTAGTCCCAGCCTGCATCTTTACTACCCCCGAGATAGGCAGCGTCGGGATAAACGCCGACCGCGCCGAGGAGCAGGGTCTGGACGTAATCGTCAGCAGGTTCTCGTTCGGAGCGCTCGGCAAGGCTCTCGCGATGGGCGAGGATTACGGTTTCGTCCAGCTCGTCATCGACGCCAAGACGGACGTGGTGCTGGGCGCCCAGATCATGGGCCCACACGCTTCCGACCTGGTGCACGAGGTCGCGGTAGCAATGCATATGGGAACAACCGCCGCCGATATATCCGCGACGATTCACGCGCACCCGTCACTTCCGGAGGCGATACTCGAGGCCGCCGAAGCCGCTCACGGCAAAGCCATACACGTAGCACCCCCCAGAAAGAAATAGATAAAACCCAAAATCAAACTTGAGCCGGGTCTCTCCAGGCCCGNNAAGGCCGTGGATCGAGTTCATGAATGGAGTACAGGCTCTGACCTTGTCCCGCGCCGGTCCGCTTGACTAAACCTGCTGGCGCAGGAAATCCGTGACCAGCTTCACAACGTCCTTTTCGTGCCCGAACAGGAAGTGGTCCACATCCTCCAGGACCTCGACGCTGTCCGCGTCCTGCTCTGATACCGCTGCGGCGAATTCCCGAAGGTCCACAACAGAGCAGAACTGGTCCCTTCCTCCGACGAAGTAGCGCCTCTGTGCCCGCGAGCCGGCGACCCGCGATGCCTCTTCCCGCCAATCGACCATAGAGAGAGGCGGCGCGATTGCCGCGCATTTCTTCGCTTCTACGCCTTCGGCCAGTGCCATCAGGGACATCCACGCCCCGAACGACCACCCGCAGAGATCGACGCCGTTCGGATCCACATACTCGAGTGAGCGCACGTAGTCGCACGCTGCCGCAATATCGATGGGCTCCTCGAACCCGCCGGTGAAAGAACCTTCGCTTGTCCCCACCCCACCGAAGTTGAAACGAAGCGCGACGGCTCCCATTCGCGCAAGCTTATCGGCGATATTAACGATAAGGTGAACCCCCATCTCACCCCCACCGGACGGATGCGGGTGGCATAGCACCACCGCCGGCGCGACGGAACCGGTTTGAGGCAGGTGCAGCGCGCCTTCGAGCTCGATCGTACCGGACGGGCGATTGGACTTGAAGCTGATATAGTCAGTTGGCGTGATCGTCACCCCCCGGGTCTCTGGAGGCCCGACCCCCTCGAGTGGCCTAAAACTGGACGGTGATGAGCTGGAGGGGGCAGGCGTCGACACAGATACCGCACAGTATGCAGCGGTCCTTGTTGAGGCCCAACTCCCAGTCAGGAGCCTCTAGTTTTAGAGCGCGCGGAAGGCAGACCGCCGAGCACGCGCCGCAGGAGATGCACAGCTCGCTGTCGAGCTCGATGTCCGTTATGGCTTCTTCGACCTGAACACCGAGGTCTTTCAGATAACTGACGCCCTCCTTGATACGCTTCGCCTCACCTTCCAGCTCGACCAGCATCCGCCCGATCTCACCCTCGTGTATCTCCGCTCGAAGTATGTTGGTTATGACGTTATAGTCTTTTACCATCAAAGCAACTACCGGTCGCTCTACCACTTCGGGCGGGAACGTCAGAACCAGTCGCTTCTTAACCATCTNNCCCATCACGAAGTTCGAGAGGCTGAACGGTACCTTCGACCGGCAGCGGCTCTACGGGTGTCGAAAGAGTGAACTCACCACGCTCTATCCAGCCCTTGAGCGTTGCAGCGATATCGCGAGCGACCCTGTAGCTCGACAGGGGGGCGGACTGGACCTTCTTGCCGTTGATCTTAATGTTACCGCTCCTGAGCTCGGCATAGCTGACCGTACCCAGCGGGTCGCGTGAACGCGTCGGCTGGCTGTAATCGAAAATCTTGGTGAAGATGTCCGCATCGGCGACCCCGGTTGCCTGCGCCATGTCCTCGTCGAGTATCGGNNCCCGACTCCGATATACATGGTCACTCCGTAACGGTGAAAGCGAGCTCCCCTGATAAACTTCGAATCCATCGCCTTGAGGTCCCCGATGAGGGCAAGCGTCCCCGCCGGTCCCACGGGGGTCCCGGAGGGCGAGCGCTCGACCGAGGGTTTGTGTTGCGTGCCGGGCCAGGCTACGTATCCCACCGCACCGCCCAGGAAGATGCGCGTTCCGAGACCTGTGGTCCTGTAAAACGGGTCGTTCAACAGAGGGCTCAACTGTCCCGCGCTGCAGTATGTCGCGTTGCCGTACTTCGGCAACAGCACTCCCATGTACGTATAGATGGTCCGCCCCGAGCCGTTTGTTGCGCAGGCATAGTTCTGGTAAGCGTTGCGCGGGT
>PMDX01000097.1 GCA_003154635.1 Actinomycetota bacterium | reverse complement strand
CGACCCTGGCCGAGAGGGCGACCTTCTTCTTCTCGGCGCGCTCGCGGAAGAGAGCAACGACGCTCCCCACCACCTCGGGAATGTCGACCGGCTCCTTGCGGAGCTGAAAGGTGTTCGATTCGAGCCGCGACAGGTCGAGCAGGTCTTCGATGAGGGCCTGCAGGCGCTCCGCGTTCCTGCTGGCAGTCTGGAGGCAATCAAGCTGCTCTTCGGAAAGGTCCCCACCGTACCCGTCGAGCAAGATCGCCAAATATTCCTTCACCGAGGTCAATGGTGTCCTCAGGTCATGGCTGATGGAGGAAAGAAAAGAACTCCGGAGCCTCTCCATCTCTCGTTCGTTCGTGATATCGCGTATGATAACGGCTGTCCCGGAAATATCGCCGTTGCTTCCCTGGACCGTTGTCGCTTCAAGGTGATAGGTCCTGAGCAGATCACCGTGAGCTGTTTCAAACCCAACCTCGGCATGGCTTCCAGGCAGGGCGAGTGCTTTTTCAACGACCTCCCGGACCGCGTCATTCTCCCTGTCCTGCCTCAAGGCGTACAGTTCCAGGACGCTGTCCGCTGTGGGGTTGCTCAGCGTGATTTTTCCGTCTCCGTCGATGAACAGCACGCCTTCTCTGATGCTGTTGATAATTGTCCTGGTCCGGCGTTCTTCTGATTCTATGAGGCTGTTAAGCCTGTGGACCGCACTGCCTATTTCGTTCGCTATTGTTTCAAATAGACGGACCTGCGCGTCCGTGAAAGCATTCTCACCGGTCGAAGCGACAATCATGGTGCCTATAAGTTTGTCACCGACGTCGAGGTGTGTGGCTACGTGAAATGTCAGAGACTCTGAAAGCGGCAGGCTCTTTTCTTTTGAAAACGCATCTACTACGTGAAGCTGATAATCGTCAGAGCCGAAGGCCGTGCCACCGGCAGTATTGAACTTTTCTATGAGTATTTCACAGGCTTCCTTCACAACGGAGTCAACGACGGGAGCGCTCCTTGTGATTACTATTTCACTGCTGTTCTCTGTTGAGTGAAGGAAACCGACCAGGTCAAAATCCATCACCTTACCAATCGAGCTGACACCGAGGCGAAACAGGTCTTCATACTTGACAACCCAGCCGATGCTCTTAGAGAGGTCGTAGAGCGTTGATAGTTCAAAGACTCTTTCCTCTACCCTTTCTTCGAGTTCGTCCTTTGCCTTCTGAAGCAGTATTTCGTCTTTCTTTCGGTCGGTTATATCATGCAAGGATATCAGTCGGGCGGGCTTGCCCTCCCAATCGATTTCGACCGTCCGTGTCTCCGCGACAAGCGGCTCTCTGTCCCCGCGGAGAACCTCGATTTCTACGTTATTGCCCGTAGGGAAACTGAACGGCTCGCCGATCATCGACGCCGCGGGGCGGTCGAACATCTGCTCCGCCGCCAGGTTTACAAGGCACGTGTTCCCACCATCGTCGATAATCACTATTCCGTCCGCGTTGCTCTCTACGATGTTGCGCAGCTGGCTTCTCATTGAGAAAAGGCTCGCGAACACCGCGACCTTGGCTCTCAGGATTTCAGGCGCAATCGGTGAGGTTATGTAGTCAACGACCCCGAGGGAGTAACCCTTTGAAATATCGGTTTCGTCAATAAGATGCGCGGTGATGAATATGATCGGGGTGTTCTCCGTCCTTTCAAGGCTGCGAACTATTTCCGCTGTCTCGTATCCGTCCATACCCGGCATCTTCACATCAAGTAAGATGACGGCGAAGTCGACGTCCAGGAGGAGCTTCAACGCGGCTTTCCCTGAAGTTGCTGAAAAGACATCCAGTGCCATGCCGTCGAAGATGCCCTTGATAGCCTTTAGCTTCGTCGGGTTGTCATCAACTATTAAGATACTGGCTTTTTCACGCGTTCCGACCATTACCCCTCGAATGCTTGTATCTTATCCAGCGAGTTCACCGAATCTCCTGCTTGTCCATCCATGCCCGCAGCAGTGAGAGCAATTGATCTGCGTCGACCGGCTTGGCTATATAGTCCGAGGCCCCGGCGCTGATGCATTTTTCCCTGTCGCCCTCCATGGCTTTTGCGGTGAGAGCAACTATCGGCAGTGACTCGAACTTCGGCTGTTTTCGTATCCTTCTCATCGCTTCGTACCCGTCCATCCCGGGCATCATCACGTCCATGAGCACGGCTCCGATGCTGTCGTTTTCTTCCAGTCTTGCGATTGCGGCCTCTCCGGAATCGGCGGACTTTACATCCATGCCGTTTCGCTCCATGACGCTTGTGAGGGCGAAGACGTTCCTAATGTCATCATCCACGATTAGCACTGTCTTGCCCTTGAGGCCGGCATCTTTCACGCATATGTCGCTGAGTATCTTCTGCTTCTTTGTGGACTCCACCACGTCGACGTTGATCTTGTCTTTATGTGCTGCCGGGTATTTCACGATATTATTCTTGATTTTCTCAGGTATATTTAAGTAATTCTGCTGGAGATAGAGGGTGAACGTGCAGCCTTCGCCAGGTGTGCTCGTGAGACCCAGGTCCCCACCGAGCAACTGTGCTATCTCTCTGCTTATGGTGAGCCCCAGTCCCGTGCCGCCGTATTTTCGCGTGGTCGTGCTGTCCGCCTGCTGGAAGGCCCCGAACACGACGTTCTGCTTGTCTTTCGCGATGCCGATACCAGTGTCTTTCACCGCGAAAGCGATCACAATGTCCGCCCTGTTGAGAACCGCGTTGTCGATGTTCCAGCCTTTCGACACCATCGCTATCTCCAGGTCAATTCTGCCCGTCTCCGTGAACTTCAGAGAGTTGGAGATCAGGTTTTTCAGCACCTGTCGCAGTCGCTGCCCATCCGTCCGGATGACCGGCGGTAGTTCATCGTCCAGTTTGACCGAGAATCCGAGCTTCTTGGAATCAGCCGATTGCTTGAACGTCCTTTCAATCTCGTCCTTGAGGTCCGCCAATACCACGTCGACGACCTCGACCGTAACGGTCCCCGACTCTATCTTGGAAAGGTCCAGTATGTCGTTGAGAAGAGTGAGAAGGTCGTTGCCCGACTCTTGTATGGTGGTGGCGAAGTCAACCTGCTTGTCGTTCAGATTCCCCTCGGGGTTATCCGCAAGCTGCCTGGAGAGGAGTAAAAGGCTGTTCAGGGGCGTACGGAGTTCGTGAGACATGCTCGACAGGAACTGAGACTTGTACTTGGAAGTCAGGGCCAGTTGTTCCGCCTTCTCCTCGACATCCAGCTTCGCCTGCTCGACCTCCTGCTTCTGCTCTTCAAGCATCCTGGCTTTCTCTTCGAGTTCCACGTTGGTCTGCAGCAGTTCCTCTGACTGGGACTGCAACTCCTCGGACATCGACTGTGACTGCTCGAGCAGTTGCTCCGTCCTCATGTTCGCCTCGATGGTGTTCAACACGACGCCGAGGCTTTCTGTGGTCTGCTCAAGGAACATCTGGTTGGTCTGGGAGAAGAGGTTAAACGATGCCAGTTCTATTACCGCTTTGACGTCACCTTCGAACATGACGGGCAACACGATAAGGTTCAGGGGCGTCGATTCCCCGAGGCCAGAGGATATTTGTATGTAGTCGCCGGGCACGTTGGTGAGCAGAATCCTCTGTTTCTCGTAGGCGCACTGCCCCACTATCCCTTCCCCGATTTCGAAGTGCGTGGCGAGGTTTTTGCGCTCCTGGTACGCGTAGCTCGCCAGAAGCCCAAGTGATCTATGCTCGTTCTCGTCTGTCTCCATCAGGTAGAAGACGCCGTGCTGTGCTTTCACCACCGGGGCAAGCTCTGACATGAGCATCCGTGCAACCGTGTTGAGGTCGTTCTGTCCCTGCAGCATGCCGGTGAACTTGGCGAGGTTCGTCTTTAGCCAGTACTGCTCTTCGTTCTGCAGTGTGGTAGTCCTGATGTTCTTGATCATGGTGTTGATGTTGGTCTTGAGGTCGTTGACCTCTCCCCTGGCATCCACAGTGATTTTCTGCGAGAGGTCGCCTTGGGTGACAGCTATCGCGACGTCGGCTATGGCCCGCACCTGTGTGGACCAGTTGTTCGCGAGCGTGTTCACGTTGTTCACGAGGTCCTTCCAGGTGCCAGCAGCGCCTGGAACCTCCGCCTGGCCTCCAAGTTTGCCTTCAACACCGACCTCTTTCGCAACCCCTATTACCTGGTCGGCGAACGTGGCGAGCGTCCTGGTCATGTCATTTATGGTGTCGGCCAGTGATGCAACCTCGCCCTTGGCAGCCAGCGAGAACTTCTGTTCGAGGTCACCTTCCGCGACCGCCGTTACGACCTTGACTATCCCCCTCACCTGGTTGGTCAGGTTTTCGGCCATGAAGTTGACGTTATCGGTAAGGTCTTTCCAGGTCCCGGCGATATTGGGAACCACGGCCTGGCCGCCAAGAATTCCGTCGGTGCCCACTTCCTTTGCGACACGCGTGACTTCGCTTGCGAAGGTGTTGAGCTGCTCGACCATCGTGTTGATGGTCTC
>PMDX01000223.1 GCA_003154635.1 Actinomycetota bacterium | reverse complement strand
CAAGGCCGCGGGCGAGATGAAGGAAAGGGTCCAACGCCTCGTTGGCATCCCGTCCCGCGATATGATGATAGGTACGTTCCACTCCTCTTGCGCCAGGATACTGAGGCGCGAGATAACTCCGCTGGGCTACAGCTCGAGCTTCTCCATCTTCGACGAGTCAGACTCCGTACGGCTCGTGGCGCAATGCCTCGATGAGCTTGGACTCGACCGCAAAGCTTACCACCCGCGAGCCCTGAAATCGGTTATAAGCGCCGCCAAGAACGAGATGATCGATGAGGAATCTTTCGAATCGGAGGTCGGCAACTTCTACGAAGAGGTCGCGGCCAGCGTTTACCGCCGGTACCAGGAGAAACTGCGTGCGAACGACGCGCTCGATTTCGACGACCTCCTGGGGGTCATGGTCAACCTCTTCGAGCTCTACCCGGCGGCGCTCGAGCGGTACCGCGAGCGGTACCGCCACATCCTCGTCGACGAGTACCAGGACACCAACATAGTGCAATACCGGCTGGTCAAGATGCTCGCCGATGAGCACCGCAATCTATGCGTCGTAGGCGACGACGACCAGGGTATCTACTCGTGGCGCGGGGCTGACGTACGCAACATCCTGGAGTTCGAGAAAGATTATCCGGACGCCCGTGTGATCAAGCTCGAGCAGAACTACCGTTCGACTGGGTTGGTTCTGTCCGCGGCGGGCGCGGTCGTCGCGAATAACCGGGGGCGCAAGGAAAAGGCCCTGTGGACGGCCAATCCCGAGGGAGCGCGAGTTCGTTACCACATGGCCGAGGACGAGCACGGAGAAGCCAGGTTCGTCTGCGGAGAGGTCGAGAGGCTGAACTCCGAGGGGAGGCGCTACGATGAAGTCGCGGTGTTCTACCGGACGCATGCGCAGTCCCGGGTCGTCGAAGAATCGCTCGTGCGGTTCAACATCCCTTACCGGATATTCGGGGGGACGCGTTTCTATGAGCGCCAGGAGGTAAAAGATACCGTCGCCTACCTGCGCGTGATAGCAAACCCACGCGACGAGGTGAGCCTCAGGCGGATAATCAACGTTCCCGTGCGAGGCATAGGCAAGACGAGCCTCGCGTGCCTCGAGTCCCACGCCCGCACCCGCGATATGTCGCTGCTCAACGCTCTCCGAGAGGCCGAGGAAGTGCAGGGCCTGGGGCCTCGCGCCGTCAAGAGCGTACACGCTTTTGTCGAGTTGATGGATAGCCTCGCGACTTTCGCTGCGGGGCACGAGGTCGACGAGCTGCTGGAGGAGGTCTGGGAGAAGACCGGCTACATGATGGACCTGCAGGTCCAGAAATCTCTCGAAGCGGACGCCAGGATTGAAAACCTCAAGGAGTTGCTGAGCGTAGTCTCTGACTTCAGGGTCGAGTACGGCACCGTCGGGCTCGATGATTTCCTCGAGCGCGTTTCTCTCGTTGGCGACACCGACGAGTTGGAAACCGAGGGCGGATACCTGTCGCTCATGACCATGCACAACGCCAAGGGTCTCGAGTTCCCGGTCGTCTTTATCGTAGGCATGGAAGAAGGCGTCTTCCCCCATATCCGCTCGATGAACAGCGAGGCGGAGATGGAAGAGGAGAGGCGCCTGTGCTACGTCGGCATGACGAGGGCCGAGGAGCTTCTCTATCTCACCCACGCCGCCACACGCAGCCTCTGGGGTGGCCTTTCGGCGAACCCGGCCTCCAGGTTTCTGCGCGAGATACCCGAGGAGCGCCTGGAAGAGGTGGCCTGGAAGGACAAGCGCCAACCCGAGTTCGGGCCAGGAGGCGCCGACCTCGACTTCCGTCCCGGGGACAGGGTGATTCATGCGAAATGGGGGCCGGGCATCGTGATCGATTGCGTCGCGCTCGAGAACGATAACGAGGTCACGGTTAAGTTCCCCGCCGTAGGCAAGAAGCGCCTTCTTACGAGTTTCGCCCCGCTGTCAAGACCTGACGACCGAGCCCGATAGTAGGTTATCAGCTACGTCGAACCACCAGTCCCTGGCGCGGTGAAGTTGCTGGGCAACTCGCCTTTCTGATTCAGGAGCCAGGCGCCGTTTACGCATTTGAGCTTCACCACGAGTTTTGCCGTCGACATCAGGCTCGACATCTTTTGAGAGGCGACTTGGTCGCCCGATTTAACCTTGACCGTGAAGTCCACCAGCTGAACCGTAGCCTCGGTGGCATTCTGTTCCAGCGTCTTCAACTTGACGTCCTCGTACTTGATCGCGCCCGTGCCTGTGTATTTCGAGATGATGTCCAGTGTCGGCTGGTCGGGAGCCGCCTCGGGGGTGAAAAGGGTCTTCAGCAAAGTGATGTCCCCGGTCGAGAGTGCGTCGAAGTACTTGAGAACCGTCTGCTCGGGAGCCGTCGCCTCGTGCTGCTTTAATACGAAGAAGTACATGCCAGCCAGTAACGCGATTATCACAACGGTGGCAACACAGGCGATTGCCAGTATCTTTGTGTCATTTCGCTTTGCGGCCCCTGCGGGCTGCGTTCCCGGCATGCCCGGTTGTCCTCCCGTAGGTGGCGCTCCAGGCCCGCCTTGTATTCCGACCGCATAGGGGTCTGAGGGGGAGAAGTAATTCCCCGGAGGGCTTGAGCTGACGTCCCCTGGAGAGAAATACTGCCCCGGAGGCGGTGCTTGTGGCATTCCGCCGTACCCGGGAGGAGCCAGCGGAGGCATTCCAGTGGGCGGACCTTGTGGGGGCATGCCCCGTGGAGGCGGCGGAGGCTGTGGAACCGCACCGAACGCCTGGTGGGGTTCCGCCGGTTGGGCACCACCAGCCTGAGGATAGACCACTTCTTGAGGCGCGGACGGTGCCTGTGGAGCGAAACCGCCCTGCTGTGGGGCGGGCTGTCCCTCTGCCGGCGGCACGGCCGGAGCTGCCCTGAGCTTGAGTCCGCAGTTCGGACATGACCGGCTGTTCGTTGGTATATTCGCCTGGCAGCGGGCGCAGTTCAAAGAATCTCCACCTCTCTTCTCGAGCGGGAGTTGCTCCCGCGAGGATTCCGGCCCCGTTTAAGATGCACATAGTGCTAATCGGAGCGAAGTATGCCGGGCTTTAATCCGAATTGAAGTTTGAACGCTGCTATGATAGGTTTTCTTACGGTCGGCCCAGTGCTGCTTTATTTTCTGGTGGTTGGGTGGAGGGGTTCAGGGCTGGCAGTCAGCGATTGTTTCCGGCCGAGAACAATCAGAAAACCAGGCGAGCATACCCCGAGGAAGGTTAGCATGGATTTTGACCTTACAGAAGAACAAACAATGTTCCAGCAGATGGTTCGCGAATTTGCGGAAAAAGAGATCGCTCCCCAGGCTGAGGAGCTTGACGAGAAGGGTGAATTCCCTTATGCGGTTGTCGCCAAAATGGCCGATCTGGACCTTTTCGGCCTCCCGATTCCGGAGGAGTACGGCGGCTCGGGCGCGGACCTCGTCACCTATTCAATCGGCGTAGAGGAGATCTCTCGCGTGTCGGCGTCGCTCGGCATCACGATGGCAGCGCACACGTCCCTTGGCATGATGCCGATCTACCTGTTCGGCACCGAGGAGCAGAAGCGGAAGTGGCTACCTCCCCTTGCCAGAGGCGAGAAGCTGGGCGCGTTCGGGCTGACCGAGCCCGAGGCNNGAGTGGGTCATCAACGGCTCCAAGGAGTTCATCACAAACTCCGGCACGGATATCACCCAGCACGTGACCATCACCGCCATCACCGGCGAGAAAGACGGCAGGAAGCAGATCAGCAACATCATCGTGCCGAAGGGCACCGAGGGCTTCACGGTCGGCTCCCCGTACAGGAAGATGGGCTGGCACTCCTCCGACACTCACGCACTGTCTTTCAGCGACTGCCGCGTGCCTAAGGAAAACCTCATCGGGGATGAGGGCACCGGCTTCAAGCAGTTCATGAAGGTCCTCGATTGCGGCCGCATCGGTGTCGCCGCGCTTTCCGTGGGCACCGCCCAGGCGTGCTTCGAGGAGTCGGTCAAGTACGCCAANNGGCGGCTACGGGTATGTCGAGGACTACCCGGTATGCCGTTACTTCCGCGATACCAAAATACTCGAGATCGGGGAGGGGACCTCGGAAGTCCAGAGAATAGTGCTTTCCAGGGGCCTCGGCCTTTAGGAGCTTTTTCAACGTACTAGTGCTGATGTACACCAACGAGGGCGCCTGCTGCGCCCAGAGTGTTTGATCGAGGAGGTAGATTGATTTGTCCGAGACCGTAATTGTGGGAATGGCGAGGACCCCGTTCGGGCGCCTTGGTGGCGTGCTTGCCGATGTTAGCGCTGTGGACCTCGGCGCGGTTGCCATAAAGGGAGCGATGGAAAGGTCAGGCCTTTCCGGAGACCAGGTCGATTACGTAGTGATGGGACAGGTGCTCCAGGGCGGAAGCGGCCAGATGCCCGCGCGCCAGGCCTCGCTCAAGGCCGGAATGCCGATAAACGTGCCGACGTTGCTCGTGAACAAGGTCTGCATCTCGAGCATAAGCGCTCTGGTGACCGCCGATCAGATCATCAGGGCCGGGGACGCCGACATCATTGTAGCGGGTGGCATGGACAGCATGAGCCAGGGCTGCTACTACCTGCCCAAGGCTCGCTTCGGTTACAGGATGGGCAACGGCAAGATCATCGATGGCATGATCCACGACGCCCTCTGGTGCGCCATCAACGACTGGCACATGGGCGAGG
>PMDX01000209.1 GCA_003154635.1 Actinomycetota bacterium | reverse complement strand
GAGATGCTGGTTGACGTTACCCAGCCCGGAGGAGAGAAGTTCACCATCTTCGGCTCGGCCATCAAGTCAAGGAACAGCAAGGTCGAGGCGCGCGGGCCCGCGCCGGGACACGGCGAGCACAACGAATGGCTCCTTCGCGAAGTTCTCAACAAGAGCGACGAAGAGGTCGAGAAGATCCTCGGCAGTGGAGCGATGGTCAAGCAGAATAACTAGACGTCAGGGTCGCCCGATCCAGGTCTGGCGATTCATGACTCACAGAGGTGATGGGCGGCCCCCGTAATACGCCTGGTGTTCGGGAGCGCCTCATCTTCCAGGTGACGCGCAAAAGGAATGACGCTCTCAGTACAGACTCGCGCGAAACCGCATTTCACCCCAGCTTCACCGAGGACCGCCGCGACCTCGCCGGAGAGACCGAACCCGATGTAATCTTCATCTACGACCAGCACTCGTCCCGTCTTCTTCGCGGATTCCGTGACGATCTTTATATCCAGTGGAGTCACGGTCCTGAGGTCCACGACCTCCGCGTTCAGCCCTTCCTTCAGGAGCATCTCGCGCGCCTCCAGCGAGCGATGTACACCGACCCCGAGACTGAGGATGGAAAGGTCGGTCCCGGGGCTGACGACCCTGGCCTCTCCGATCTGCACGACCACTGGTGGAACGTCCACTTTTCCTCGAGCGGCGGAATCCGGCACGTCGAACGAGACGCTCTTGCGGCTTGCGCCGCCGAGGTAATCGAGCCAGTAATCCGAAAGGAGCTTGTGCTCGAGGAACACGACGGGGTCGTCGCTCTGGATTGCCGAGAGCATCAGTCCGGCGGCGTCCGGCGGGTTGGAAGGGACTACGACAGCAATCCCGGGCATCCCGGAGAGCAGGCCCCAGAGACACTGCTCGTGCTGCCCACCGTCCCCGTATCCGCCGCCGCACGCGGCGCGCACGACGAGTGGGACGTTCCACTTGCCTCCCGAGAAAGCCTTTACCTTACTGGCCTCGTTCAGCAGCGCGTCAAACGCGACTGCTATAAAGTCGACGAGCATTATCTCGACCACCGGTCGGAGCCCCGCCATGGCCGCACCGACCCCGGCACCAAGGAAAGCCGATTCGCTGATCGGGGCCTGGCGTACCCTTCGGGGTCCGAACCGCACGTACAGATTACGCCTCAACATCGTCACGTCTTCCCCGAACGTGATGACGCGCTCGTCGTCAGCCATCGCCCTCTCGAGTGCGGCGTCTATCGCTTCCGCGAAAGTCATTTCATGCATGACGCTCCTTCCTCTCCAGGGCCGCGGCCAGGGCATCCCGGATCTCGAGCTCGGCCTCCCGATCCAACCTGTCGCGGGCTTGTTCCGGGATCAACCCTCCGGCATGCGATATCGGGTCGCGCCTTGTCAGGTATTTCTCGCCGCCCAACGTAGCTATGACCCTGCCGATGTACCCGACATGCCCGCATCGGGAAGCCGCGGCAGCGAGCGGTTTGGCGAGGAGAGCTCTTATCAGGGGGGGCGCAATCTCCATCGTCTGTTTGACCGGCTCCTCGAAAACCCTGACGAGCGGATCGCCCAGGAAATGACCTTCCATGCGGCAGCATCTTGCCAGAATAAAGCTAGGCCCCTTGCCCGCTCTCGCCCTCGTCACCGCTTTCAGCGCGGCTGACCAGACCGATTCGACCTGAGTGCCGTTGACCCTGTACGCGGGCATTCCGAACGACCGCGCCCTGCGCGTGAGGCTTCCGCCGGTCACCGCGCTGGAACGGGTGGTGATAGCCCAGTTGTTGTCTTTGCATACGAAGACGACCGGCAGCTTCCACGCAACCGCGAGGTTGAACGTCTCGAGGAGCATGCCCTGGTTGGCCGCGCCGTCTCCAAAGAAAGAGAACGCCACTCCTCCCTCTTTGAGATAGTCGGCCGCGAGGGCGAACCCTGCCCCGAGCGGGGCCGACGAACCGACGATTCCCGAGGATGCGGCAAGGTGGTCACGGGAGAAGAGGTGCATGTGTCCGCCCCATCCTCCACACAGGCCGCCTTCATCACCGAGCATCTCAAGGATCATAGAGGTAAGATCCACTCCCCTTGCGACGAGGGGAGGGGTCGATCGATGGTCGAGTGCGAGACCGTCCCCATTTCTCGCGTGATCAAGCACGCCTGCGACGATCGCTTCTTCACCGATGCCGAGGTGCATCTCACCTGGTATCAAGCCCTGGCGCCAAAGCCTGGCGAGCGACTCCTCGAACGCCCTGATCCGCGCCATCTGGAAGTATAGCTTCTCGAAGTCCGGTTTCATCATCCCCTCCAGTACCCGCTCTATCCAGGCCCGTATCGTTCTTTCTCCTTGAGCCGGATCTCTCAGGCCTGCAACTCTTTTTCGAACTTGCGTGCGTAGAACGCCAGGATGAAACGCACGATTGCGTCGGCGAAGAGGAATACGCTCAGGATGACGATTATCGCGTAGACAGTCTCGAGCGGTAGCGCTACAAGGAGGATGCCAAGGATTATCGTTAGCACGCCGCTGACCGCCAGCCAGCCCCTCCCTGACTTGGGAGGCATCTCGAGCGATGCGATGAACTCGACGACACCCGAGACGATCGCCCATATCGCTATTACGACGACGACGAGCGTGAGAGCGAATCCGGTCTTGGTCAACAAGAGGAGTCCTACGAGTACACCGACCAGGCCTCTAACGAGCAGAAGCCCCCTCTTCTCTTTCTTGAACAGGAGCGCAAGCGCCCATATCGTCTCGACGGCGCCTGTGACGAGCGCGAGTATTCCGACAACGTATGCAAGGACCTTGATCGTCGACGCGGGCCATGCCAGAAGGACGATGCCGAAGACAACCGCGATGATCCCCGTTATGAGGTAGGACCACCAGTTCTTCACACCGATGTATACTTCTTCCATTCCAACTCCTTTCCAGGCGGGCGCTCAACCCGATGACACTTGAAGTTCCAGGAACTTGTGAGAATCTACTCCGGGGTGATAGAACAACCGGAACAGTTGCTTGCACCGCTCGATGCATCACCCCCCAGTCCGTAGCCTGATCTATCTTCCCCCGGCAGTATTTCTGTATCCACCGGTCATTTCCCTGTTCATCATGGGCTTGTAGAATACGGTTGAAAAACGAGGAGCTTTTGCTCGCTTTCATGTTATAATCGCAGCCGTTATTATCCGTGAGTGTGGAATATTATGTCCCCTGACGGTTGATAGCTGCGGGTAAGTCTTTTTCTCCGTGTCAGCGATCTGATTGTGGTACCGACCAGGCAACGGTCTGATGTCATAGGATGGAGGGCAAAGGAGGGCTTTCTATGGCGATCCAGTACGGCTCGGATGAATGGCAGAGCGATTACGCGGCGGAACTTACAAAGAGGCTGGAAGCACCACCACCGTACATCTATTTCACCCCCGAATGGGTATCGTTGTACGAGAAGCTCATTCAGAACGACCAGCCGTACAAGGAAGCGGCCAAGGACTGGGAAGGCACGGTCGTCCTTCACGTCCTGGCCAATCCGGAGTACGGCGTCGATATCGACCTCTACGTCCTGCTCGACCTCTGGCACGGGGAGTGCCGTTCAGCGCAATTGGTCCCGGCCGAGGTCGGTGACAACGGAGACTTCGTCATTACCGGAGCCCTCGATCGCTGGGTGCAGGTGGGCAAGAAAGAGCTCGACGCGGTAAAAGGCATGATGCAGGGCAAGCTCAAGCTCAAGGGCGACCTCCCCAAGATCGTACGCGCGGTCAAGGCATCCCAGCGCCTGACAGACCTCAGCGCCGAGGTGGGCGGCAAGTTCCCGACCGATCTCAGCCCTGCGGAAATAGATGAATTGAGGAGCATCGTCAGCTACCTGGGAGATAAGTTCCTGACCTAGGTCCGTCTTGACCCATGTCACACACTTCTTGAGCCAGGGCCGGGGTTTAGTGGCCGAGAAACAGGACTTCGGAGAGCGGCGCTATCTCCATGCCGCTGTCCCGGATTGCCTTTATCAGCATCGGCAACTCCTGTTCTTCCCGCTGGGCGCTGAGCGCATAGAGCAGGATGATCGAACCAGGCTTCATCTCGCCCATGGTGTTGCTCACAACCTGTTCAGGGGGCAGCGACGTCCATTCCATGGGGTCGACGTTCCAGCTCACGCTGACGTATCCAGCTCGATTCACCGCCCAGAGCAGGCTTGAGCTCATGGACCCGTAAGGAAGACGCATGTAAGGCTTCGTGGAGACACCTGCCGCCTTGCTGACCGCCGCGTCGGTGCGCTCGAGCCCTGAGACTATTGTCGAGTTGCTGGATAGATACGAAGTGTGTGCGTACGTGAGATTCCCGAGTTCGTGCCCCTCTTTCGCCATCCGCCTGACCAGCTCGGGGTGCGACTGTGCGAACTCACCGAGGACGAAAAACGTGGCGGGTGCCTGGATGTTCTTCAGCTGGTCCAATATGGCTTTCGCGGCCTGGGGGTCGCCTTCGACGTCGAAAGTCAGTGCCACCTTGTTTGCCGTCGTGTTCGCTCCAATCACTGTCGACCTGTTCGACGCAAAGGCAATCGAGGCTTTGTCCGCCGTCAGGCAATTGAAAGCCCTGCTCGAGACAACGCTCCATTCGACGTTCTCTGAGTTCGGGATGGTGACCTCATTCCACGCCAGAGGACTGTTGGTCCGCAGTGATGTCGCCGAGAGGCATTGCCCGGCTTTCAATTCGGTGTTCCTCTCGGTGTGGCTTTTGCCGCTCGCGCTCACCCCAACCACTGTCGTATTTACAGTCCGCTCCTGGTCGTTGGCGACGATGATGTTCTGGCGGAAGCAGGGGTTGTTCACGACCGGGAGGTAGACCGGCCCGTCGTCAGCGCGGCGGCTTTCCCGGCCTATGGAGGCCCAGACCCAGCATTCACTGGAAGAGCCGAACGAAGTGCTCTCGGCTGCAACGTCATTGCCCCTGACAACGCTCACGGTCACCAACCCCACCTTTCCCCGCGCGTCCTCGCCGGGACCCAGGACCTCATCGTCGAAGCTGACAACCTTGCGGCTGTAGCCTTCAACGTCAAATGGCTTTGTCTTCCTGGTCCCGGTTGTAAGATGGTACTGTAGCTCCACTGATGAGCCGGCGCTCCCAGGGTTCACTATCTCCACTCGCCACAGGAGCGCATCGGTAGGGATTATCAGGTCCGTGCTCTTGCGAAGGCCGGGGCTCCCGGGGGTGCAACATCCGACCCTCAGGCCCTGGTAGGCGGTCTCGAAATACCTTTCAGCGTATATCGGCTCATCCGAAGACAACGCGAACGAAACGTCTCCACTTGTCGGGAAGACAGATGCAGCGTCCAGGACATACGACCGCCCCGGGTCGAGCGGTATCGTAGTCTGGTTGCTCTCGCCGCTGTTGTCCAGCTCTTCGACCGTGACCTGCGCGGGCGAGGAGCCATCGTTCAGGATGAAAACGATGGTCCTTCGCGTATCGGACGTGGCGCCCTCCGCGAAATACCATTCGCTGCTCGGAGCGCCCATGCCCTGCTCGATCGAGCTTGCCGCGAACCCCGGGCTCAGGTTGTACATCTCCCTGGAAACGACGACAGGTCTGTCGGCATCGATCGACATGCCGAACGTCAGCTCTCTGCCGCCGAGGTGCCCCATGCAATCGACCAGAACCCCGGACCTCGCGGGCACGACTACGTCTTTCCGCACCGGCCCCTCCCCGGAGAGCAAGTACTTTATGGTGGACCTTGCTTCACCGTCCCCCGGGTTCAGGATGTGGAGCGATGTCCTCATTCCCCAGGCGGTGCTTCCCGCGGCGAAGTGCCACGAACGTGAGGGCCGGTATCCATTGGCTCCCGCGGCAGGTCTCACAGACCCGATGGCCTGCAGTGCGACAAAGGCGAAGAAACCGCAGATGCAAAGCAGGACGACAGCCGCGATCATGAGGGTTCTTACCTTTTGTCTCAGCGCGCCGGCTCTTGTGAGTTGCACGAAACGTGTACACGGAGGCATTTCGGTCATCCCCAGTCGCCAGTTTCCGAAACCCTGGATTACCTCATTTCCAATAAAGCAGTATCCGCCACCGGATGAAACGGCAGCCACACTGCCAATCAGAGGAGGTCCGATCCGCCGCGTTTGATGCCCGGACCCCGGAAATACTCCTCGTATTGCAATATCGCATCGTAAGGTTCGACGGACACCAGCCAAAGCCTGCGTCGTGTCAAATATCATCCTCTTCGACACACCAACAGGTTGAACGGATACGAAAGACACCCGTCCGGGTTGGGACGGGTGCGTACTCATGCGACACGGCGACCGCTAGAACTTCAGCAGCATCTGGCCGGCGCCTGGGCAGGAGAAGGTTTTTTCGAACTTCTTGTTCTCTTTGGTCTTTTCCATCTTGAAGCCGGCTTTCTCGTAGGCCCGGATGGCCGGTTCGTTGCCCAGGAGGACGGTAAGCTGCAATCCCTTGAAGCCGCCGTCTTTCCCCCTTTCGACTGCCCGGACCAGCAGCTCGGAGGTGAAACCTCTGCCGCGGAACTCCTCAAAGGCGGCGACGTTCTCCACTATGAGAAAGCCAGGCTCGCGGCCGGGGTCTACCCTGGACCAGACCCTGAGCCTCTGGCCCATCTTCATCATGTCCATGACGCTCCAGCCGACCTCCATCATCGCTTGCCCGAGCTTCTCGTTGCTGGCATCTTCCGGTGTGAAAGTCGCAAGTCCGCTTGCGATCTTCCCATCGACTTCTATCGCGTGGTAGAAGCGATAGCTGAGCCAGTTGGGTGCTTCCGCGGCAACGATCCCGGCCATCCTGTCGATGCGGTCGGCGGTCATCCCCGGAGGCCCCGGCACCATGAGGTCGTATATCGATAGCTCGACGTGGCTCCTTCCGGCGAGGTAGCCGAGCTTCGCTATGTCGGTCGCGTCCGAGGCTTGCGCGTCTCTCGCCACGTGTTCCATGATGACCCCAGTTCTTAAACTCTGCGTGCCGATATCTCTGCTGGAAGCCCGAGCGGGCGCGGAAGGCACTATGCCGTGCCGCGACGTGTTCGCGGGATGCGTCTCATAACGAACGGCGCGTGATTACTCCGGAATCTATCCGCCCGTCACTTCTGAACCAGTATTATGTTCAACCCCTGGACTTTGGACGGGTCGATCTTCTCCTGCCTGGCCGTTGACTCGCCCAGCAGATTTTTCTGCTGAAGGTATGCCTTCGCGTTTTTCAGCGATGCCACCTCGAACACAAGCCCGGTTATCCTGTCGGCGTCACCTTTGACGATGCGAACCGCGGGCCCGGACCCGACGGTCATCAACCCTCCGGCGGTCATGGCAGCGGGGGCAAGAACCTTCTTCCACTGGTTCCGCGTCGCCTCGACGTCCATCGCGGTGATGTCTATCTCCCGGACCGATTCCAGGCCGATGTTCCCGAGTGGCTTGTCACCTGAACCCCTGCTCGCCAGGCGCGCCTTCGCCTCGGGGCTGTATTCGCAGAGATACACGATGTAATCGTCTGCGCAAAGCGTCTTGAGCGTGACGGTTGTGTACAGAGTGACCTTCTTGCCGTTTATCACGCTCTGCTGCGGTTGGGGCTTCGCGGGCTTCGCGCCGCGCGCGGTCAGCACGCTCGTGACCGCCGAGAGAGGGTACGGCTCGAACACTATCCCGTAGATGCCTGCGCTCGCGGTCGCCGGCGCGCTCGACTTTCCCAGGTGCAGGCTCTCGAGGTTGACATTGCCCGCCTGGACACCGCCCGTGGTAAAACCGGGGTACTCGGCAAGCGGCCAGGCCACCGGCAACCCGAGATCCTGTGTGAAAAAGGCGAACAGCCCCGGCGCATCGGTGCTGCTGATGGTTATATGATCGACCTTCTTGACCACCGGTTTCGAAGAGCCACAGCCACCTAGCACAAGCATGCCCGACAGGAGCAATGCCGCCGCCGGAATAACGACCGCATGCAGCTTCCTTTTCCCGCTGAATCTCGCCGTCTTGTAACTCATGGCACCTCCAGGAAGGTCCTGTTCTTTCTCCTCCCCTAGTATAGAACTTTCAGAACCAAGCGGCATCGAACCCGGCGGCGCCGATCTCGAGAACTATTTTCCGGCTGGAAACAACTTCGTAACATCCCACTGATAACCTCAACTTCGCATATACATCTACAGGAGGAGACAAATGAAACCCGCTGAAGTGGCAACGTTCATCAAGGAGAATGGGGTTCTTGTAGTTGACTTCAAATTCAACGACCTGCCCGGGCTGTGGCAACATTTCTCTATTCCCGCGACAGAACTGACCGAATCGAACAGCATCTGGGAAGACGGGATCGGCTTTGACGGCTCATCCATAAGGGGCTTCCAGAAGATCCAGGAAAGCGACATGATCCTGATGCCGGACTCGACCACCGCGATCATCGACCCGGTGACGAAGATCCCGACGCTCAGCATCATCTGTGACATCTTCGATCCGGTCACCAAGCAGCCGTACACGAGGGACCCGAGGTATGTGGCCAAGAAAGCCGGGAACTACCTCAGATCAGAGGGAATAGCGGACGCGGCGTACTTCGGGCCCGAAGCCGAGTTCTTCAT
>PMDX01000155.1 GCA_003154635.1 Actinomycetota bacterium | reverse complement strand
TCGAAATAGACGTAGAAGGTACCGTGCGAGCTGCCTGCCCTGCGGGTGATGTCCGCCACGGTCGCCGCCTCGTATCCTTTTTCCAAAAACACCAAGGCGGCCGCTTCCACAAGTTCGGCACGTCGCTCCGCAGGAGTCTTCCTCGACCTCTTCGCTTGAGCTTCTGTTCACGAAACGCCGTGCGTTGACATACGCCCGGTCTACTCCTCTTCCAGGAGCCGCTCAGGAACGAGGCCGGTCGGCCTTATCGCCAGGTCAACTGCTTTGCTGCCGAGCCTGGGCAGCAAGCGGTCCCATCTTCCCAAGCTATTCCATCACGCGAAGTGTCGAAGGTATGTCCATCTTGCGCAGTTTGCGGGTATTGAAAAGTGGCGCAACGGCGGTAGCGACGATCCCTACGAGAAAGCTCAAAAGGATCGTTCCGTATGTCAAGGTCTCCTTGACCTGGACATCGGGCATGACGGTAGCGACACGTGACAATAACCACGCCAGGGCAAGAGCCCCAAGACCTAAACCTACCAGCCAACCCAGGATGCCGATTATGCCGGATTCCACTACCTCCATTCGCATGAGGCTATGGACCGGGACTCCATAGGCCTGTATGGTCGCATCCTCACGGCGGTGTTCGTCGGCGCTTATGCTCGCAGAACTCAAGGCGACCAGCAGAGCGAGTAGGAATATGATAACCGCCACTACCCTGAACATCCCCCTTACCTGGCTGATCTTATCCTTGACCAGATTGATCAAGGTAGATGGAGCCTGAGTGCCAGCTACCCCGGGCAGGTTGAAGATGGCATTCTTGACGTCGGTGATGGAATGGCCGGCGGCGGGAGCAACCTGTAATCCATTGGCAAGGCCTTTCAGGCCAAAAAGGCCGGTAGACGAGATGTCCATGAACGCCAGCATCCTGGCGGGCATAGGATTGAGACCGACCAGCCGCACCTCGCTTTGTTTGACCGCGAAAGTAGTCTCTCCCGTCCGGTAGGGATGGGTCAGAGTCAGAGTGTCACCCGGCTTCACCCCCAGATTGCTCGCTGCTTTCTCTGTAAGGACGATGCCAGGGAGGCCGCCCGCGTTTGCGCGGGAATTCACAGTCGGGCTCCAGACAGGGCTCGACATATCCAGCACCTGCAGCATCATACTGTCCAGCTCTTTGTCTCCCTTGGAAACCTTGGCGCTGCCAAGCATCATGGGTCTTGCCTTTCCCACCGAAGGGTTGGCTTCAATAGTGCGGATCAAATTGGAATTTTGAGGCTGAAAGTTGGTGAGGGCCACGAGGGCCCAGTTCGGTGCTCCTCGACTCATCTCAGTAGTTGCGCGACCAAAGACCGCGTTGAAAGAGTCGAGAACGCCGAGAGTCGAGATAAGGAGCAAAATGCTCGCTCCGATGCCCAGAGCGGTTAGAATCGTGCGTCGCGGCGCCCGCACTACGTTTCTCAGCGGCATCTGGGCCAGGCTCCTGCCCGGCAGGTGAATGCGCTTTAAGACCGGCGCGAGTCCCTTGCTCCGGTGTGCCAGATGGCCAGTCTGAATGGCTTGCACGGGTTCCACTCTAACGGCCCTCCATACCGGCCAGGCGGTTGCCAGGAAGGGCAGAGCAAAGCCTACTGCGGCTGCCCAGGCAAAGGATGTTACTTGAAATGGCGTCTGCCAGATAGGAAGGGGCTGCATGCTGGAGAGGACCGGGCGTATCAGGACCCCCATCAGGAAGCCCATGCCGATACCGAATACGACCCCCAGGGCGGCTATTTCGGCACCCATCAGCAATGGGCGCAAGGCGGTCTTTAACCTCGGAACACCGAGGGCCATGCTGATGCCTATTTCCCTCCGCTCGGCTTCAACCACTCGGCTGGCAAGATTGAAGGCGGCGAAAGCCGCTCCCAACAGAATCAGAACGGCAAGGCCCAGAAGCAATCCCCGGTTGTTATTCATCTGGCCATAAAGCGCCTGGCGTGCAGGGTCTTCTTCTAACGTCGTCACCTGTACGGCGAGCTGGGGAAACCTGGCGGCAAACGCCTGCTCTA
Organism: Actinomycetota bacterium; assembly: GCA_003154635.1. GTDB lineage: Bacteria > Actinomycetota > Geothermincolia > Fen-727 > Anoxymicrobiaceae > FEN-727. The sequence continues at coordinate 4,246 of PMDX01000155.1, read as the reverse complement.
CTTCGGCTTTAGCCGCATTCCTGTTCGCACCGGGTGCAAGCCTGACAACGAGGTCGTTTGCCTCACCGGCTTTGCCGGTCAGATTCTGCACTACGCCCAGGGGCATGAATAGAACAGCAAAATCGCCCGGCATCATGACATTGCTCTGCCCGGCAACGGCCTGCCCGGCAGTAATCATGAAGTATTCCGGTGAATAGCCGGTCCCCGTATACCTGACAGTCGCACCTCCGGCCAATTTGACGGTCCCCTCAGCCGGCAGCTTCTCCTGGTTTACAAAATGCTGTTCCAGAACCGCTACGTCCTGCTTGCCGAACCCTCTGCCTGAGGCGACATAAACCTTATCGATCTTCGGGCCACCATCGCTTGTCGGCACACCGACCAACCTGGCTGCGACCAGAACAGTACCGCTACCCGTTGAGACCTCAACTTCCGTGGGCTGGAGCAATCGCTCCTCCGCCAGGACGACCCATTCTGGATGCTTAATGGAAGATAATGTGTCCGCGAGTTCGCCTTGCTTCACATAGCTGCCTGCAGAAAGGCCGACATGAAGATCATGCGCGCCTAATGTTGCATAATTCTTGTCGTAGGTGATCCTTAGCCACGCAGATTGGCTGGCGAGCCCCGCAAAGACGCCGGTTCCAATGGCTATCACCATTGCAATAACGGTGACCTGGACCCACCGCGCNNCGCGGTTATGAGTGACCACGAGAACGGTCTTCCCTGATTTAACCTGCTCCTGAAGGAGTTCGAGGATTGACACTCCGGTATGAAAGTCCAGTTCGCCCGTCGGCTCATCTGCTAGAAGCACGGGGTTGCCGGTAGCCAGCGCACGGGCAATGGCAACACGCTGCTGCTCGCCTCCTGAGAGTTCGTGAGGGAAGTGTCGCTCCCGTTCGCCCAGCCCTACCTCTTCGAGCACGTGTTGTGCTTCAGAACGGTCGCCTTTGTTGATATCGATGGCGAATTGGACGTTTTCAAGAGCCGTAAGCCCTGGAAAGAGATTGAAAGACTGGAATATGAAGGCTACCGCCTGCCTGCGAAATGCGAACAATTCCTTCCGGTGGGCACCGGTTATGTTCATGCCCGCCACCCTGATGTCGCCACTCGTGGGGTTATCCAGTGCTCCGATCATGTTGAGAAGGGTGGTCTTTCCACTTCCGGAAGGACCCAGGACGACAAGGAACTCACCTTCATCAACCTGAAGATCGACCGAGTCTAATGCAGTGACGATGATAGAATTCATGTCATAACACTTCGAGACGTTTTCGAGCCTTATTAAGGCTTCGAAATCGTCTTCAATGGCTGAAGTCGGTTCCATCCACATCACACTCCCGGTCTTGTGAATAAGATGTTTTATAATATTTTGAAAGTTTTGAAATGTCAATAATTACTGGTGTATTATCCAAGAAGGGGGTATAAAAAGTTCTAGAGAGGAGAGTCAGTGGAGTACGAGCAGATTTCGAGGTCGGGATGAACGAACAGGAAAGCCGCTTTATCGATAATCTGAGTATCCTTCTCGAGGATATGGGCGAATCTAGGATGGCCGGGAGAGTCTTCGCTGCCCTTCTCCTGGCGGACTCTTCTAAAACCTCCTTCGCAGAGCTAGCGAATATCCTTGGCATTAGTAACGGCTCCGTGAGCATGGCCACGCGTAGTCTACTGGCTCACGGATTAATCGAACGCGTGGGGATGCCTGGAGAGCGGCGAGCATATTTCCGAATAAACGCGGATGCGGACGCAGTGGCGCAGTTCATCATTGAACGTGTCAAGCAGATGCGCAAGATAGATGAGCTGCTCGATCGGGCAAAGGTGCTGGTGAAGGATAAAGACCCAAGCGTACTCGAGCGTTTCGAAGGACTACGCGAAGTATTCGAGTATTTCCAGAGGGAACTGGAATTGATACTTGTGCGTTGGGAGGAACACAAGAGAAAAGACGGATAGCTCGTGGGTAGATGCTGCCCAGGAACACAATTCCCATCTCAGTGGACGTAGCGTCCCGTCTTACGCCGCCGTTTTTACATTTCAACGAACATTTCATGGGCTACAAAACAGACAGCGCTGATTTGCTAACACTGAGGAAACAATTTCAACCGCGATATAAGCGTCAGGCCACTGTGACGAGCTCGTAGGCCTGGCTCCCCAGGCCGATGCTCTCGGCATAGGCGAGCCCCGCCTGCCAGCTGGTGTTGGGGTTCGCCGCACCGAACTTGTCTCCGCCCTCGACGCGCCTGTCCTCGAGGACGGTCCCCGGTACCACGGGTGCGGCGTCGACCATGTCCACGCACGCCCTGTCCAGCGCCACCGGGTCGGATGAAGCGGCGATGCCGATGTCCGCCACCAGTGCCTTGTCGTTGTACCCCCAGCAGTCGCAGCAGGGGGAGACGTCCATCACGAAGCCGGCGTGCAGGCACGGCTTGCCCGAGACCACGGCGAGCGCGTACTCGGCTATCTTCTCCGCGGCGTAGCTGCCGGCATAGCCCAGGGGTTCCAACTGGGCGGCGATCACCGACGCCTTAAGCGAGGGCCGCTTCTCGAGCCACGCGTCGATGACCTCGGCAAAGGGGTCGATGATGGAGGACCTCTCCCTCGCCTCCGGCTCGGGGATGTCCTCCATCATGCAGAGCTTCTTCACGGTCCTTCGGTCTATGCCGAGCGCTGCTCCTATCTCCACGTAGCTCATCCCGTGAGCCCTCATTGCCCGTGCGTTCACCCAGGTGCCCTTTCCGTACATCCGATCCCTCCAAGATCCGCATTGTCACGTCTCCTGAAGGGATTCTACTGGTTGCTTTGGTGTGTACATTTTTATTTGACCGAAACATGTACATTTTTATGTGACCATAAACACTTCACCAACTCGTTCTCCGCCGGAACAATCGTCTGCTCATAGCTCTCTATCTTGTAGTTAAGCCTTTCCAGCGTCTTTTGCATCTCCCCGATTCTCGCGATAAGCTGGTCCCGTTGCTCGGTCAGCAGAGCTTTTCTGGCCTCAATCGTGGCATCACCCTGCCGAAAGAGTGCCAAATACTCGATCAGCACCTCGATACGAAGACCTGCATTGCGCATACATTTGACGAATTCAACCCACCTGCAGTCTTCCTCTGAACAAGATGAGTTCCCCTTGATTTGTGTGGAGTAAAGGAGTAAGATATGTTATTAGTTAGTTAGCCTAACTATAATATATAGGAGGAGGTGCATCGATGGACAACGCCGAGCGCCTTGAGCTGGCCGACCAGTTCCTTGAGAACTTCCGGGCCACCGTCAGGGCTACACGTGTCATCTTCAGGCATGAAGTCGAGAGGCATGGCGTGACCTGGCCGCAATACGGGATGCTTAGGATGATCAAGCGACAGGGTCCGGTGACCATCACCGAACTCTCCTCTTTCTTGAATATCAGCCCGCCGACAGCCAGCAAGATGATAGACATTCTCTGCGGCAAAGGGATGCTGGAGAGGACCAAGGACCATGAGGACCACCGGGTCACCCACCTGAAGCTTACAGTCAGGTCGCAGAATCTACTTAAGAAGATAAACAAGCAGCAGAGCCATATGATAGCGGAGGCCTTCGGGGGCGCCGACCAGGCGGAACTGGAGTCTTTTACGGAGATGATGAAGCTGCTGGCTGACCACTTACTCGCTTTGGTAGCCGAATGGAAGAAACCACAACCTGACGAAGGATAATTCCTCTTCTCCGGGCTTTGTTCTCCTCTGAGAGTTTGAAAAGGATGGTGTCAAGTTGGCGCGTAAAGTGATTGTTGAGGTCGAGAACCTATCAAAGAACTTCGGGAACCTCGTTGCCGTGAATGGAATATCGTTTAAAGTGCCACCTGGCGAGGTGTTTGGTTTTCTCGGACCGAACGGCGCAGGGAAGACCACAACCATCAGCATGCTCTGCACCCTGCTTAAACCCACTGCTGGAAGAGCAACCATCAACGGGTACAACGTGCTTACGCGGAAGCACCAGGTGCGAAAGTCGATTGGGTTGGTCTTCCAGGATCCAAGCCTGGACGACAAGCTCACTGCGCGCGAGAACCTCGAATTCCACGCGGTGGTCTACCACGTGCCGCGCGGCATCCGAAAGGAAAGGCTCGAGGAGGTCCTCGACATGGTTAGCCTTACCGATCGGGCCGATGACCGGGTGGAAACCTTCTCGGGAGGGATGAAGCGGCGCCTTGAGATCGCCAGGGGACTGCTGCATTATCCCAAGGTGTTGTTCCTGGACGAACCGACGATCGGGCTCGATCCGCACC
>PMDX01000318.1 GCA_003154635.1 Actinomycetota bacterium | reverse complement strand
GCCCCGGACAATCCTGGTAATCCACAATTATCCAGTCGTCCCGACGAGGCACGGACAGCCTGCTCGACCGCCGCGCGAACGCGGCCATATGGTCTAACATAGCCGCCGGCTGGCACGACCGTCCGCGCCGCGCTTTCCGGCCCTAACGTGCCGGCTCAGGGAATTCGCCTGAGCGCGCTGCCTTGCATGGGCGATGCCCGCTGGAACCGCCTCATGGCGCGGCCAACCGACGAGCGTTGGCTGGGAGGGAACAACGATTTCTGTCGTTCGGAGTAGCGGGCATGACCTTGAGTACGGCGATCAGCAGCGACAACGAGCTTCTGCGAATGATGCTCTTGGACGCCAAAGCCCAGCGCAACGCATACAAGCCGGGCCCCTACTGGAAACGGAAGAGCCAGAGCGCCGCAATCCAGATCGAACGCTACGGACTCGCGGACTTCCGGGGGACGACTTCGACCATAGGGCAGAGTTACGCTGACTCGGTGATTCTGGATGTCCGCCACAACCTGACCGGCGGTCCTAGAAGGCCCTTTAGGTTCCTGTTGGACTCCGTCCCTCCCTTCAACAGGCAATTCGATGCCCAAGTCGCCCTAACAACAACGTACTCTGACGAGGTCCGACGGCTCCGGAGGGTTCTCTTCAACGATAGCCCTCGGGTGCGTGAGCTGTTGGGGAAGTACACAATGCCGCCTTCACTGCGGGGTGGATGCCTTGAGTACATCGAGGTCGACGGCGACAAGGTCGCCATGCACTACTTGACCCTGCTACACGAGCACGATCTCGTGGCCGAGAAGGTGAAGTTTCCTGCAATGCGCAGCTTCTTTGAGATAGGCGGGGGGTTCGGCACGAACGTCCATCTGTTGCTTGAGAACTATCCGAACATCAGGAAGGTTGTGTACCTTGATATTCCCCCGAATCTATACGTCGGCACCCAATACCTGAAGTCGTTCTACGGCGACTCCGTTCGAGATTATCGGAAGACACGACGGCTCGACCGCGTTCAATTCGCAAAGAACGACGAACTCGAGATCCTCATGATCGCTCCATGGCAAATCGAGAAGCTGGACCTTGGGGTGGATGTCTTCTATAACGCCCACTCGTTTGTGGAGATGCCGCAGTTCGTTGTGGCCAACTACGCCGACAGACTGGCGCGGCTCGCTGGTTTCGAGTCCACCACCGTAGTGATGCTTTCGTATGATCCCTTCGATCCGAACACCACTTTCGATCCGGCCCTGCTACCCGGCTTCTTTCCGTCGAAGAGCTTCGGCCGGTCGACGTTCACGGCGCTCGACGGCAAGTACGACCGGATCCTCTTCACGAGCCTCCGCTAGGGCCGAGGGGTGTCGCCCCAGGAAGCCGCTCATGCTGAGGGGCGCCCTGCCCTCTCGCGACCACCGCCCCAGGGATGAAGAGCGCGTTCGGCCGGCTTCCATTGCAGTAGCGTGAACGCCGGTCTCGGTCCTTGTCCTGAACATCGCTGAACTGCTTCTCAGCGCCTCCGGAGGAAGTCGGCGTGCCAACCTGAGCGGACTGGCTCACCAAGCTGGCTCATCGCGCGCGATCCTGCATGTACTTGTCTCGCCCGCTCACCGGAATGTGTACCGGGCCATATGACGATGGCTTACCCCAGATGTTGTCTTTCCACCACTCGCCGTCCTCGATCCACCACACTCGCGGATCCCGGAAGGAGTCGCACGTGGCGTCGAACTCTTCCTCGGTGATGTCAACGTAGGTCAGCCACCGGTCGAGGTCGCGCCGCGGCTTAACGTGGTCATACTGCCTCACCATCTCGATGGCGCGATCACGTGTCATGTGCCCGGAGCGAACGTCTTTGGAGGAGTGGTCCGTAGCGCGACCATAACCCAGCTTCACGAACTTGAGGTAGTCGTGGATGCCGTTCTCGTGCATGTCGTCCAGATTCGACATACGCCGGTACGTGCGCTCGAAGGGCTGGCGTGCGGGTTGCCAGTCGTACTTCTCCATAACGAGCTTAGAGTGGACGTTGGCGTCCCAGTTCACGAAGTTGCCTAAGTAGATGCCTCGCACTCCGACCTCGTCAATCTCGTCGTCCGTTGGGTACTGCGCCCATTGGAGGTCCTTCGCCCGAAGGCCTTCTTTCAACTCGGGTCGGCCCAGGGTGTCGAGGCCTTCATCTGTGAAGTCATCCCAATCGTAGCCGCGCAGTCCGTGCTCGAGGCGGAACTTGGAAGTGAACTCGACCATGTCGTCGAACGAGTACATCCCGCCGAGGTTAAGGAAGCCGTGCTCGCCCCACAACATAAGCGGCACCTTGTACCGGACAGCCACTTGGATTGGGGTCGTGAAAATCCCGCAGTGGTTATGCCAGTTCATGTCGCCCTGCAACCGAAACCCAATGCGGTTCATCCTGATGAGCGTTTGGATGCTTGGGCTTACGACGACGTGGTCGCAGTCGAACACCTTCCGCATCCGGAAGAGGTTCTCCTCTCCCTCGGGGAGGTAGTTGTTGCCGTGGTAGGTGACGAGGAGCGGTTTCAGACCGAGCTCGTGAACCGCGACGTGTGTCTGATAGTAGCTGTCCTTACCTCCGCTCACGGGAATGAGGACGTCATAGGTGGACTGGGATCGGTACTCCTCGGCGATTTGCTTGAGCCACTCGAAGCGCTCGTCCCAATCGATTGTCTGTGCCTGCTCGGCTGAGCGACACCCACTGCACACGCCTCGATCGTCGAACGTCAGGGGCGTGGCGGCGATAGACGGGTAGGCGCAATGAGCACAATATCGGACTGTCATTCATAGCCTCACGGGAATACCGGCCTTCGACATGGCGCGCTTAGCGTTCCGGTCAGAGAGCTCCTTGAAGTGGAAGATATTCGCCGCTGCGACGGCGTTGGCCCCCGCCTTCCATCCGTCGAAGAAGTGCTCGGCGTCNNCTTCCATCCGTCGAAGAAGTGCTCGTATCGTCCAACTCCGCCGAGAGCGATGATTGGCACCGCGCTGACGTCGCTGACCGACCGTATCAGATCGACGTCGTACCCCTGAGCCGTGCCATCGCGGTCGAGGCTCTGGAGAAGTATCTCTCCGGCGCCTTGTAACACGGCTTCCTGGACCCAATCGACGGGATCGGCGCCTGTCAATTCTCGGCCGCCTTCGATGACGACCTCGGGCCGACCGTCCTCACGGCGGCACACGTCGACGCAAATCACCATCGCCTGGCGACCAAAGATCTTCGCGCCGTCGCGAATCAACTGGGGGGTCCGATACGCGGCGGTGTTGATCGAGATCTTGTCCGCCCCGNNGCATGAAGCAGGTGCGACTCACTTCCTCGAGAATCTCCATCGGGCCGGTCAGGTTCTTCACCTTATGGTCGTCGCGCCGGAGGTCATAGGAGTCGTCGCGCGAAATGTCCAAGTAGATAAGCTCATCCACGTTCCACTCATTGAAGCGGCGAGCCTCGTGGATCGGGTTGCCGATCGCCTGGTGGATTCTGAACGACTGGCTCCGCACCAGCAATCCATTCTGCAGTAGAAGCACAGGAATGAGTCGCGTGCGCAGCATCGGCCGTCACATCGCCAGGAAGCGACGAAGTAGGTCCAGACCGTGTGTCTGGCTCTTTTCGGGGTGGAA
>PMDX01000105.1:271-15506 GCA_003154635.1 Actinomycetota bacterium | reverse complement strand
TTGCGCTCGGTGATGTCGCGCGCTACGCTCAGGTACAGGCGGCGCCCACTGGCGTCCACCTGCCTGATGTGCACTTCCACCGGCATCGTTGAGCCGTCCTTGCGCAGGCGGCCGGACTCGAATATCACCCGACCGAAGCGTTCGGCCTGGAACAGCCGCTCCTGGATTTGAGGCGCGAACTCCGGCGTGGCGAGCTCCCACAGGTTTATGTTCATGAACTCCTCACGCGAATACCCGAGGGTGGACCAGCTCGCCTCGTTCGCGTAGACGAAGTTGCCCTTCGCATCGAATTCAAGGATGGAGTCGGTCGCCGTGTCCAGCAGCATGGCGCGCAGCGCCAGATCTTCTTCGGCGCGCCTGCGCAGTTCGTCTTTCCGCATGGCGTCGATAGCAAAGGAGATATCGTCCGCCAGGGTCTTGAACAGTTCGACCAGCTCGTCATCGAAGAAATCGGTCTCCGAGGCATATAGAGTGAGCGCCCCCACGATGCTCTCGCCGATGCGCAGTGGAAACGCGGCCGAGGAACAGTAACCGCGCTTCAGCGCCTCCTCCCGCCATGGCGCCATGCGGGGGTCGCCCGCGAAGTCCCGGCAGATGTTTACCTCGCCCGTGCGCGCGGCGATACCGGTGGGCCCCAGCCCCTGTCGGTCCTGCCCGTCCGCGCTTATGGACACCTTGTCGAGGTATCCTTCCTCGAAGCCGCAGTGGCTCACTGGTTTGATCCGCCTGCTTTCCGGGTCCACGAGGCCGATCCAGGCCATGACGAACCCGCCCACCTCAACGGCGATACGGCACGCCTCGTTGAACAGTGGCTCCGGTTGTTTAATGCGCGCGATGGCTTCGTTTGTCATGTTGAGGAATGAATAGACACGCCTCAGGCGCGCCAGCGCGTCCTGGTATTCCGCGACATCGATCGTCCCCGGGGAATCCGCATGGCTTTCAGACACCCCGCCCGGGGCTACCGTATCGTTCTTCGGCACGCTTTCTCCCCTCCCAAGGCAAACACCTCGCGAACCTATATTAGTTCAAGCCCGCGGTTCCTGCAGGACTTCAGGAACGTAGCGACCTCAAACCGCCGCAAGCAAGCGTTGTGCCAACAGCCCGGATGTAAACAAGAGAAGACTTATTCGACTTGCGTGGTGAAGGTCGAGCACGACCTATGGCTCCGTGGGTCAGAACCCAGCCAGAGATTGTTCACTCACGCTACAGAAATTGCCGGAATGACCTGATCGTTGTGGGCACCCATTGTTACGGAAGCGTCAAAGTGAATTTCACATCGGCGATGGGTAGCATGGCGGAGGGAGAGAGGTTCGAACCGCCCACGCGCTTCGCGCTGGTGTCAGTCCCCATCCGTCTGCAACATGATATCCGTTCCCTCAACCTTGACCACGTAAGTCTTCTCGTCCTTGGGCATTACCTTGATGAAGGCGACCTTCGCTTTTCCGACGGCCTTCCCGGTCTTGACATCAAATCGGGAACCGTGTCTCGGGCAGATCACTTCGTTTCCTTCCAGTGTCCCTTCGACCAGCGATCCCCCCAGATGGGTACACTTGTTGTCGATGGCATAGAAAGCATCGTCGACATTCACGAGCAGAACGTCTTTTCCGTCCAGAGTGACTTTCTTCATCTTGCCTGCCGGCAATTCTGACGTATCGGCAATCTTCTTGAAGCCCATTGAAACCTCCCAATATGTGACGAGCGAGAGAACCAATCCCCTCCTTCATTATAGTTGATTAGGCGGACGCCCGAGCCTTCGTCGCGGCAAGAAAGTCCTACTCCTTGTCTCCTTTGCTGATTCTCTGCCGGGTCGTATACTTCCTGAGAGCGCCGGATGCCTTACAGCCGTCAACACAAACACGAGTAGCAAGGGACGATTATCGCACAGTTGATTCTCAAGATAGCGCCGCTGGCGATTTTCTGGGCTGTCAGCCCGCTCACGATTATTATCGGAATAATGTTCCTCTCGGGCAGCAGGGGGCTTCTCAAGGGCCTGGCCTTCGTGCTGCCGGGAATAGTCGGCAGCATTGTGGTGGGGATTACCGTTCTGCTTACGTTGAACGCGCGGGACTTCAGCCACAAGACCAGCGCTTCAACGCTCGCTTACGTAGGCCAGCTTGTAACCGCACTCCTTTTTTTCGCGTTCGCATTCTTCTGGTGGAAGATTCAGTCGAAGCGCGGCAAGCAACCCAAGATGCCAAAGTGGGTGCAATTCCTGGACAGTTTCAAGCCTTCCCGCGTCTTGGCGATCGGCCTTTACGAGTTTCTCTCCGATGCCCTGTTCACGGCGGCGGCTGTGGTCGATATTCTCCTGGCACGGATCGGGACCTTCGAGGGAGTAGTCATCGTCTTTATCTTTGTGCTCTTCGGGATGGTTGGCCTATGGATACCTGTCTTCGTCCGAATAGTTGCACCGGAGAAGTCCGCCACAAGGCTTGAATCGATGAGGCAGTGGCTCCTGGCCAACGCCCAGTTGATACTGGTCTTCGAGTTTGTATGCCTCGGGGTGATCGAAGCACTCAAGGGGCTGATCGGCCTGCTCACCTAGTAGGGCGCATTCGTTATCGGGTCGGAAGAAAGGGAGATGCCGGCGGCGGAGGGAGTGGGATTCTCACCCGCCCCACGCGCTTTGCGCGCGGTGACCCCAGCCGTGAGGCTCAACGGTTTTCAAGTTCTACGTCGTTCGTGTTATCCAGTCCATCTAGTGTTATCTGGTCCGTCTGGTATCGCCCCATGTTATCAGGTTTGGTTTGCAGGGTGTTTGCAGACGACAGAAGGCGCCCTGTCTTTGGACACCCTGTATCCATCGCTGGTGCCGCCGTCACCCTGATTGCATGTGAGAGTTGCCATTACAGCACACAAAAGTGATACGATTTCCCGGTGCCGGGACTCGGACCTGTTGTCTGAGATCGTCGAATAAGCTCGGTGAAAACCGCGAGAAGACCAGTGTTGAAAGAGATCCGGTTGGAAAAACATTATCCGCTTACAAAGGGAGCCGCGTGACCGCACCCGAACATGGCAGTATTTTGGCAAGGCGAGCGGTGATCATCGGCCTGGTAATACAGCTGTTCGCGGCCCTCGTAATCTTCAACAACCCGTTCGTGGTCGAAACGGCGAAAGCCCAGGACTTCGACAACGCGCGCGTGGCTGACTGCGCATTGGCGGAACTGGGAACGGTCAGACCGACGGGTTGGGACCAACCAGGAGAGTGTATCAAGAGTGCCCAGAGATGGGTTGCGGAGGCCGGTGGTTGCTTTGGCGAGGGTGGTGTCATCTCTGGATACACGAACTCCGGGGCGATTCAAGTCAGTGCCAGCCAGGCTACCAAGGGTGACATCGTTCAGTGGACAAACGGTAATGATAACGACTGGAGCCATCCTCATACGGTCTGCATCGTGCAGAACCATGGAAACGGCAGGTACTGGATCGTCCAGTCCAACTGGGACTCCCCGGGGTTGGTATCCCAAAACCTGAACTGGGATCCGAACCCCCAGGACTATGGCCGATCTGGTTACTACGCGATGTTCTGGCGCTTTGGCAACGTGACTCCTCCACCGCCGCCCATCTCGGGCGGTCACGACGTGGTAGGAGCGACCTCCCCCGCCAGCACCTTCTACTTCGCTGAGGGCACGTGCCGTCCGGGCTTCAACCCCTACTTCTGCATACAGAACCCTGGAAGGACGACGGCCGAGGTAACCATCACCTACATGAAAGGCGACGGCACCAGGGACAGCCAGCCGCTCACCGTGCCCGGGACGTCGCGGGTCACCGTCTCACCCAGGGACAAGCTCGGCGTAGCTGATGACGCCGCCCACGATTTCTCCGCCACGGTGCAGTGCACCAACGGGGGGAAGATAGTGGTCGAGCGTCCAATGTACTTCGACTACAAAGGAGTCTGGACCGGGGGGCACGACGTCGTCGGAGCGACCAGCCCGGCGACCTCTTTCTACTTTGCGGAGGGCACGACGCGCCCGGGCTTCGATCCCTATGTCTGCATACAGAACCCTGGCGGGACTCCTGCCAACGTGGCGCTTACGTATATGAGGGGCAACGGCACAACCACCGCTCAGTATCTGACTGTTCCCCCTGGCTCGCGCTCAACCGCGCACCCGGCCGACGTGCTCGGGACAGGAAACGACGCCACTCACGACTTCTCGTGCCGCGTCACTTCTACAAACGGCGCGAGAATAGTGGCCGAGCGACCAATGTACTTCGACTACAAAGGCGTCTGGACCGGAGGCAGCGACGTTGTAGGAGCGCTCGCCCCTTCGACGTGCTGGTACTTCGCCGAGGGGACCACGCGCCCCGGCTTCGATCCTTACCTCACAGTGCAGAACCCCGGCCCGGGCACGGCGAACGTGACTGTCACCTACATGAAGGGCGACGGCAGCACCTGTGCGCAAAGCCGCGCAGTGCCTTCGAACTCCCGCGGCACGTTCCATCCTTCTGATGTGCTCGGCGCGGCGGACGATACGGCCCACGACTTCTCCTGTAGCATCGTATCCACGAACGGCGTAGGAATAGTTGCCGAGCGGCCCATATACTTCGATTACAACGGATGGGACGGAGGCCACGACGTGGTAGGAGCGACCTCCCCCGCCAGCACCTTCTACTTCGCTGAGGGCACGTGCCGTCCGGGCTTCAACCCCTACTTCTGCATACAGAACCCTGGAAGGACGACGGCCGAGGTAACCATCACCTACATGAAAGGCGACGGCACCAGGGACAGCCAGCCGCTCACCGTGCCCGGGACGTCGCGGGTCACCGTCTCACCCAGGGACAAGCTCGGCGTAGCTGATGACGCCGCCCACGATTTCTCCGCCACGGTGCAGTGCACCAACGGGGGGAAGATAGTGGTCGAGCGTCCAATGTACTTCTGCATCCCCGCCGGCCGCTAACAAGTCCGCGGGACACGGGGGGAAGCTCCTTCCGTTCGTCCACGCAAATCGGCAACCGCTGGAGATCACCAGAGCCCTGTACGCCAGAGTTCGGCACCGGTGCTCGCGTTGTAAGTGCCTGCGAAAAGGTACGGCCCGGCCACCTCCATGCAGTGGACTTCGCGGTTATTAATGTCTCCGAAACCGTCTTCGTTCGCCTGTTCCCACGTGGTGCCGTCAGAAGTCCTCCAGACCTCGCATCCTGAGGTGAGATTGTATGTTCCCGCATAGAGATATGAACCCAGTACTTTCAATGAAAATACGTGGGCGTTGTTGCGGTCGCCAAACCCGCTGGTCGCGACCTTTGTCCAATTGGTGCCGTCGTAGCGCCACACCTGCGCGCCGTTGGCGAACGTCGCTGATGTACCGACGTACAGGTTCGACCCGAATTGTGCCTGGCAGAGGATCCCCGACTGGCACTCGGCGTTGAAGTGACCTTCTATTCCTCCGCTGGCGACACGCGTTCAGGAATCCGACGCAGACGCGGGACTGCAGAGCACAAGTAAGAAGAGCAAAAGATGATTACAGCGGGTACCGGCAGTGATCGAACATGCCTCGAAGACATCGTTGTACCTCCATCGAAATTGGCGTGGCCAGCAGCGTCAGCCGTCTGTCGCGCCCCCGGCGGCCGCGGCCTTCTCCTTCGAAAGTGCTTCGACCTTGTCGAGGATCTCCAGTATCAGTTTCTCCTGCTTCTGGAAGTTCAAGAGCACGGTCTGAATCTCTTTCTCTGCACGCTTGTCCGTATCGTAGTCGTGCTCTCCCCTGATGTCTGTGCGCATGCCCTGGATGTTCTGGCCGATCAGCAGCAGAGGCATAAGCAGTATCTGCAGGATGTTCGAGATTATCAGCCAGAGGACGAAGGCCGGATACGGGTCCCACTTCAAGGTCTTGGGCGCGAGGATGTTCCACGCAAGCCAAACCACCGTCCAGGCGAGGACGATGAAGAAAAACCCCATCGTCCCGACGTGCTCGGTGACAAAGAGCGCGAGCTTCTGGGACGGCGCTAGCTGTTCCTGGAACGTGTCGTTTGGGTTCTGGACCTTGGAGAAATGCTTCTGGAGGTCGCCGACCATGTCGGTTATCTGGTCGCCGATGTCTTTGTCTTCGACCGGTTGCGCCTCTTCCGCCAATGTACACCACCCCTCGCTTTGCCATTGTGCTCGTCGTCATGGTTCTTCTGCCTCGAAAGTTTATATACCTTTCGCACAATTATAGACTGACATTCGCGCAAGGACGGGAAATATCACTGGCGGTGGGAAAACGATTCGAAGCGCTCAACCGCCATGAGCCGTAGGCCGCTTAACATACTGAACGCATCCGGAAGGGATACAACCATGTTCAATCAATTGCCCGTTCAACCGCAATACTGACGGCCAAAGGAAAAGAAGCACTTCAAAACTAGAACTCCACCTGCCGTCTCCACCTACTGGTAGTCGTTCAGGGTGACCTCGAAGCAGGCGCCGTTATCTTTGTACACCCGTATGTCGCCGCCGTAGATGCGCGCTATCTTGCGCGCGATGGAAAGGCCTATGCCGGTCTCTCCGGTCTTTCTTCCGCTTCGGAACGGGGTGAAGATGGTCTCGAAATCCTCGGGGTGTATCCCCGACCCGTTGTCCTGCACGAGGAAGACGTGGGTGCCGTTCGTTCTTCCCATTCGAGAGATCCTCACTTCCGGCTCCTCGGAATCGTTATGCTTTATCGCGTTTATGATGAGGTTCGAGAACACCTGGCGTATCTGCGGCTTGCTCGCGGTGATGCTTCCCATGTCATCGTAGACGACTACGCTCACGTTCTCCTTGGTCCTGGAGGACAGCCCCTCGAGTATCTCGTCTATCACCTCGCCGATGTCGATATTTTCCACCTCGGCTGGCTTCTGGCCTGACTCGGCGAGCTTGAGCAGGTCGTCGACGCGGTCCTGGGCGGCCTCGGCGTTATCATTGAGGACCTCGAGCATCTCCCTGGTGGCCTCCTCATCCGTTTCACCGAGGGAGTCTTTCAGTATTCCCGCCATCGCCCCGATGGCCGAGAGCGGACCCTTGAGGTCGTGGGAGACGGAGTGCGCGTAGGCATCGAGCTCCTCGTTGATGCGCCTCAGGTCCTCCTCCGCCGCCTTCTGCTCGGTGATATCCGCAACAAAAGCTACGGCCCTCGCCATGTTGCCGTCGGCGTCCTTGTGCAGGACCGCGTTCAGACGACCCCAGAACATGCTGCCGTCCTTGTTGCGGGACTCAAACTCGAAGCCCTCCGCGAAGCCTTGCTTCTCCATGATCTCGAAGAGCCTTTCCCGGTCCTCCGGGTTGGCATAGAGCTCAACCGCCGGCTTGCCCACCATATCCTCCGGGCCGTCATACCCCAATAAGACGAGAGCCCTGGGATTTACGAATTCGAAGTTCCCATCGGCCCCGGTCACGACTATTCCTTCGGTAGCGGACTCGTAGATCTCGCGCAACCTGGATTCACTGTCTCTCAGGGCCTGTTCCACCGTCTTCTGTTCGGTGATGTCGACGAATAGAGTCGCTACCGCGTTTTCCACAGGAGTGAACGCAGAAATCCACAGGTACTTGTCCGTGGGTGGGAAGTACACCTCGAAGTTCGAGGGCTCCCCTGTCCTGGCGATCCTGGCGCAGACATCGACGTAGGCGTCGATGTTGACCTTCTTGCCGCCGCCGAACAGTTCAGATCCCAGCATGCTCACTGCCTTTTCGGCGCTTATCCCCAGGATGTTCTCGAACTGCGGGTTTACGTCAACGACGCGGAGATCCACCGGCTTTCCGGTCTCGTCGAAGACAAGTTCGTGAACGGCGACTCCTTCGTTCATGTTCTCGAACATCTTGCGGTACTTCCTGTCGCTTTCGCGCAGGGCATCTTCGGCTCTCCTGAGGGATACTTCGGACAGGGCATGCCGCACGGCATCGACGAGGAGCGTGCTCATCCTCATGTCTTTGACAACGTACCCGGACGCTCCCAGCCTGAACGCCTCCACCGCGGTTCTCTCGTCGCCGTGTCCGGTCACCATGATGACGGGTGGGGGATCGTCGTTGGAATTTATCTCTTCGAGGAGTTCCAGGCCGTCCCCGTCGGGAAGCTGGTAATCCAGCGTGATGAGGTCGTACTCAGATGATGAGAATTTTTTTCTTGCGGTGGCACAGTCGCCGGCAAGGTCGGGGTGTGCGGAGACTTTGTGCTTTAGAAGCACTCTGAGCGTGTCCGCAACGGCTGTTTCGTCTTCAACGATAAGGACTCGCAGGCCATCGCCAGTTGCCACTTGATTTTCCTCCCCGGGCGAGAACTCCTGATGCCGACGATTATATCATCTGAGTAACGGTCCGGGCTGATTCGAAGAACGGGCGAGGGCCCGGGGGCCCGGTTGATGAGCTCCCGGTGGTTCCCATGCGGGCAGGCACTCTGTGTCAGCTCGATGATGAGAGAGAGATTATCCCTAGCACGAGGGCAACAAGTGAGGCGCCGGCGAACATCCACAGCCCGATGCCGGGTGAAGCCCCCGGGACCTTGGCGAACACCATTGTGACGTCGATCGCCGCGATGGCCGTTGCACACAGTGCAAGTAAGAAGGCGATGATCCCGCCTGGCCTTCGCCTGAACATTGTTATGATTGCGGCTATGACTATCAATGCTCCGAACAGCAGCGAGAAAAACCCCGTGAAAAAGATCGCGCCCTCGGAGGTCAAAACCATGTTGAAACCACTCCCCCCGAGAGCTGACCCACTCGTCATCAGCAAGAGTCCAGAGGCGCTCGCGCTTATGCCCGCTACGCTGGATGCGCTGATCCACGCCAGGAACGTCGAGCCGATGGCAATGCCGCCCGCAACCAGCGTCAACATGCCGAGCAGGACTGAGCCCCCGGGCCGGGCGATCTCGTAACCGGTCGCTAACGGCTGACCGTAACTCTGGGCGGGGTAGGCCGAAGTGTACTGCTGACCCTGTGGATACCCGGGCTGCGGGTACTGCCCGTACTGCTGGTGCTGGCTTTGCTGAGGATACTGATATTGGCCGTGCTGCCCGTACTGCTGCGGTGGCTGCTGTGGGTACTGCCCCGGCGGCGGGATCACGACCGTCTGCTGATCAGGTGGCGTGTAGATGGGCGGCTGTCCGGGAGGTGTCGGTGGCGGGGTTGGCGGGACATGCTGGCCCGAAGTCATACCCGCGCCGGGGTACCCCTGTCTCAGGCCCTGCCCGCAACCGGGACAAACCTTCCACTGTTCTTCGAGTTGCCTTCCGCATTTTGGACAGGTGATCAACAACTCTCCTCAAATTCCATCCGGGCCGGATGTCCGGCTCCGATTCGGTCCGTCACTCGAGCCCGAGCTCCTGGGCAAGCGTTATCGCCTGCTCGTTCAGCTTTTCGATCTGCTTGGTCAGGTTGTTCCGCTGCTGGAGTATCTCGTCGAGAGACGCGGTAACCGAGGTGGCATCGAGGGGCACCCCGGTCACCTCGGCCTGGAGGACCTTGCTCATTATCGCTGCGAACTCCTTGACGAGGTTCGAGCGCTGGCTGACGAGCTGGAGCTCTTCGATCTGGATCTCGGCGTATTTCTTGTATTTGTCCACGCCCTTGAGGTCGAGCACCTTCTCGAACTCGCCACGCGCCTGCTGGGCCGACTGGTTTGTCGCCTCAACCAGGGTCACAAGGCCGGCCGTGAACTGCTGCATGGCTGCATAATCCTGGGGCGTCGGGTTCTGGATGCCGGCGTACTTGTTGATGTTCTTGGCCTGCTCCGTGAGTTTCGCCTGGTTCTGCGAAGCGGCCTTTCCGATCTTGCGCGCGTTCATTACGTAAGTGCGAGCCTGCTTCTCGTCGCCGCCGCCGCAGCCCGCGAGCAGCGTAAGAGCCAGGGCCGCCGCCGCTAGGATCGCTACTATCGCCGTGGTCTTTCTCAAACTCTGCCTTTCGAGCGTTGCTCACGCATCGCCGGGTTTCGTGTCTCACCCAGATTATATTGTAAGGGAGGCCCGGAAGCACCCGTTTTGTACATGGTCCGACCCTTCCGGCCGCCGCGGAAGCCGGGTATTGATTTTCGGTTTTTGTTCGGGTAACATAAAGACCGGAGGTGGCCCTAAAAGGTGGGTACGATGAAAGAGCTGGCATTGACCAGGAGGCAGGTTCAGATACTCGAGTTTATGCGCGACTACAGGCGCGGGTCGGGGTACTCTCCGACCATACGCGAGGTCGCGGCGGGGCTCGGTCTCTCATCCGTCGCTACCGTGGCCGAGCACCTCGACTCTCTCGAGGCGCTGGGCCTGATACGCCGCCAGCGCGACCGGGCCCGGTCGGTGCTGCTGACCGCCACGGGCCGGTCGGTGCTCGACGGGCGAGGCCGCGAGCGAAACGCCGTCCCGGGTGGTGGCGGTGGGGTGGTAATACCGCTGATGGGCACCATCGCGGCGGGCGAGCCGATAGAGGCGCTCGACTCCAGCGACGAGCTCGAGGTGCCACCGGCGCTGGCGGGCGGGCGCGGTTGCTACGCGCTCAAGGTACGCGGGCGGTCGATGATCGACGAGGGCATCTTCGACGGCGACTACGTGGTCGTCGAGGAAAAGCCGGCCCCCGACAACGGCGACACCGTGGTGGCCCTCATCGGCGGCCACGAGGCCACTCTTAAAAAGTTCTACAGGGAGCGCACCAAAGGGGGCGCCCGCATCAGGCTCCAGCCAGCCAACCCCGATATGCAACCGATAATCCTCGGCCCCGACGACACGGTCGAGATACAGGGAAAAGTGCGGGGCGTGCTCCGCATACTGTGAGGAAATAATGGCCAGTCGAACGCGAGCGATACTGCATATAGACATGGATACCTTCTTCTGCTCGGTCGAGCGGCTCCTCGACCCAGGCCTCGAGGGCGTACCCGTCATAGTCGGCGGCGACCCGTCCCAGAGAGGGGTTGCGGCCGCCTGTTCTTACGAGGCGCGAAAGTCCGGCGTCCGCTCCGGGATGCCGCTTGCCAGGGCGGGCAAGCTCTGCCCTCAGGCCGAATTCCTGCATGGCAACTTCCAGGCTTACGTCCATTACTCGAGGCTGGTGCGCGATATCCTCGAGGAGTACACCCCTCTGATCGAGCACGCGGGCATCGATGAGTCTTACCTCGACCTCACGGGCTGCCGCCTCGCTTTCGGCGAGCCTGCGGACGTAGCCGGCGAGATCCGCTCGCGCATAAAGAACGAGCTCGGCCTCCCGGCATCGGCAGGCCTTTCGGCCGCCAAGGTGGTCAGCAAGGTCGCTTCGGCCGCAGCCAAGCCGGACGGCTTTCTCGAGATACCGCCCGGCGGAGAGCTCGACTTCCTGGCTCCGCTCCCGGTCGAAAAGCTTCCCGGCGTGGGGCCGGTCTGCCACGCGACGTTGAGCGACCTCGGCATACGCACGGTGGGCGACCTCGCGCTGCTTCCGGTAGAGGCGCTCGAGAGCGTGCTCGGGTCATGGGGGCGCGTGCTCCACGAGCACGCCCGCGGCGTCGACCGCCGCAGGCTGGAGGAAGGCAGAACGCCCAAGTCCGTCAGCCGCGAGACGACTTACGACACCGACACCATAGACTACGACATGGTGCGCTCGACGTTGCTGCTGCTCTCCGAAAAGTGCTGCCGCGCCCTTCGAAAAGACGGCCTTGCCACCGCCCGCGTCGCGGTCAAGCTGCGCCATTCCGACTTCCGCACTTACATGAAGTTCCGCACCCTCGAGGTGCCTACCGACCAGGAGCAGGTCGTCTACGGGGTCGCGTGCGAGCTCTTCGAAAAGCTTCTCGAGCGAGGGGTCCGCATAAGGCTCGTGGGGGTCGCCTGTTCCGGCCTGGTCGGAGCCGGATGCCAGGGCGAGCTCTTCGGCGCCGCCGGCAAGGCGGCCGACAGCCTCCGACGCGACAGCCTCAACGAGAGCCTCGACACCATACGCGAGCGGTACGGCTTCGAGTCGATTGTCAGGGGCAGCACCGCCGAGCTGGTAAGCCAGTACACAGCCCTTGGAGGCAAGGCCCACGTAGGGTTCGCGGCCAAGAGCGAAATAGAAGAGAGAGCCCGCGCATCCGCCGGCAGCAAGCCCGTCCCGGGCGGCAAGCGCGTGGTCGGCCTCGATGAGCGCGGGCCGTCGGGGCGTGGGTGCAGGTGAGATTAAAAGGAGGCCGTCGTGCGCGGCTTGGCTGGTAACGGCTTGGCTTATTATGAACGGGTTTGTGCACCTGAACTGTCACAGCAACTTCAGCCTCCTCTACGGAGGGAGCTCCATAGACGACCTCATCGAGCGCTGCGCGGATTGCGGGATGGACACGCTCGCCCTTACCGACCGCGACGGGCTATACGGAGCCGTCCTCTTCTATGAAAAAGCCCTCCATGCCGGCATAAAACCCATCATCGGCTGCGACCTCACCATCTCATCTTCTCCCTCCCCCTCGAGGGGGGAGGGCCGGGGTGGGGGTGGCGCTAACGTCATCCTCCTCGCCAGGAACGACGAAGGTTACCGCAACCTCTGCCGTGCAGTCACCGAGCGCCGTCTTGGCGAGGCGCCGCTTTCCATCGAGAGGCTGGCCGCGTTCTCAGAGGGCCTCTTCGCCCTCTGCGGCGATGCGTCCCTCCTCGAGCCACTGGGCGAGGTCTTCGGCGATTCGCTCTTCGCGGAGCTGGCCAATGCCGGCACCCGCGCGAGCCACCTCGAGGCCGAGCGCTTGCTGGCTGAGGCCCGCCGCCTGGGGGTCAGGCCGGCGGCGAGCAACCGCGTCGCGTTCGCGGCACCCGACGACTTCGGGCTCCACCGCACTCTCTGCGCCGTGCGGCTCATCTGTCCAGTCACCCGAATCCCCCAGGGCGAGTCAGCCGAAGCCGGCTGCTACCTGCGGCCGCCTGGTGAGATGCAACAACTCTTTTCCGCCTATCCTTACAGCGAGGCGCCGGAGGCGCTCGGCTGCACGCGCGAGATAGCCGAGAGCTGCGAATTCCGGTTCAGGCTGGGTGAGTGGCTCTTCCCGGCCGCCGACCTGCCCCCGGGAGAGACGCCTTTTTCTCACCTGACCAAGCTCTGCTTCGAGGGAGCCGCCAGGCTCTACAGGCCGCTCCCCGCCCGGGCGCTCGAGCGCCTGCACTTCGAGCTCAAGACGATCGAGGCGATGGGGTTTACGCCTTACTTCCTCGTCGTCTACGACATAGCAAAGTTCTGCCGCGAGCACGGCATCCCCGCGGCGGGGCGCGGGTCCGCGGCGGGTAGCATGGTCGCCTACGTGCTGGGCATCACTTATATAGACCCGCTCGAACACGACCTTTACTTCGAGCGCTTCCTCTCGCCGGCGCGCGACGACCCACCCGACATCGACCTTGACGTGAGCGCCTGCAGGCGCGACGAGGTGCTCGACTATGTTTACAGGAGGTTCGGGGCCGACCGTGTCGCGATGATATGCACGTACGCCACGATGAAGGCACGCATGGCCGTGCGCGACGTGGCAAAGGCAATGGGCCTCTCGCCCGAGGAGGTCGACGCGTTCGGGCGCAACATCCCACACTGTCGGGCGAGCCAGATAGAGACGGTCGCCGGCGCGATACCGTCTTACCGGGGCCTTCCCGCCGACCGCGAGCCGTACCGTACGATACTCGACACGTGCTCCCGTCTCGACGGCTTCCCCCGCCACCTCTCGATACACGCGGGCGGCGTGGTCATAGCCGACCGACCTCTCACCGACCTTGTCCCGCTCGAGCGCGCGACAAAGGGCCTGGTCATAACCCAGTACGACATGGAGCCAATCGAGCGGCTCGGCCTGATAAAGATGGACATCCTCGGGCAAAAGGGCCTCTCCGTCATCGAGGACACCTCCAACTGGGCGTCGAAGACACACGGCGCCAGGCTCGACCCGGACACCCTGCCACGAGACGACCAGCCGACGTTTAACATGCTTCGCGAGGGTCGCACCCTCGGGGTCTTCCAGATAGAGAGCCCGGCCATGCGCTCGCTCCTTAAGGCGATGAAGCCGCGCACCATCGAAGACCTCACGCTGTCGATCGCTCTCATCCGCCCCGGCGCCTCGGGCAGCGGCATGAAAGAGCTGTTCCTCCTTCGGCGAGCCGGGCGCGAGCCGCTCGTGTACCTGCACCCCGACCTCGAGCCAATACTCTCCGAGTCTCTCGGCGCGTTCGTCTACCAGGAGCAGGTGATGCGCGCGGCGGTGGCTCTCGCCGGGTTCACCCCGGCGGAGGCCGACGACCTCAGAAGAGCAATGACCCACAAGCGCTCCCCCGGGCAGATGGAGGCCATAAGGTCGCGCTTTGTCGAGGGGGCCCGGGCGAGGGGAATGAGCGGGTCCGTGACCAACGCCCTCTTCGAGAGCCTGGCCAGGTTCTCCGGCTACGGATTCTGCAAGGCGCACGCCGCGACGTACGGCGAGTTCTCTTACCAGGCCACGTACCTCAAGGCCCACTTCCCGGCCGAGTTCATGGCGGCGGTGCTCGTGAACGACGCCGGGTTCTACCACCCCTCTGTATATGTGGAAGAGGCCAAACGCCTTGGCGTGCGGGTCGCGCTACCCGACGTCAACCGCAGCGAGCCCGACTTCCGCGTAAAGGGTGGCGTGCTATACTTCGGGCTCTACCGCATCAAGGGCATGACTCACTATACCGTCGACGGCATAATGGCGGCGCGCGAGCATTTCCCTTTCACGTCTCTCTCGGATTTTCTGTCGCGCGTCGAGACCACCGAGGAAGAGGTCGCCACGCTAGTCAAGTGCGGCGCGTTCGACTCGTTCGAGAACACCCGCCCGGAGCTCCTCTGGAAACTCGCGATGCTCTTCCCCCAGGCCCGCTCCCACCACGGTGGCAACGGAGGCGTGCATCACACCCATCTCGATGGCGCGCCTGCCGGGCCAGGCGGCAGAGAAGCTCTCGAACCAGGACCGGAACCGACCCTTCCTCTGGGCATACCCAAAGTCAGCCCACCGACGGCGCTGCCCCGGCTGCCCGACTACACCCCGGCCCAAAAGCTTCGAATGGAGCTCGAATACCTCGAGGCCAGCGTATCGGCGCACCCGCTAACTATCCTGGTGCCCGGCGAACTTGCCCGTGGGCGCGTCAACAGCGCCGAGCTGAACAGCCACCTCGGCGAGACGGTCAGCCTCGTCGGCTGGGTCATAGCGCAACGGCGGGCGGTCACCAAGAAACGCGAGTACATGCAATTCCTCACGCTCGAAGACCCCGTCGGGACGTTCGAGGCTACCATCTTCCCCAGGGATTACAATCGCCTTGGCGCCGCGCTTGGCGCATCCCGCATCCTCCGCGTAACCGGCCAGGTCAGCGACCGAGCCGGCAGCATCGGCATC
>PMDX01000105.1:0-223 GCA_003154635.1 Actinomycetota bacterium | reverse complement strand
CTGGCACTGCTGGTCGTCGCTGCCTGGCGAGGATACGAAAGGTCATCGCCAAACACAAGTGCGAACTGCCGCCAATTGCCCTTACCATCAGCGGCCCCTTGTCCCCCGAATCGTCCCCGTATAAGGACACGCCTTCGATCAAGGATACCGAGACGGGAGCTCTCTTCGACCTGTACAAGCGTGGGGTCGGTCCTGCCGGGGATTTCCTGCGGGCATTAATGTA
>PMDX01000190.1 GCA_003154635.1 Actinomycetota bacterium | reverse complement strand
TGCCGCGCGTGGTGACGGCGGGCGTACCGATGCGGATACCGCTCGTGACGGTCGGTGGCAGCTCGTCGTACGGTATCTCGTTCATGTTGACGTTGATGCCTACAGAATCGAGCAAGTCCTGCGCCACGTGACCCGTGATGCCCTGGGGGCGCAGGTCGATCATGAACAGGTGGTTCTCGGTGCCGCCGGAGACTATCCTGAAGTCGTCGGAGGCAAGCCTGTCACACAACGCCCTGGCGTTAGCGACTATCGTCTCTTGATAGGTCTTGAACGATGGTTGCATCGCCTCTTTGAAGCATACCGCTTTGGCCGCGATAACGTGCATCAGGGGTCCACCCTGCGTGCCGGGGAACACCGAGGTGTCGAGACGGTCACAGTACTCGGCGCGAGTGAGGATGAAACCGCCCCTCGGGCCGCGCATCGTCTTGTGCGTCGTGCCGGTGACAAAATCCGCGTACGGGACCGGATCGGGATGGACCCCGCCCACGACGAGGCCGCCGAAATGGGCCATGTCTATCATGAGCAGGGCGCCGACACTGTCCGCTATCTTCCGAAACCTGGCGCAGTCAATGGCGCGCGAGTACGAGCTCGCACCCGCCATTATCACGCGGGGGCGCTCCGCCTCGGCAAGGCTCGCGATCTCGTCGTAATCGAGCACCTCGGTCTCGCGGTCGACGCCGTAGTGGACGGTCCTGTAGAGCTTGCCGGAGAAGTTGGCTGACGAGCCGTGCGTGAGGTGCCCACCGCACCTCAGGTCCATCGCCATGAGCGTCTCGCCCGGCTCCATGACCGTCATGTAGGCGGCCATGTTGGCCTGTGCGCCCGCATGGGGCTGGACGTTGGCGTGCTCGCACCCGAACAGCTCTTTCGCCCTCTCTATGGCAAGGCTCTCAGCGGCGTCTGCCACCTCGCAACCGGAGTAGTAGCGCCTGTCAGGGTAGCCTTCGGCGTACTTGTTGGTCAGAACCGAGCCCTGCGCCTCCAGGACTGCCGGGGACGCGTAGTTCTCGCTTGCGATCAGGTTGATCTTCTCGCGCTCACGCCGCACCTCGTCACGCACAACCTTGACCACCTCCGGGTCGAAGCGCTCCAGCGCGGACCAACAGCTCCCGCTATCGTGTTCCAAGTTACTGCTCCTTCATATACTTGCGCTCTACCTGTTCGAGCTTAAAGAGCCTGGCGGCGTGGCGATAGCCATCCGGCTCGTTACCTTCGTATTCTGTCTCGAGGAACGTCCTGGCGATGTTCCCGGCCTGGACCTCGTTTATTATCCTTGCCCCCATCGTGACTATATTCGCGTCGTTGTGCAGCCGGCAATACTCAGCGGCGTAATTGTCGTTGCAGGTGGCTGCCCGCACTCCGGGGACCTTGTTGGCTACCATCGTCATCCCCGCGCCGGACCCGCAGACGAGAACGCCCCTCCACGCTTTGTTACGACTGACAGCCTCAGCGACCGGCAAAGCGAAGTCGGGATAGTCACACGAATCCTCGGAGTCGGTCCCCATGTCCAGGACCCCGTACCCCATGCCCGCGATCTCTTCTTTGAGTTTTTCCTTGAGTTTGAAACCGGCGTGGTCGCTACCTATCGCGACCAACCGGTGACGGCTTTCGTCCGGCATCTTTCACCTCTTATGCGCGGTGGCTATGCCAGATTTTAACACGGAGGCGGGAAGGATACTTAATCGACCGGGCAAGTCCGGGGGGATAGGTCTCACATACCGTTCTTCAGCAGGACCCGCAAGATGTTGTCGATGGCCGGGGTGAGCCCGTCAGCGACTGCCTCGTATTCCGCGAACGGCATACCCACGGGATCGCGCACCTCGTAGTTGAAGTCCCGCAGCCGCCAGCCGTCCCGCCGGTCGATCTCATCGGCTTCATGCGCAAGACAATCCAGCGCCCTGGAGGGGTCCGGGTCTTGGCTACCGGAGTATTGCCCGCGCGGTGCGCTAAGGAGCTCTCCCGCGATCTCCCCAAGGTTGAGAAGGCGATAGACGTAGTGCCGGTTCGGCACTTTGACGGCCAGCACGCGACTTGATTGCATCCGTTCCATAGTCAGGACGAGATCGCTCTCCTGGAGGATTGCGCTGTCCAGTTGGCGCGCCCGGTGAGCGCTTATATCGATGCCTCGCCGGCGCATCGCCAGAGTACCTTCGAACGTTGCGGGGTCTCCGGAAAGTGCCGCTATTCCAGCAGATGCGACGCGCAAGCCCGCTTTACCCGCCGGGTCGAGCGCCACTATCCGTGAACGGGCTATGCCTTCAGCCATCGGGCTCCGGCATATATTCCCCGTGCACACGAAGAGTACCCGCAACGGTTCAGGCATCGACTGCGCCTTCATCAGGGGCAAGTGCGACCCTCTTTATCTCGTCAGTGGTAATCGCCCCGGCGCGGAGCACCTTTACCCCGTCTACAACTTCGACGACACTTGACTCGTTTCCAAGAGGACACACGCCACCGTCCACTACAAAATCGACTGCCTCGAGCAGGTCGCTTCTGACTGCTGAAAGGCGGTCCGGGGCATTTTCGCCTGGCGGGTTGGCGCTGGGAAGCACCAGGTAGCCCGCGTGCTCTATGAGCGATACGCAGAAAAGGTCGTCGGGAATCCTGAGTCCGATGTTGCCCTGCTCCTGGAACGCCAGGTGAGGACCTCCCTTCTTGCGGGGGACCACCAGGGTCAGCGCCCCGGGCCAGTACCGCGCCGCCAGCGCGCGTGCGCGGCTGTCCATAACCGCGAGCTCGTCGGCCTGGCGCATGGAGGCAACCTGAACGGGCAGGGGCTTGCCCGGCTCGCGCCTCTTCATATCGAGCACGCGTGACACCGCGGTGGCATCTCTCGCCAGAGCGGCGATGCCGTACACGGTGTCGGTCGGTATTATCCCTATTCCTCCGTCGCACAGCACTTTAGCCGCGCGCTGCACATCAGTAGGGTCGAACCCCGCCATTATGTTAATCCGGAGCATCTCCCCCACCTCCGGAAGCCAGCCTCGCCTTTACCACCCGGGGTCGGCCGGCGAGGTCGTCACAAACCTCGATATCCGACCAGCGGGCTCCGTCACGAGCGGGCTCCATCCGTGGTGTCGCGCTATCGCCGCTGGGCTCCAGCAGCTCAACCACTTTGTCAGCGTGGCTCTCGTCGACTTCGAGCAGGAGCCATCCTCCCACCGTCAGGTATTCAGGGGCGCCGGCTACAATCCTCTTGATGACGTCAAGCCCGTCGGGGCCCGCGAACAGTGCGCGGGTCGGCTCGTAGTCGCGCACTTCCGGCATCATCGATTCGGCGGCGCCGTCGGGTACGTACGGAGGGTTGGAGATGATCGCGTCAAAAGACCTTGCAGCTCCATCCAACGGCTCGAAGAGGTCGCCTTCGAGGACAGTCGTTCGCTCGGCAAGCCCGGTTCGCTCGGCGTTCCTGAGAGAAAGCTCCACAGCGGTTCGCTCGCAGTCGACCGCGGTGACCCTCGCGCCGGTGCGCTCCCTGGCGATGCTCAAAGCGATGCAGCCGCTACCACAGCCAAGGTCTAGTATGTCCATCTCGCCGTTCGGCAGGACCTCAAGCGCCTTCTCGACGAGCACCTCCGTCTCGGGCCTGGGGATGAAGACACCTGGCGTCACCTCGAGCACGAGGGTCCTGAAACCCACCTCACCCGTCAGGTACTGCAGCGGAGCACCGGCCGCCCGCTTCACTATGAGCTCGCGGTATTCCCGGGATTCCACCTCCGTCAGGGCGCGCTCGAAGCCGGTGTAGACATCGAGGCGCGAGATTCCCAGCATGCTTGACAGGAGGAGCTCGGCGTTGAGCCTTGGTGACGCGATGTCGTGCCGCTCGAGGTAATCGGTCGCCTTTTTGAGGTACTCGACCAGGTTCAAGCGCGATCCACTTCCTTGAGCGCTCTCGCGTGTTCGGCCTCGGTCAGGGCATCCGCCATATCGTCGAGGTCGCCCTCGAGCACGTCAGAGAGCTTGTGGAGGGTAAGACCTATGCGGTGGTCGGTTACACGGCCCTGTGGGAAGTTGTAGGTCCTGATCTTTTCGCTACGCTCGGCGGTGCCGACTTGTTTGCGTCTCTGCTCGGCTTCCTCCTGTTGCTGCAGCTCGCGTGCGGCCTCGAGAAGGCGGGCCCTCAATATCCTTATCGCCTTCTCCTTGTTCTGGAGCTGCGATTTCTCATCCTGGCATGAGACGACCATGCCCGTCGGCTTATGCGTCACACGCACGGCGGAATCGGTTGTGTTGACCGACTGCCCGCCCGGGCCGGTCGAGCGGAACACGTCGATCTTGAGGTCAGCCGGGTCGATCTGAATGTCGACATCCTCAGCCTCCGGGAGAATCGCCACCGTTGAAGTTGAAGTGTGTATACGGCCGCCCGATTCAGTGGCCGGGACCCGCTGCACCCTGTGCACCCCCGACTCGTGCTTCATATGGGGCCAAACGTCGCGGCCTCTCATCGAAAATATGACTTCTTTGAATCCGCCCACGTCCGACGGGCTCGTGGAGAGCGTCTCGACCTTCCATCTGTGTTTCTCCGCGTAGCGCGAGTACATCCGGAACAGGTCGCCNNTCGCCGGCGAACAGCGCGGCCTCGTCGCCTCCAGTGCCCGCGCGTATCTCGACGATGACGTCCTTGTTCGCGAACTCGTCGCGCGGCAGGAGCAGTACCTTGATGCGCGACTCGAGCTTCGCGATGGCGGCCTCGAGCTCTTCGACCTCCGCGCGGACGAACTCGGCCATCTCGCGATCCTGCTCCTCGGTGAGCAGCGTGCGAGCTTCCTCGAGCTGGCGCTGGAGGTCGAGGTAGCGGTTGTAAGTGCTGACGACCTCGTCCAGGGCCACGCGCTCGCGGACGAGTTCCTGGTAAGCCTTGCGGTCGGCTACGACTGAATGCTCGGCCATCTTCTCGTTTATCTCGTCAAATCTTCTTTTAAGGGAATCGAGCTTTTCGAACATTCTCTTTCCTACGGTTCAAGCGTCTTGCCAGGCTCTCAGAATGCTCTTTCAGGTCTTGCCCAGCGCGGCGTTCAGCGATTCGATGGCGACCTCGAGTTGGCCCTCGTCCGGCTCGCGGGTCGTGAGTCTCTGAAGCCAGAGCCCCGGCGCCATGATTATCCTTACGGCCAGGTCGTTCTCGCGCCTTCCGGCAATCTTGATTATCTCATAGGAAAATGCGGCCACAAAAGGTATTACCGCGAGCCGCTCCAGCACCCGGATCCACAGCGCCGGGCGCCCCATCAGCGAGAAAACCAGGATGCTGATTATCATCACTATCACTATGAACGCCGTACCGCAGCGAACGTGCGCGGTACTGAATTTTGAAGCGTTTTCCGGTGTCAGCGGCAGCCCCGCTTCGTAAGCGTGAACTACCTTGTGCTCCGCGCCGTGGTACTGGAAGACCCTCCTGATGTCGGGCATCAGCGAGACAACCGCCAGGTACCCGACGAATATCGCTATGCGGATGGCGCCTTCGATGAGGTTGTAGACGACTGTATTGTGTATGTAGGGGTTCAGCCAGTTGGCTATGACCGCCGGCAGGACGATGAATATCGTTAGAAATAGCGCCAGGGAAAACATCATCGCGATGACAATGGCTATGCTCGAAAGAGAAGCGGTTGCCTCTTCGGCTGCCTCGTCTTGTGTCGTCACCTGCTCGGCCATGTCAGACGGCTCTTCACTTGCAGCCCCGGCTGGTTCGGCAACCACCGTCTCTGGTTGAGCGGTCTCAATCCGGTTGTCCGCGGTCGTCCCTGGCTCGGTGGTCCCGGCCTTCTGCCCCGCCGCCTCTTCCTCGTCGAGTTCTTCGAGCGATATTGCTCCGCTGACCGTGAGTGACTTGATGCCGATCACGAGCGAGTCGACCAGCGCGAAGATACCTCTGATGAGGAACTTGTTGTAGCGCGGATACCTTTGCGCGAGGGTCATCGTGGGGTTTATCGATACGTACATGTCGCCAGCGGGACGGCGGACGGCAAGCGCCCACTTTTCGGGGCCCCGCATGACAACTCCCTCGATGACGGCCTGGCCACCTATCTGGATTTCAGGACGCGACTCAGCAGTAGGCGGCAATTTGGCCCCGCAATGAGCTGTGCACCTGTGTCAGTGCTAGGACGAAGGGGAGCTTTTTATCCCCTTGCCTTCCTTTGCGTTCAGGTGGGACTGATAACGCTTCTGGAACCTCTCGACGCGACCTCCCGAGTCAACCAGCTTCTGCTTGCCGGTATAGAACGGGTGGCACTGAGAGCAGATCTCGACGTGCAGCTCAGGTTTGGTCGACCTCGTGACAAAAGAATCGCCACAGGAGCATTTTACCGTCGTCTCCATGTATTCTGGATGTATGCCTTTCTTCAAAACTTTACTCCCGGTTCTTTTCTGGGATTCACCAGAGATGGTAGCACAGGTCCGCCTACCGAACAACCGCACCCATCAACCGTATTGTGATCTTCGAATACCTTTGACGAAACGCCGCTACCGGGGCTCTTTGACCTGGGCGAGGAACTGGATGTTGTTCTTGGTGGCCCTGAGGCCGTCGATGAGGATCTCGATCGCGGCGCCTGAGTCGGGGAGTCCGTGAAGGACTCGCCTGAGCTTCCATACCTGCTGTGCTTCGGCGGGCTCGAGGATAAGCTCTTCTTTTCGGGTGCCGGACTTGTCGATCTCGATGGCGGGGAAGATGCGCTTGTCGGCGAGCTTCCTGTCTAGGTGAATCTCCATGTTACCGGTGCCCTTGAANNATGACCTCGTCCATCCTGCTGCCCGTATCGACAAGGGCGGTCGCGATGATGGTGAGGCTGCCGCCGAACTCTATGTTCCTCGCGGCACCGAAGAAGCGCTTGGGCGGGAACAGTGCGGTTGAGTCGACACCACCTGAAAGTATACGGCCACTCGCGGGCGTGCTCAGGTTGTAAGCTCTCGCGAGTCGCGTGATCGAGTCGAGCAGCACGACTACGTCGCGGTTGTGCTCGACGAGTCGCTTGGCGCGCTCGAGCACGAGCTCGGAGACCGCGATGTGGTTGTCGCTCGGCTGGTCGAACGTCGAGGAGATGACCTCGCCGGTGACGGACCTCTCCATGTCGGTTACCTCTTCGGGGCGCTCGTCGACGAGCAGGACCATGAGGTAGACCTCGGGGTTGTTCTCGGTGATGCTGTTTGCGATCTGCTTGAGGACGGTTGTCTTGCCGGCCTTGGGAGGCGAGACGATGAGCCCGCGCTGGCCCTTGCCTACGGGGGCGATGAGGTCGATGATGCGGCTGGTGAGAGAGCCGGTGCGGGTCTCGAGCCTGAGCCTGTCGTCCGGATACAGCGGGGTGAGCGATTCGAACTGCCGGCGCCTCTGGGCGACCTCGGGTTCGTCGTGGTTTACAGCCTCGATACGCAGGAGCGCGTTGTATTTCTCGGAGTCTTTCGGAGGACGGATCTGGCCGCGGACCTCGTCTCCTCTTTTCAGACGGAAGCGCCTGATCTGGGACATGGAAACGTAGATGTCTTTCTCGGATGCCAGGTATCCTGACGTGCGCAGGAACCCGTAGCCGTCAGACAGGATGTCGAGGATTCCGCTGCCGATGCCATCGTCTTCCTTCTTCTCCTCGGCAATCTCTTCTGGAGGTGGTACCTCCTGCAGGATAGGCTTGCCTTCGGACATGACACCCGCCTCCGTGAGGATGGCATTGATGAGGTCTTTCTTGCGGAACTTCTTGACCCCGTCTATCTCAAGGGCCAGGCCTATCTCCTGTAGTTCGGGGAGTAGCTTGGTCTCTAGAACCTTTCTGTCGACTGCTTCCATTTTTTCTTGTTACCTCCTTGATAAGCGCGCGCGTTCGCGCGCACCTGAAACAACCGGATATGTTAAAGGTCTTTGATTTTTTCCCAATCAGCGAGGAACCGCTCAATCCCTATGTCGGTCAATGGATGACGGGCCATCGCCTTGAAGACGTCGTAAGGTATCGTCGCTATGTGAGCGCCCGCGAGGGCGGAGCCTATTACATGCTGCGAATGGCGCAGGCTCGCGGAGATCACCTGGGTCTCCAAGCCGTAGTACTCATATATTTCGACAATTTCGGCGAGGATCCTCAGCCCGTCGTTGCCTATATCGTCGAGACGCCCCAGGAACGGGCTCACGAAAGTCGCTCCCGCCGACGCAGCGAGCATCGCTTGGTTGGCCGAGAACACCAGGGTGCAGTTGGTCTTTATGCCCTCTTTCTTGAGGGCGCTTATCGCCTTGAGCCCCTCGGCGCACATCGGCACTTTGACGTTGACGTTCTCGGCTATCGCAGCGAGTTCGCGTGCTTCAGCTATCATGCCGGGAGCTTCCATCGACACGGCCTCGGCGCTGACGGGCCCGGAGACTATCCCTGCGATCTCGGCGATGCACTCGCGGTAGTTGCGATTCTCTTTGCACGCCAGGCTCGGATTGGTGGTGACGCCCTCCAGCACACCCCAATCGTTTATCTCCCTGATGTAATCAACGTTAGCCGTGTCTATGAACAGTCTCAATTCGCCTCCCAAGGCCCGACTCGATCAGCCTGAATGGACTTTCCTCTCGATGTTCGCGTGGTATTCAAGCGCCCTGTCGGCCACTTCCTGGACCGTTGAATCTTCACCGCCGGTCAGGCCGGTGCCGGTCGACTCGGCAAAAACCCTGTTGATCGTGAAGTCGAGCACCGCCCCGATGGTCTGGTCCATGTTGTAGCATGGAAATACGGGGACGTCCTGCTCGCCGGCGAGCGACACTATGTACTCTTGGATCTTCCTTATGTTCTCGAAGTTATCGAGGTAGCGCGAGAAAGGCCTCATGCCCTCGGTCTCGACCTCTCTTATCTCGAAGTGGCTGCGGTGCTGACGCTCGTCGTCCACGGAGAGCACCATCTGCACGATGAACGCGTCCTTGGAGAATTGAGGGTCGACTATGCCGGGCACGACGTGCGCGCCCTCGATTATGAAGTTGGTGCGCTCGAGCACCGCCCGCGCGATAAGAGCCCTTATCCCCACCCAGACCATCGCGGCCTGCTCGAGGAAACCTACGATGACTTTATCCGTCGTCGGCGGAAGGGGTATACGGAGTTTTTCGAAAGCGCTGAACGAGGAGTTATAGAGGGCCGGTATGAGCTCCGGTGCGAACATGGAGCGCATGACCTCCCGGATGATGTCGGTCGAGACCTGGCGGGTGATGCCGAGGCGAGCCGACAGCATGGTCGCGACGGTGGATTTGCCGACACCCGTCGCGCCTCCCATGAGGATGATTACCGGCTTCTGAAGCGTGCCAACGGACTGCCATTTCCTGTATATGTCGACGTATCTCGGCCCTACCTCCCTTTCGAGGATGCTCTCGGCCATCCTGCGCACATGGCCCATCGTGACCATCGGAGAACCCTCATCGCGAAGCGCCTCGTGTATCTGCGAGGCGATGTTGTAAGAGACGTCGGGGGGCAGCCCGGTGGCCATGATGGAAATAGCCATCAGGCCCTTGGAGTAGGGCATGTGATTCTCTTCATCGGTGA
>PMDX01000104.1 GCA_003154635.1 Actinomycetota bacterium | reverse complement strand
TGAAGTGGTAGAGATACATGATGGGGAGATGGCGACGGTCGATGCTGACGGGGCGCGGGCGAAAGTCAGCGTTCAGCTGGTCGACGATGTGTCGGTCGGGGATTTTGTCCTGGTCCATGCCGGGTTTGCGATAGAAAAGGTCGACCAGGAGGAAGCTGAGCGGACGATGGAGTTGATCAGGGAACTCGAGGCGCTATCGGGGCACGATGAAATATCTTGATGAGTTCCGAAGTCCGGGTGCTGTCAGAGGCCTGTTGGAAAAGATAAAGAGCCAACCCGGTGACCTCACTCTCATGGAGGTCTGCGGCACGCACACGATGGCCATATCGAGAGCGGGCTTGAGGCCGCTCCTGGAGCCTGGGGTGCGGCTCATATCCGGCCCCGGCTGTCCCGTATGCGTAACATCCGATACCGATATCGACCGCGCGATCGCGACCGCGAGCATCCCTGACGTGACGATGGCGACTTTCGGGGACATGATACGCGTGCCGGGTACCGAGGGCTCTCTCGCGGACGCGGTAGCGCAAGGTGCTGAAGTAAGAGTCGTATATTCACCCCTCGAGGCCCTCGAGCTAGCCAGGGGTAACCCCGAGCGCCGCGTGGTGTTTCTCGGCGTAGGGTTTGAGACCACCGCTCCCACTGTCGCGGCCACGCTTCTACAGGCCCGCGAGCAGGAGCTTGCCAACTTCTACGTCCTCTCGTTTCACAAGCTCGTGCCACCGGCCCTTCGCGCGCTTCTGGCGCTCGATGAGTTCGACGTGGACGGGTTCATACTGCCGGGTCACGTCAGTGTCATCATAGGCAGCGACGCTTACGGTTTTGTCTCGAGCGAGTTCGGAGTCCCATGTGTGATAACCGGGTTCGAGGCAGCCGACATCCTCCAGGCTGTATATCGCCTGATGGTGATGAAAGGGGAGGGGCAGCCGGCAGTCGAGAATGAATACTCGCGCGCCGTGCGCCCTGCAGGCAACGAAAAAGCTCTCCGAGTCATGGGCGAGGTGTTCGAGCCTGCCGACGCTGAGTGGCGGGGGCTGTTTGTGATCCCGGGGAGCGGGCTTGTGCTTCGCGAGGAGTTCCGGCGATTCGATGCCGGCTCATGGGACGTCGAGCTTCCCGAGCCCGCTCGCGACAGGGGTTGCCGGTGTGGAGAGATTCTCTGTGGCAGGATAAGGCCCCCGGAATGCCCGTTCTTCGCAGCGGCTTGTACCCCGGACAACCCGATAGGACCGTGCATGGTGTCCAGTGAAGGGACGTGCGCGTCATATTTCCTTTACTGCCAGGAGGACGACTAGTGGCCGGTGACGTCATAACCATTGCCCATGGAGGTGGCGGGACCCGCATGCAGGATCTCCTGCGCGAGATCATCTTCCCCCTCCTCGGCGGGGACACCCTCAATACTGCCGAGGACGCCGCCTGCCTGGAGCTGCCACCCGGCAAGCTCGCTTTTACTACGGATTCATTTGTCGTCAAGCCGATCTTCTTTTCCGGGGGAGACATAGGCAAGCTGGCGGTTTGCGGTACCGTCAACGACCTGTCCATGGTCGGAGCGCGACCGCTCTATCTTACCCTGGGACTCATACTGGAGGAGGGACTCAGGCTCGAGGATCTCGAGCGCGTACTGCGCTCGATAGCGGAGTGGTCAACGGTCGCGGGGGTGAGGGTGGTTGCCGGAGACACCAAGGTGGTCGAACGCGGCATGGCCGACGGATTGTACGTTAACACGGCGGGGGTCGGTGTCATTCCCGATGGTCGTAGCATCTCGATAAGCGGCGCGGTGGTTGGAGACGCCCTGATCGTCAACGGGTATGTCGGTGACCATGGCGTCGCGGTCCTCAAGGACAGGGATGGATTCGGTTTCCAGCTTGACGTGGGTTCCGACTGCGCACCCCTCAACAGCCTGGTTGAGGCGATGCTCGGCGTGGGTACGGTCCATTCACTGCGGGACCCGACCCGCGGGGGGCTTGCGGCTGCGCTCAAGGAGATGGCGGACGCCTCCGGTCGCGCGATGGAACTCGTGGAAAAAGACATCCCCGTACGGGGTGAGGTCCGCGCGGTGTGCGAGATGCTTGGCCTGGATGCGATGCTGGTGGCCAACGAGGGCAAGCTCCTCGCGGCTGTTCCTGAAAGTGATTCTACGGCGATACTACAGGCAATGAAGTCTCATCCTCTGGGTGCCGACTCCAGCGTCATAGGGCGCGTCACAGAGGGCAGGAAAGGCAGGGTGAGCGTACTTACCCCGCTCGGCTCCGCGCGTCTCCTGCGCATGCCTTCAGGCGAGCAACTGCCTCGCATCTGCTGAAGACTCGCAAGCCGGCTCGAGCGCGCTCGTCTCCTGAGGCCTGGAGGCTTCACGGGTATAGAGGCGAAACCTTTATAGAACAGCAGCGGGACAGGGGGAGGCATGGAAACAGACGAAGCGATCAGGACCCGCAGGAGCGTACGGGAGTTTACGAGGGAGCCTGTGACTGATCTGGAGTTGGACCGCCTTCTCGAAGCCGCCAGGTGGGCGCCGTCGGGCCTCAATAACCAGCCATGGCGCTTCATGAAGATAACGGACGCGGAACTCATCGAGAAACTTTCGATGATGACCAGGTATCGCGGGGTCGTCGCCGGGGCGGGGGCGCTCATCGCGGTTTTTCTGGATGCAGGCTCGATGTATGACCGCACCAAGGACCTGATGTCGGCGGGAGCGGCCATCCAGAATATCCTGCTCGAGGCGCAAGACATGGGGCTTGGATCCTGCTGGCTCGGTGAGATCCTGACACGGAGTGATAGCGTCAAGAGCGAGCTTGCCGTGCCCGATGACCTCGAATTTGTCGCGCTCATCGCGCTCGGGAGGCCCGTTGAACGAGAGAGGGTGGGCGTCAGGCATCCCCTCTCAGAGCTCGTTATCCCGCTGCCGTAACCGCGAGGGAAGCTTTTTCCGACATGTCGTGCGAAGTCAATGAAAGTCGACTCGCGCCGTGTTAAGTTACTTTTTGGAGACGCCCTTCGGGGTCATCCAGGATCCCGCGCGTACGAATGGGCTTCGAGTCTGACAATGCGAGGAGCCGCTGACTGTAAAAGGAGAGCAATGGCGGTATCAATAGTGAAGACGGACAGGACGGCCGACGTGAGGCGCGCGGTCGAGCTGCTGGGCGGAATGAAAAAGTTTGTCACCGGTGGAGAGAAAGTCATAATCAAACCAAACATATGCGCCGCCAAAGACACCTTCACCGGCGCGGTCACCGACCCGGAAATGGTCGCGGAGGTCTGCCGGATGGTGGCGGAGTGCGGCGCGAACCCGGTAGTGGCTGAGAGCCCGATATATCCTTTCAAGGGCTCGCGCGTGTACCAGCGCGCTGGCTACGCTGATTTCAAGTCGAAGTACGGGTTCGAGTTCATGGATATCGACTCAGCCGACAGCCGGGAGATATCGATACCACGAGGACGCGCGATCAAGGCATCCGTGGTCTGCGATGCTGTCCTGAACTGCGACAAGCTCATCAACATGCCCGTCCTCAAGACGCACCTGCAGACTGTCGTCACCATCGGCCTGAAGAACCTGAAGGGAGTGGTGGTCGGCAAGCAGAAACACATCATCCACCTCCAGGGCCTTCACCAGGGCATAGTCGACCTCAACACCGTCGTGAAGAGCGACCTGACTATCGTCGATGGCATCATAGGCATGGAGGGTACGGGCGGCCCCACCAACGGCAGGCCGGTCAAGATGGATGTCATAGTGGCGGGCGATAATGTCGTCGAGGTAGACGCCGTGGCTACGCGCGTGATGGGAGGCGACCCGATGAAAGTGGAGCATATCAGGTTGGCCTCAGAGCAGGGGCTGGGGTCGCTCTCGGGTTTCGAGATGGTCGGTGACAGCCTCGAGTCTGTCTCCGCCAGGCGCGACCTGCCAAAGACTCCCGGCCTCAACAAGATCCTGATTACCGATATCGGCGTCAGGGTCATGAACCTGCTGCGTGACCCTATCATGCTGCTCACCGGAGGGGAGCGGGTCGTTCGAAAGGCGAGACTCGGAGAGCTCATCATAGACGAGGCGCTCTGCGACGGCTGCCGCCTCTGCATCCCGGCGTGCCCGGTGGATGCGCTCGCGTACGGCGAGCAGCTCGACTGCGACTACAAGCTCTGCATACAGTGCTTCTGTTGCGCCGAGGTCTGCCCCCGGGGGGCGCTTAAAAAGAAGTTCTAACATATCGAACTGAGGCAACTTGGCTAAAGACATGTTCCTGCGGTGCGATACCGCGACAAAAGAAAAATACCTGTCGTTCCCCGGGCTCGAGCGCGAGTTCCAACAGGCGCTTTCCGGCGAGGCCGAATACGTGGTTCTCGACCTCGAGACGACCGGCTTCGACCCCGTCTTCGACCGGATAATCGAGGTGGCCGCGATACGGGCGCAGGGAAGCGACATCACCGACCGCCTCACAACCTTGATAAACCCGGGGATGCACATTCCATCCCACATAAGGATTCTAACCGGCATAGACGACGATATGGTCGCCGATGCACCGTCTATCGATGAGTTCTTCGGTCAACTCGAGGAGTTCATCGGAGACCGCATGCTGGTGGCGTACTCCCGCCTCGAGCAAGAGTATCTCGCGGAGTTGTACCCCAGACTGGGCCGCGGGCGTTTCGCAAACGAATACCTCGACGTCATGGACCTTGCCGTTATGCTCGTTCCCTCCCTGAGTGGTCACCGGCAGGTTCAACTTGCTTCGATCTGGGACATAGATACCCACAGCGTCCATCGGGCCGGCGACGACACCGAGACCCTGTTCCATGTCTTCAACATACTGCTCAACGGCCTCTACAATATGCCGCTGCCTATGATCAGGGCCGTCGTCGACCATTCTCCAGCGCATGCGGGAGGGTTCGCGGCACTCCTGTCAAGGGTTCTAGTGGAACGCTCCGGAGGCCGGCAGGTCGAAACGCTTCGTCTCGACCGCACCGTCCACCGTGACCGGTACTGGGAGGACATCCCACCGCTTGAGGGTCGCAGCACACCCTCGTACGTGGACCCGGCAGAGGTCAGCGGTGTCTTCAGCGTAGACGGACCGATCGCTGGCCAGTTCAAAGACTACGAAGAGCGCGACGAGCAGCTCGAGATGGCCGAGGCCGCCAGGCGCGCGCTGCAGGATAGAGAAATAATGCTCGTCGAGGCGGGCACCGGAACCGGCAAATCGCTCGCCTACCTGGTACCGGGGGTGCTGTGGTCTCGTAATACCGACCTCCCTGTCGTGGTCTCGACGCGCACCCTCAACCTGCAGGACCAGCTCTTCACAAAAGACCTCCCGACGCTCGAGAAGGCGCTGGGAGAGGATTTCTTCAGGTACTCGGTCCTCAAGGGATACGGCAACTACATCTGCCTTCGCAAGCTCCAGGCGCTGGTGAGCGGAAAGAAACGCCTTCTCGACCACCAGCTCGGTGTCTTCGGCATGCTGCTCAACTGGATCACCGAAAACGAGACAGGGGATGTCTCGCTGCTCAACGTCTCGCACCTCCGCGGCCTGGACGACCTGGTCATGGCCAATCACAGGGAGTGCCCCGGCAACAGATGCCGGTTCGCCCGGGACGGCTGTTGCTTCTACCGCAAGGCCCTTTACCGCGCAAAGCGCTCTCACATAGTTGTCGTCAACCATTCGCTCCTCCTCTCGGGCGTAAACATACCGTTCACGAGCGCGGTCATCGACGAGGCGCACACCCTCGAAGACGTGGCCACCGAGCAGTTCACACTCCTGACCGACTACCGCGAGACCCGCCGGTTTCTCGAGTCCCTGTACTCGCCGATTGACCGCTCCGGCTACCTTGTCGACCTTGCCGACGGGCTAAAAGGCCACATCGAAGGCGAAGAGTACGACAGGACCGTTTTCGAGATAGGCGAAGCCGAGGAGGCCGTCGAGCTGTGCATGGAGGAGCTCGAGCACCTCTTCGTTGCTTTGTGCGAGTTCTACGACGGCGACGATACCGGCATGACCGACGTCAGGTTCAGCGAAGGCCAGGTACAGTCGATCGAATACACCAGGCTCGTGTCGCGAGGCGAAGCGCTTGCCACGGTTTTCGACAAGCTCTACGTGCGGCTCGCCCGCCTGCTTGCGGCTGTGAACAACTCTGAAGACGCCTCGGATCTCCTCCAGTACCTTGCACAGGACCTCGAGGGCAAAGCCGTGCGCGTCTCCGAACTCGAGACCACGCTCAAGGTCGTGCTGTCCACGGAGTCGGACGGTATGGTCCGGTGGGCGACGGTCGGTGGTCGGGAACGTTTCGAGCACCAGGCGCTGCGCGCGTCTCCGATACACGTGGGTAAGATGCTCAACGAGTCGCTGTACGATGCCCTTGAATCGCTCGTGATGACATCGGCGACGCTGACGGTCAACGGCTCATTCGACTTTTTCAGCTCGAGGGCGGGGCTGGATTTGGTGACAGACCGGGTAGTCGAGATGATCGTCCTGGATTCGTCGTTTGATTACAAGCGACAGATGCAGATACTCGTCCTCCACGACATGCCGGACCCCGCATCGGGGAGCTACGCGGGTTACCTCGCTGACGTGCTGTGCGATGTCATAAAAGCGGCCGACGGTGGGGCGCTGGTACTGTTCACAAATCGCCGGCTGATGCGCGATACGTACGAGCAGGTCGTCGACGAGCTACGAAGGGAGGGGCTGCCCGTCCTTTGTCAGCTTCCCGGATACTCACGCCGACGCCTGGCCGAAGAGTTCGTAGAGGACCCCGCAGCCAGCCTCTTCGGCACTTCGAGCTTCTGGGAGGGCGTCGACGCGCGCGGCGCGACACTGCGCCTGGTGGTGGTCACCCGCATACCGTTCGAGAGCCCGGGCAGGCCGGTGTTCGAGGCACGTAGCGAAAGGGTGCGCCTGGAGGGCGGCTCTGATTTCATGAACCTCAGCCTACCGTTGGCGGCGCTCCGGCTCAAGCAGGGTGTGGGCCGCCTGATACGCACGCGGCGGGACAGGGGGCAGGTGCTTCTGCTGGATAGCCGAATCAACTCCAAGCGGTACGGCCAGGTGCTCTTGAGGTCTTTGCCCGAAGGCCGCAGGAGGAACGTGTCGATCGACGAGGTGTCGAGGGCGATATCAGACTTCCACGGAAATCCTAATCGAGGATCTCAACCTTGACGGTGCGCTTGCCGTAGGAGTTGCACTCGGCCAGGGTGTCGAAGCAGAGGTCGATCCTGTTTCCTTTGATAGCGGAGCCTGTATCTCCGGCGATGGCATTTCCGTACCCCTCGACGTTGACCCTTGTGCCGAGCGGGATGACCCGGGGATCGACGGCGATGACTCCATGCTGCGCGCGTAAGCCGGTCGCGGTGCTATCGGTTAGACCCGGTTCCTGCGGTGAGTAACCCGTGGCTACCATGATGAGGACGTGTCCGGTGCGGTTGCCGGTCACGCCCGTCGGGTTCATCTGAACCATCTTGGTTTCGACCCTCGTCGATTGTGCCTGGACCGCGGCGGCCTTTGCCCCTGCCTGAGCCAGCAGTTGCTCTTTCTCGGCCTTACTCTTGACGAGCCTGTCTTTGCGCGCGCGGAGATCTGAGGCGAGGCTGCTGACCTCGGTTGCCTTCTTATTGAGCTCGGAAGCGGACGCCTCGAGCGAGCTGGCCTCATTCTTGACTGTCACCACCAGATCGGAATCACTCTTGTTGACCTTATCGACGTACTCGTTTCGCTGGATGAATTCGGAGATGTCGTCGGAGGTAAGCAACATCGTGAGGGTGCTGCTCTTGCCGTTGATGTACATGCTCCTGACCCGAAGGGCGAGCGCCTTGCGTTTGACCGCGAGGCGCTTGCGCTTGGCGGCAATCTCATCGTTGAGGCTGCTTATCCTGGCGCGGAGAGACGATGATTTGCCCTCGAGAGTCGCTAACTTGCTGTTGAGCGCCTTGACCTCGCTGTCGAGTGACACAATTTCGCGGACCAGCGTGTCCTGGTCGCTGGACTTGGCCTGGGGCGCGTTCTGCGCGACGGCCCGCTGCACTGGCGCCATGGGTCCGAGCACCATGACGAGAGGCAAGATGAGGGCAATTAGAGCAAAAATACCCCGCACGACAAAAAACCCGCCGTTTGCCGGCGGGGTTGGCAAATTCTGATAAGTTCTAAAGCCGGTTATTCGTCCCAATAATTTCACCCTCTTCGGGTCCGCATATTATAGGGCATATGTCGGGATGAATCAAGCGAAAGCCGCTCCAGCAAAGGATTCGTGAATCATAACCCTCGAAATATCCCGGTATGAAGCCATTATATAGTAATACAAGCTCAAATAATGCCTTGATAGAGGGATTTATCGAACCTAGCGTCCAGCAGAAGCAGTTCAAGTAACGGCCTGTGGACCTGAGGCCCGGGCCCGTTGCGCGACCCCTCGACGTATAATTAGCGTCGAGTTTGAAGGGCGATGTGGAGATGAAAATGGGAACGGACGAACCTGGCGGCAGAAGGCTCACTGGCGACCTCGAGGACGCCGCCCGGCGAGGTGACACGAGGTACCTGCTCGATGCGCTTGACGATCCGTCGTTCGAGATCAGGATCGCCGCGGCGGCCGGGCTGGGCGAGCTTGGCGGCAAAAAGGCGGCACTGGCCCTGACGTCAGTGGCGAAAGACCGCTGGGGACAGCGGCCCGAGGTCAGAATCGCGGCCCTCCGCTCTCTCGGGCGCATCCGAGAGCCGGACCGGTACGCTTCGACACTCGAGGCGTTCATAAACAGGGACAACAGGAAGGTCGTCAAAGCCGCCCGCAAGATGCTCCAGGAGGCCGACCCCGAGGGGTACCCCCGGCGGCTTGCCGCGAGTGGCTCCGTCGACCACGGGGCGATGCGCATCTACGGGATCAGCCGCGAGCCCGCCGCGCTTCCGGTTATCAGGGAGTACCTGGAGGCCAGGCTCGAAGCTGGAGATCTTACGGGCACCAGCAACTGGGGGAAGGTCTACGCGGCCGTCCGCGCTCTCGGCAACATAGGGGGGCCGGAGTCAGCGGCGGTCCTCGAAGAGCTAATGGGAGCGCTCGACACCGAACAGCCGCGCGAGGTGGGAACGCTCGCAAAGGGCAGGATGGACAAGATAAGGGATGTGTCTCGCGCGTCTCTGGATCAGATCGGGAAGAGGTAGTGCCGCTTTCCTGACTGCAATTTGACGATTGATAATTCGTATTGTTGCGTGAGCCGACCAAGCATATAATACGTTGAAATATTCGGAGGGGTCTGGAGGCTTTATTGAAGGCAGATGCAGCACAGGCACGTTCTCTGGGCTGGCTGGGCGATAAGAAGCTCTCGCGGGTGATGCTCATCCTCGGGGGCTTGCTTCTTTTGGCGATATTCCTGGCCCTCATCGGCTACCTCTTCATCCAGGACCTTTTTGCCTTTGGATCTTTCCCCGCCAGCGTAAAGATAGTGGGGGTGAGCGTTGCCGGGCTCAACAAGGCCGAGGCGATCGAGAAATGCCGCACGGAGCTTGCCGACGTTGCGACCCGCCCCCTGACCCTCAAAGTCGACAACGAGAAGTACCAGGTCTCGGCCCGGGAGATCGGCATGATGCTAGATTACAAGGGCATGGTCGAGAGCGCCTACAAAGAGGCCTGGAGCGTAAACATATTCGAGCGGATGGTACGCAGGTTCGCTAACAGGCCCAAAGAGATAAACGTCTCCTTGCTGGGGTCCGTGGACAAAGAAAAGGTCCACGGCTGGGTCTCGACGGTGATCAACCGGATAAACCGTTTCCCACATGACGCCTATGTCGACGTTACCAGCGGCAAACCCGTGATAGTGCCGGCCAGGGAGGGCCGCAATGTCGACATCAATGGGCTGCTCGCCGCCGCCGACGCCACGTTGACGAGCCCGGAGCGCTCGGTGAACGTCAAGGTGGGACGAGTCGCAGCTGGCATGCCTGACTCGGTGTTCGGAAAGCTCATCATAATAAACCTCAGCGAACACAAGCTCTCGCTCTACAACAGGGACCAGGTACTGGCCGAGTTCTCCGTCGCCTGTGGTTCCTCCACGTATCCAACTCCGATCGGGATGTGGAAGATCGTTGAAAAGCAGAAGAACCCGACCTGGCACAACCCGGGTTCGGCCTGGGCGAAGTCTATGCCTGATTCCATTCCCCCCGGGCCGGGTAACCCGCTCGGCACTCGTGCCATGCCACTGAACGCTTCGGGCGTCCTGATACACGGCACCCCATCACCGTGGTCGATCGGACAATCCGTGTCTCATGGCTGCGTGAGGATGTACATGGCGGACGTGGAGAAGCTCTTCGACATGGTGGACGTCGGCACGCCGGTGTACGTGATCAGGGCCTCGGGTGACCCCGGGTTTGACGTGACCAAGAAGCCGTTCTGGCAGAAGTAGGGGCGGCCTTTGCCCCATCTATTATTTCTGCTCTTCGCCGCCGCTGTCTGCCTCTTCTTCCGTGTCGTTCTGGCGTGGCGACTCCGCGGCCGGAGGAGTCGTTCCCGGGCGTGCTCCCGAGGTTTTCTCCCCCCAGAGCTTGATGTTGTCCGGCCCCATGCTCTTTGCCAGCTCGAGCGCCTCGTAAGCGTTGGAGAGTAGCATGTGCTCGTCGCTCGCTGAGCTCGGGAAGTTCGCTACACCCGCACAAACCGTCAGGCTCGCTGACGTCTGGTCGTCGGATACCGGGAAGGGATAGGTCGCAACCTCCCCCCGCAGCCGGTCGGCGAGCCGCAGGGCTCCGAGGCGCGTGGTTTCCGGCAGGATGACCGCGAACTCGTCGGCACCGATTCGCGCGACGTAGTCGACCTCCCTGGCGCCCTTCTTGAAGACCGACGCGATGTCGGACAGAGCGAGGTTGCCGAGCATGTGCCCGCAAGCGTTGTTGTACTCTTCGAGGCTGTCCACGTCGAACACCACCAGCGAGAGGTTTATTGAGTAGCGGCTGGCGCGCATGACCTCGTCGCGCAGCTTACGGTCGAATTGCCGGCGGTTGAGCAAGCCGGTCAGGGGGTCGACGCTGAGGTTTTCGCCGAGCCTCTCGCTCAGCTCATCCACTTCGAACAGGACAGAGGTGTAGTGAGCGAACAGCGGGAGCGCCGAGAGATCGGGCTCTTTGAACTGGTCTTTCTCGTCCGACCAGAGGACCAGGACGCCGCGAACCGCCGCGCCGGATACTATCGGAAGGCATACCGCCGAGGCGACGCTCACAGATGGAAGGAGCTCCTGCCCGGTGAGGTCGTCGGCGAGCTCCAGTTTGCCGCGCGAGTAGCATCTCATGATTATGGTGCCGGGCTGGATCTCGACCTTGGTGTCCCTTGCAAGATCCGCTCCCCTTACGGCGGCTATCTCGAGCTCGTTGCCCTGAAAGCGTGTCATGATCACTCCGCCTGTAGCGTTCCAGAGGGTCGTCGCTTCCGTGAGGCAAGCGGTGAGCTTCACGGGCGTCGAGGAATGCTGAGATGTGGGGAAATAGTCGTCCCAGAGGCGCCTGTACCGCGCTATTACTCTTTCTACACGGACAACGCGGTTTTCCATGACCTGCCCTCCATGCCCTTTTTGGTCCCGAAGTTATCACGCCCCGGATGGATATATCCACCGCACAAGCACCATCCGCATGAGACGCAGCATATGAAATGATATAACAGGAACAAAGCAGTAGGCAATTCGAGTGCGCAACGGCCTGGCTCGTTGTGCTTGATCTGCCTTCTCATTCGGGGCTCGGAGTTGTGCTCCCCCTTGACTGAGCCAGGGGAATCGAATAGATTCAACAAGCCCTCAAGAGCCCTAAGGAAAACGGGTCGGCTCGTCCGGAACGGACCCTGAAATCTTTTGAGGGCATCCTTTTTTAAGGAGGTCGGCCGATGGCGTTCGTTGGTAAGCTTGCTTACCTGGCTCTCTTCCCGGGTCTCCTGTTCGTATTCCTAGCCGGCCTCGCGGTGAGGGGCATAGTAGAGGGGATGTCGGCCGTGGTGACCGGGGGCTCGGCACCCGGT
This sequence comes from Actinomycetota bacterium, assembly GCA_003154635.1. GTDB lineage: Bacteria > Actinomycetota > Geothermincolia > Fen-727 > Anoxymicrobiaceae > FEN-727. Next base: position 8,804 of record PMDX01000104.1, on the reverse strand, counting down.
CGTGCTTCCGGACTGCGCCGCACCGTGCGGCTCTTCGCAGACGAGAGCTCCCACGCTACGGGAGCGCCAGCCGCGTTGCAGTGGGCGGCGCCCGCTGTCAAGATCGTCGCCCTGTCCTGGATATCTTGCCTGATTCTCGGTTTCCTGGATGGCGACCTATTGCTTCTTTTCACGCTGCTGTTGCTTGCCTCTGCGTGCGACCTGGTGCTCGTGTCGTGCTCCTCGAACCCGCGCGTTCGCCAGAACGTCACGTCCGAGTGCGCCCAGGCGATCGGATGGGCCGTTCCTCTTTCGCTGGTGATCGCCGGAGTCGCTTTGCGCACGGGAGAGACGCAGGTGTCCGCGGTCATAAGGTGGCAAGTCGCAAACGGAGTGCTCGTCGGGTCGACGGCGGGGGGTGCCCTGTCGGTGACCGGAAGCTGCCTGGGCATGCTAGGTGCGCTGGCGGCGGTGGGTTGCCTCGCAAGGCTGAGGCCGTTCGGGCGAGGGCTGTTCGGGGATCCCCCGGCAGGTATCGACTCCGACATCTCCGGTCCGCCTCTGGCCGTGCTCAACGTCTCGCAGCTCGCGCTGTATTTCTTGACACCATTGCTGGTGGTGACACTGTTTCTTGCGGGCCCATCTTCCTCGTGGTACGAGGTTGTCTTCTGGGCTCTGAAGGTCGCCGGAGTCATCGTAGTCCTGGGCATAGTGGATGTTGTAGCGCCTCGCATCCGCTCCGGGAGGGCACTTGCCTGGTCGCTGGCGCTTGGAGGCGGGCTGGCGCTCGCGGGGTTCATCCTCATATGGCTCGGAGGCTCGACATGAGCCCCGGGGCCTTCGACATCCGCGGTGAGCCGGGCGTTTTTCACTTGCGCATGGGCGGATGCGGCGGATGTTCCGAGATGGTCGACTCCGCGCTCCGTGACGGTCACGGGCCCCGGTTGCTCGCTGAGTGTTCTTCTCCCCGGCATTCGGGGATACTCGTGGTCACCGGCTGTTGGACGTATGAACTCGCGAGGGCGGCGGAGCGGATCATCGAACAGGCCCCGCCGGGTGCGCGACTCGTCGTCGTGGGTGACTGCGCTGTGGGGCATGGCTTCGTCTTTGATAGAGGCAAGCTCTCAGGCAGCATCCGCGACGAGTATGACGTCTATGCCGAAATCGAGGGTTGCCCTGTGGAAAGGGCGGATTTCCTTGAGGTGATGGGAAATGTCCCAGGCTGATGCGAGCGCCCTGCTCGGCGCGGCGATAATATTGCCTTTCGGGTTTGCGGTTGCGTTCCTGGTCGCGGGGGCCACTCCGCGTTTGAGGGGAATGCTCTCGATCGTCTATGGCCTGTCGGCCGCCGGTGTGAACCTCGCGCTTCTCAACGGTTTCCTCACGGCGAATCGCGTGCCCTCATGGGCGTCCTTTCGCCTTACTGGGTTCAACTTCCCGGTGATGCTGGTGCTCGAGCTCCTCTCGGTTCCTTGCATGCTCTACGCGGGCTTCCGCCAGCGGGACGAGAGGTCACAGGGCCTGCTCCCCGCGTCGATCGCGGCGGCGACAGGCATGGCCGCGGCCGCGGTGATCTCGCGCGGTCTGGTCGCTCAACTGCTGCTGTGGGAGGGTGTCACAGCGTGCGCTATCGTCGGGCTTACCGTAGGAAAAGGTGACATCCGCAGGAAGCTCGTCGCGTTCATTCCCTGGCTACTTGGTGATGTACTATTCTTGGTGGGCGTCGTGCTGTGTGGCGCATGGCTCAAGGAGAGTTCGGTTTTCATCAGCCCACCGCTTATCGCAGGCAGCGAGACGCAGGTGGTTATAATCGCGGCCCTGTTCCTCGCAAGCGCGCTTATCAGGCTCGGCGCTTTCCCGTTCCATTTCTGGATTCGGGATCTTCTCGGCAGGACGGATTCATCCTGGAGCGCCTTCTTCCTTCCCGCCAATTTCCTTCTCGCCGGGTCCCGGCTAATCATAACCTCGGTCTTCCTGGGCAGGCTGGTCGCGAGCAACTGGAGCACGGGCATCGTCATAGCTGGCCTGGCCTCGATCGTTGCCGGACCGCTTATCGCGCTGCTGGGAGCTTCGATCCCTGAGTACGTCGCCGGTATGTACGCGTTCCAGGCCGGGGTCCTCGTCACAGGGGTAGGGCTTTTTTCCCGCAGCGGGCTCGAGGGAGCTCTTTTCTGCCTTCTCGTCTCGCCGCTGCTCCTGTCCGCCTGCATGATGTCAGCCGGCACCGCTGACTCGCTCAGGGGGACGCGGAGGTTCTTCCGGCAGGGGATATCTGCTCGTGTAGCCCCCGCGGCGTTTGCCGCCCTGCTCATCTCGGGGTTCTCCCTCGCGGGACTGCCGCCCATGGATGGTTTTGTCTCAAAGGCGCTGGTCGCGCTCGCGGGCTTTGACAGAGCCGTGACCAGCCCATTCTATGCCCTGGCTTCGGGGCTCATCCTTGCGGCAGTCGCGGCCGCGGTCGTGGCGGCCGCGCGAGCGCTCGGGGGCGTTTTCATGACCGCGAAAGTCGAGTCTGGCGCCTTCAACAAACCGTCGCCCATGGAGGGAGCCTCAGCCCTTGTGTTGTGTGCCGGGTCTTTCATGCTGGGATTCTTTCCAGGGGTCCTCCTGCGGAACTTCATCCGTGCCGGGTCCGTGTTCCTGTTCCCAAGCGGATTCACAGGACCCGGCATTGTTTTCCTCGGGACCGGAGCTGCCGCCCAGAGGGCCGTGACCTATTACCTTTCATGGTCGGAGACAGCAGCCGCGTTCCTCCTGGTCTCGACCGCGATCGCACTCGCGCTTTACTTCGCCGCCCGGGCCGGCAGGCCGTCAGGGGAAGCGGGAGCGAGTCTCGAGCCGTTCATCGGGGGTTCTCTCGGACGGTACGGCGATTCAGACGGCTCGCGCGCGCCGCTCTTGCCACGGGTCGCCGGAAGGAGGGGGCAAGGTTGAAAGCGCACGACGTACTGTTGCCACTCGGGCCATTCGATACGTGCTTGAGGCAACCCCTGTTATTTCAATTCGCACTCGAAGGCCCACGCGTGAGCGGGGCATCGAGCGACTTCGTGACAGGCGGAAGAAACATACAGCTTGGGTTCGATGACCTGGACCTGGCGGATGGTCTGAAGCTCGCGGGGATGATCTGTGCTCGCTCGAGCATCGCTCATTCGCTCGCTTACTGCCAGGCGCTCGAAGAAGCCGTGGCTGTGGAAAGGGTCGACGACAGCGCCCTGGCGTTCAGGGCGATTGTCGCCGAGTACGAGAGGATCGCTTCACACCTTGGTGTCCTGTCCGATATCGCTCGCTCGATCTCGGATGACGTAGTCTATAAAGGCCCGAGGCGACACGCGGAACGCATCCGAGACGCTTTCACGAAGGTGTCCGGCAATCCTTTTGGCAGGGGGCTCATCGTTCCCGGCGGGGTCTCTATTCCCGGCGACGGGAAGGCCCTCGAAGAGCTTCGAGAGGTCTTGAAACCGCTGGAGCGAGATTGCGGTTTCTGGACGAAGAAGCTTTCGATGTCGCGGGCCAGGCTCCGAGGTTCACGCCTGGAGGCGGACCGTTTCGATTATGACGCGCCATGCGCGCCGGCGCTGCGGGCGTCGGGGTTGGCCAGGGACACGAGGTCGGGTGAGAGCGCCTACGGGTACTATGCCGCCTCTCATTACAGGCCTTGCGTCCGCGAAGGTGGCACCGCCTATGACAGGGCGCTGCTGCTGCTGGACGAAGTGCGCGCTTCCGCCGGCCTGGTCGGCCGGGCCGTCGCCGCCGAGGGGGTCTCACCAGGCGTGCCGATGGAGTTCGAGCTGTGTGCGGGGAAAGGCGTGGGTGTTTGCGAATCACCCGAGGGAGCCATCGAGCACGTCGTGTTCCTGGGAGAGGGAAAGCTTATCCGAAACAGGGTCAGCAGCGCGGTCCCGTTTGTGGCTGGTCTTATGCCGGGAGCTCTCGAAGGCTCGCTCTACGAGGACGTAGCTCCTGCTCTCATCTCGATGTACCCATGCGCACCGTGTCTCGACCTTCGCAACCCGACCGCTTAAACTCTTGTGGTCGGTCAATAACTGATGAAAACGGCTTTTGTGCCGGTGGGAGGAATAATGGACCTCGCTAGTATGATCGTGATGGCCAGGGGAGAGAAACAGGTCGACCTCGTGATCAAGAACTGCCAGTTGGTGAACGTGCTCTCGGGCGATGTGAGCCAGGCAGAAGTTGCCGTTTCGGGCGGAATAGTGGTGGGTATCGACAAAGGCTACAGCGGCGCCATTATCGTCGATCTGGGCGGCAGGTACCTCGGGCCCGGTCTCATCGACGCTCACGTGCACATAGAGAGCTCGATGCTGACGGTTCCCCAGTTTGCCGCCGCGGTTGTACCGCGCGGGACCACACTCGTCGTGACAGATTGCCACGAGATAGCCAACGTCATGGGCGTCGCCGGGATAAGGTTCATGGTTGACTCCGCCAAGGAGTCGCCACTGGACATCCTGGTCATGCTGCCTTCCTGCGTGCCGGCAACCCCGCTCGAGACGTCCGGAGCCGTTCTCTCGGCGGGCGACCTCGAGCCCCTTCTCGATGAGCCGTGGGCCATCGGTCTGGGTGAGCTCATGAACTTTCCCGGGACGATCGCCGGTGCGCCGGACGTGCTTGCCAAGCTTGAGCTTTTCAAGGGCATGCCGGTCGACGGGCACGCGCCCGGCCTGGGGGGTCTTGACCTTGCCGCCTATATCGCGGCGGGGGTTGGCTCCGATCACGAGTGCACAAGCGCCGCGGAAGCCGCGGAGAAGCTCGCCAAAGGGATGTATGTATTCATGAGAGAAGGGACGGGCGCCCGAAACCTCCTCGACCTGCTTGAGGCCATGAACCCGTCGAACAGCCACCGGTGCTGCCTTTGCATAGACGACCGGCACCCGGGCGACCTGCTCTCGAGAGGCCATATAGACTCGATGCTCAGAATGGTGGTGGAGACCGGCATTCCGCCTGTCACCGCGCTGCAGATGGCCACGATAAACACGGCGGAACGGTTCGGGCTGGCCGAATATGGGGCGATCGCTCCCGGGTACGTGGCGGACATGGTCGCCTTCGACGACCTCGAATCGTTTGAGGCGATGCTGGTCTTCAAAGCCGGACAGATCGTCGCAAAACAGGGTAGGGTCATCAGGGATCTCGGGGTGAGCCCTGAAGTGGGTTCGAGTTTCAACGTGGCCGGTTTCAGCGCCGAACGCCTGGTGATGCCGGCCTCGGACGGTGTCAGGGCGCGGGTGATCGGGATAGTTCAGGACCAGATCGTCACAGATGCACTCAGCGCGGAGGTTGCCGTTCGGGACGGGGCCGCCGTGAGCGACCCCGCGTCCGACACCCTCAAGGTGGCTGTCGTGGAGCGTCACGCCGGCACGGGAAACGTGGGGCTTGCGTTTGTGCGGGGGTTCGGGCTCAAGTCGGGAGCTCTGGCATCGAGCGTCGCGCACGATTCTCACAATATAATCGTCGTGGGGTGTACTGACGCCGATATGGCGGCGGCGGTAGTCAGGGTCACGACCATGGGTGGGGGACAGGTTGTTGTCGCGGGCGGCAAGGTCGCTGCGGAGAATCCCCTGCCGATAGGGGGTTTGATGTCACCGCTGCCGGCCGACGCCGTAGCCTCTCAGGTCGACGGCCTCAACAAGGCGGCCGCTGAGCTCGGCTGTTTGCTGGAAGACCCGTTCATGACAATGAGCTTCCTCGCCTTGCCTGTCATACCGGAACTCAAGCTCACGGACAGGGGGCTCGTCGATGTTGGCCGGTTCGAGATAATTGGTGCGTTTAACGACTGATGGCGCCGGGCGCCCCCAGACGCTCCGTCAGGCGCCCTGAATTTTGGCACGCTCGGAACGCAGGCGGACGTTGGAACGTCCGAGAGGCAGGTCCGGCCGCGCCCGCCGAATATTAATAAGGACCGCAACGGTCCGAATTGCCGATCGTTGGGACGGGTACGATGCAATTGCGTAAAAAGAAGGACAGGGAAACAGAATCAGACTCCGCTGAGAGCCCGCAAGAGGACGTGCCCGCGAGCGGTGTGGGCGAGGAGGGCCCGACTCCAGGGGAGGAGCACACCAGGAGCGGTGATTTCTTCGACCTGCCTGTCGAAGAGGTAGCCTCGTATCGGCCCAAGGGAGTAATCGTTGCTCCGCGGAAGCAGATCTCGATCAAGCCCACGCTCGAGGTGCTGATAGTGTTGCTCGTGCTCGGCGCCGTGGCGGCTCTCGTAGTCGTCCTCTGGCCCTCATCGAGCGCGCGGGTTCCACGACTGGTGGGTAAGAACCTCACTACAGCAATGCAGGACGCGCGGGGGCGCGGCTTCGCGCCGGTGGTCTCCGGCTGGGCGTACTCGGACGACCATGCGGACGGTGTGATACTTGCCCAGCAACCTTCGGCCGGCAAGACAGTCAGGAAAGGCGCCGGCATCACCCTGACCGTGAGCAAGGGGCCGTCGCCGGACCAGGACGAAGGGACATCCCAGGTCACTCCCCAATCGAACGCTCAGCCCGACCAGGGCCAGGTGGAAGCCGGGCCGCTCTCGGGAAAGACAGTCACCGTCGACCCTGGAAGCCAGGCCATCGCGGCTCAGTCCGAGTGGTCCGACCCCGGCATGACCGAGCGCGTGGCTGCGGACAAGGACGCGAAGGGGGTACTTACAGGAAACGACGAGTACCTCGTGGATCTCGATATCGCGCTCAAGGTAAAGAGCCTGCTCGAAAAGGAAGGCGTCAAGGTGGTGATGACTCGCCAGAACAGCACCGTCGACCTGACCAATGCCATGCGCGCGGATGTGGCGAACAATGCCTCCTCAGACCTGCTGCTCAGCATCCACTGCAACAGCTCGGACGACCAGATGATGAAGGGTATCGACACTCTCTATCCCGCTAGCGAAGGGTATACAGTTCCGATATACGAGAAAAGCAAGGGCGCCGCGCTGTTCATTCAGGCGCAGCTCGTGAAAGCGTGTGGCGTGGAGGACCTCGGAGTCCTTTCCCGGCAGGACATGCCCATCTTCAACTGGTCGAAGGTCCCTGCCGTGCAGGTTGAGGTGGGATATCTCAGCAGCCCAAGGGATGACAGCCTGCTGGCTGAGGAGCAGTACCGCTCGAAAGTCGCAAAGGGGCTATGTGACGGGATAGTCCAGTACTTCAAGAACTGACCGAGAGCTTTTCGACGCCCCGCGGTCACTCCACCTTGAAGCTTGCGCCCCCTCGAAGATCCGAGTCGCCCGATGAGGGCCCGACTTGCGCGACGTATTCCATCTCTTCTACTATCCACTCACCGTTGTCCGTTTCGTAGTATGCCAGGTCCGCCGTATCGACCTTGAACGACACGGCCTTTGTATCTCCCGGGCCGAGACCGACCCTGGCAAACCCCTTGAGCTCCTTGACGGGCCTTACCACGGAAGAGTGCGGATAACCGATATAGAGTTGCGCGACTTCTTCCCCCGGTAGCGTCCCGGTATTGGTCACCGAGCTCGAGACCGTTACCGAACCGTCTTTCCCGATGCTGCCCTTGTCAACGCTGACGGGCCCGTATTCGCACGTGGTGTAGCTGAGCCCGAAGCCGAACGGGAACTGTGGATCGAGCCCCTCGCGCTCGAAATGCCTGTATCCATGGAAATACCCGTAATCCATGCTCTTCGCCTTCTTGTCGAAGAACGGCAATTGGTCGACCGACCTGTGCCACGTGAACGGCAGCCTGCCGCTCGGGTTGGTATCGCCATAGAGGACCTCCGCAATGGCGTGCCCGCCCTCCATTCCCGGGTACCATAACATGACAACCGCCTGGACGTAGTCGATCCATTCGCCCAGGGTGACGGCCGAGCCTCCCTCCAGAACCACGACACACCGGTCGTTGACGCCGGCGACCGCTTTTATCATCTCTACCTGCGCGGTGGGCAGGGACAAATCCTCGCGGTCACCCCCGACCATCGCGATGGAGGAGAGGAACTCGCCCTCCTGCTTGTAGTTGAGACCGGCTACCACGATTGCCGCATCCGCTCCTGCCGCCTTGGGAAGGGCCGTGGACATGTCCTTTGCGTTGTCGTACAGGACGTCGACCGCTCCTGCCCTGTTCCTCAGTCCCTGCAGGGGAGTGATGACGTATGGGGGATTCACCCGGCTGCTGCCCCGGTCGCCGATGTTCGGCAGGGCGCCAAGAAGACCGATGACCGCAATGCTCTTGAGCTCTTCGCGCTCGAGCGGAAGCGCTCCCCCCTCGTTCTTGAGAAGAACGATGCTCTTCCGAGCCACTTCGAGAGCGAGCTCGGCATGCTCGCGGCCGGCGACGCGCCCGCGGTCGTATTCGGATGACGAGCCCACGCCGGCGAACCGCGCCTTCTGCCGTAGGATGCGGGTCACCGACTCATCCAGCAGTTTTTCGGGAACGTCACCATGCTTGACCGCCTTCTTGAATCTCCGCCCGAAACGCCAGCGTTTGGGCATCTCGATGTCCATGCCGCCCTTCGCCGCGGCGAGGCCGTTCCTCACGCCCCAGACGAAGTCTGACATCACCAGGCCGTCAAACTCCCATTCGTTCTTGAGTATGTCCCTCAGCAGGTGCTCGTTGTGCCCGCAGTAAGTGCCGTTGACCTTGTTGTAGGCGCTCATGATGGAGGCGACACCGGCGTCGACGCATTTCTTGAAGTGGGGGAGGTAGACCTCGCGCAAGGTGCGCTCGTCAACCTTCACGTCGACGAAGAAGCGCGCCTCCTCGATGCTGTTGCATGCGAAGTGTTTGGCGCACGCCATGAGGTGCCGCTGCGCCCCTTCGACCGTCGCGACCCCCAGCAACCCGAGGTGAAACGGGTCTTCCCCGAACGTCTCCTG
>PMDX01000286.1 GCA_003154635.1 Actinomycetota bacterium | reverse complement strand
GGGCCGACGAAGCAGAGGATCGGACCCTTGGTGTCCTCTTTGATGTTTCGGACGGCGAGGTACTCGACTATCCTCTCTTTGACCCTCTCGAGGTCGTAGTGGTCCTCATCGAGGATACGCGCCGCGCGTTTGACGTCGAGGTTGTCCTCGGTGCTCTTCTGCCATGGCAGGTTGACCATCCAGTCGAGGTATGTGCGCGCGACCGTGTACTCGGCCGCGGCCGCGGGCATGTTCTCCAGGCGGTCGAGCTCGCGCTCGGCTTCCTTCCTGGCTTCCTCGTTCATACCCGACTCGTCTATCTGCTCGCGCAGCTCGTTGATCTCTATCGTCTTTTCGTCGAGCTCGCCCAGCTCTTTCTGTATAGCCTTGAGCTGTTCGCGCAGGAAAAACTCGCGCTGTCCTTTTCCGAGCTCGGACTGCACCTGGTCCTGAATGCGGGAGCCGATCTCGAGCACCTCGACCTCGTGGTTGAGGAACACGGTCAGCTTGCGCAGGCGCTCCTTGATGTTAAGCTCCTCGAGGAGTTCCTGCTTCTGGACCGTATCGAGGTTTATATTCGCGGCGAGAAAGTCGGAGAGGTCGTTCGGTTCGTTGACGTTCATGGCCGCGACGAATATCTCGTCGGGAAGGTAGGGCGCAAGGCTCACGATATTCCTGAAGAGGTTGAGCGCGTTGCGCGCAAGCCCCTCTATCTCGACGCCGTCCTCGATTTCGTCGCGCAGGCGCTCTACCTTGCCTACGGGGTACGGTTGCGTCTGCGTGTACTCGGTTATCCGGATGCGGGCTATGCCCTGCACCAGCAGTTGCATCTTGCCATCGGGAAGCTTGAACATGCGCGCGACCGCGACCGCGGACCCGACATCGTAGAGCTGTTCCGGCTTTGGCATCTCGTCTTCGACGTCATCTCTCGCCGCGGCGATCCCGATGATGCGGTCACCCGCGAGCGCGTCGTCAATCAGTTTTATGTGAGGCTCCTCCGTCACGAGGAGCGGTGCGACTATGTGTGGATATACGACTGTATCCTTGAGAGGGAGTATCGGGAGCTCCTCAGCGATCTCGATCTTGTCGATCGGAGTGCTCGCTTCGGCTTCACGCTCCTGGCTCTCGGCAATAGCCTTAATCACCGTAGCCCTCTCGTCGGTGGGATCTGCTTCGTCAGGTAACATGTTCTGCCAATCTCCTCCGGTCAGGTTTCTAGGCGGACACATCTATGTCCACCTCCTTCGGCGGCTCCTTCGCGGTCTTTGGGAGCCTTATCTCGAGGAAGCCCTCGTCGTACGTGGCGCGCGCCTCCCCGGCATCCACCTTCGAGGGCAGTGGTATCTCTCGTTCGAACGTGCCGTAACTTATCTCCATCAGGTGATAGTTCCTGCGCGGGGCGCTGCCGGGCTCCCTCCTGATTCCCCTGATGTATAAGATGTTGTTCAGGACTTCTATGTTGATGTTCTCGGCGCTTACGCCCGCCAGGTCCGCCGTCACTACCACCTCCAAGGTGGTCTCGGAAACATCGCAGAGGGGCTTCCACGCCTTCTCGAAGAAGAAGACGGGCCTCTTCCAGCGCCCGAGGTGCTCGAAGAACCTCTCCATCTCCCTCTGGATGTCATCGGGGCCGGCCATCCCCATCTCCTGCTTGATGTCCATTGATTCGCCGCCTTTCATCCGCCAACTACGGCCCGCTCAAGGCTTCGCGTAGTCGGTGCCCAGGACCACGACGACGTCCGAATTCTGCTTGGATGTGATCGCGTCGCTGCTCTCGATCATTGGTTCCTGCACTCCGGCAAGGTCTGCCGCTACTATCCCTGCCTTGGAACTATTATCGTCGGCATAGTATATCGTAGTCTTGCTGTACTTACTCTCCGAATTACCCGTTCGAACGCTCGAGAAGCCATCCTTTTGAAGCTCGGATGCGACCGACACCGCTAGGCCGGCGGTCCCCGTACCGTTGAGAAGAACTACGCTGATGCTCGCCCTGACTGAAGAACTCGAAGAAGACTGTCCCTCCGACTTCGTATCGACGACCTGCCTGGTCTTGAACGTGTCAAGCATCGACTGGAACTCGGGCATGTCGACCAGGTAATACCAGACGCCGTTCATCACTTTGGGTGTGCCCGGCGCGGTAGTCATCGTCAGGTTGCCTTTTCCTGCCCCCTGCAGGCGCCGTCCGAGCGAAAGCATCTCAGTGAAAGACAGGTCGGTCTTTATGTTCTTGGAGGCGACGTCAACGAGCTTGATCGCCTTGAACGGGTTGCGCACGTGGGACACGCTGGAGAGCATCGCCTGAAGGAACTTCCTCTGGTTCTTGATGCGGTCGAGGTCGCCCGCCGGCACCGATTGCACGTCGTGACGCGCGCGCACCAGAGCGAGGGCCTGATCTCCCGTCAGCACGACGTCGCCCGCCGGGACATTCCCGGCGTACTTATCGTTGATTGCCACATCCACGTGCATCTTTACGCCTCCGATGGCGTCTACTATTGCCTTGAAACCGACGAAGTCTATCTCCACGTAATGGTTTATATCCAGACCGGTGAAATCCTTCACGGTCTGAATTGCCAGTTTCGTACCTCCGAACGCGTGGGCGGCGTTTATCTTGCTATAGCCGCTCTGCCCCGCTATCTTGACCCGAGTATCGCGCGGGATAGAGATGACAGCCGCCTTGTTATTCGCGGGATTGACGCTGACGAGCATCATTATGTCTGTACGGCTCTCGGTCTCACCAGGGACGCTCCCCTTGTCGACCCCCATCACGAGAGTCGTGACCGGTTTACCGCTCTTCTTGGAGTCGAGCGCCTCGTCCACGCCCTGGACTCGCATCTTGCCTTCCTTGGATTTCAACCATACATAGCCCCATATGAAGACTACGAGGAGGATGATCACCAGGGCGATGGCGCTCCACTTCAATACCGAGGTCCACTTTATGCGGCGCGTCTTGTGGTAATGCGGCTGGTCCCCATCGAGGTGGATGTTCGGCTCATGTGGGGCGGCGTTCCGTCCACGCAGCTCTCGCCTCTTGAAACGTCTCTTGCGGTAGAGATGGGGTTGGTTGTCGCGCCGGACGCGGAGGCGCGGTCCGCCGATGTCATTATCGTGTCGCCTCATATGAATATATCCCCCACAGGAAGGGGGCTCATTTCATCAGAGGCTCATCTCTGGCTTTCAGTTTACACTAATTGAGCCAATCAGTCAGGTCGTAATTCTGATACTATGTTCGCGTCGGGAGGAAGACCGCGCCGGCAACCCTTCCGTGGTCAACCTTTATTACGAAAACAGTCGGCGAGGCCATACATGAAATATCCGAAATCATCTCTATCAAAGGACGAGACGATCGTCTTCGACGTCCACCATCACGCGTTAGTCCTGGCGAAGCCCGCCGTCATACTCATCGTCTACGCCGCGGTCTGGTTTGTGCTGATGATATACGTGGGATTCTTCCGGACGGATTGGGCTCTCCTCGCCGGTATCATCCTTTTTATCGTCGCCGCGTCGTATATCGCCTGGGAGATACTCTCCTGGACACACATGAACCTTGTCCTGACGGACCGCCGTTTTATCTACCAATCGGGCGTTTTCACGAGGCATTCCCGTGAGATCCCGCTCTCAAAGATCAATGACGTCACTATGCTTCAAATGGTTCTTGGACGCCTTTTCGGCATGGGGGATATCATCATCGATTCGGGTTCAGACTCGGGTCAGTGGGCAATATTCGACGTTCCGAGGCCGGGGAACCTCAAGCTGAGCATGCTCGAGGGGGCGCATGCCGCGCAAAATGGTCCCGCTGGGGACAGGGAGCTGGCGCTGGAAGCGGCAAGAACGGTCAGCCGCGAACAACCAACGCTGGAGCTCCCACCGCTTCCTCCGGAGAGGCCTCCCCTGTACTCTGAAATCGTGGACCAGATAGAGCGGCTCGACGCGATGAGGGAGCGGGGAGTGATAAGCGGCGGCGAGTTCGATGAGGCAAAACAGGGCCTGCTCGCCAGGCTCAACAGGGAACCGGAGGAATGATGACTGACAACGGCACGAGAATAGTTGACTTCCATATACATACCGAGATGTGCGGGCACGCGCGCGGAACCGTGGACGAGATGGTCGAATCCGCCATCGAGAAAGGGTTTGCCCGGGTCGGAATCGCCGACCACATGCCGCTGCTGTACGGGACCGACCCTCACCTGGCGATGGCTCCCGAGCGGCTGCCCGAGTATGTCGAGAAGGTGCTGGAAGCCAGAGATCGCTACGGGGACCGCATCCAGGTATTGCTTGGCATAGAGGCGGACTATCATGGCCCTACGCAGACTGAGCGTCTCGAGATGCTGGGCAAGTACCCGTTCGATTACATTATCGGTTCGGTACATATCCTCGGAGACTGGATGTTCGATTCGCCACTCGAAGTCGAGCG
>PMDX01000009.1 GCA_003154635.1 Actinomycetota bacterium | reverse complement strand
GTCCGGTTACGGCCAGACCGGGCCGTTGTCACAGTATCCCGCCTACGACGGTATCATCCAGGCGATGAGCGGTATCATGGGGACAACCGGTCCCGAGGGGGGCCATCCTCTCCGTATCGGCGTCTTGGTAGGGGATATCGGCACGGCCATGGCCGGTGCTATCGCCATCCTGGGATCGTTGTTTGCTCGGTCGAACACGGGCATGGGGGAGTATATCGACCTCGCAATGTACGACACTCTGCTCACTTTTCTAGAGGCCAAGTTCCTTTAGTATTCGATCCTGGGTAAGGATACGGATCGGACCGGCAACCGCTATCCGCATCTGGCTCCATTCGATTCCTTTGAAACGAAGGATACCGACGTGCTCATATGCGCGGCAAACGAAAGTACCTTTGCCGGTCTGTGCAAGACCATAGGCCAGCCTGAGCTCGTTCAGGACGAACGCTTCAACAACATGATGACCCGCCTTGCCAACCAGCATGAGCTCAAGGAGATCATCGAAGCCTGGACCAGGCAGCACACCTGCGAGGAAATCGTGGATCAGTGCATGGCGAACGGCGCACCGGCCTCTCCCATCAAAGAGGTCTCCCAGGCGCTTTCTCATCCGCACACCGCGGCCCGACGGATGTTCGTGGATATGGAGCAGTTGAGCCCCGAGACGGGCGAGACCGAAAAGCTCACCATCTACCCGATTCCGATCAAGACGCGAAACCATCTCGTAAAGTCGTACCAGCATGCTCCACTGCTTGGAGAGCACAATGACTGGGCGCTTGCAGAGCTGCTGAATAAGAGCCCGGAAGAAATGGAGGCCATCAAGGCTTCCGGCGCGATGGGATAATACGCCCTGAAGTGGAAGGTTCTGAGTGCCGGAGGCTCCCCCGGCGCCCTGCGGGGATTCTCCCGGCACTCAAGAGCCCGCACCAGGGTTTTCCCGCCGCAAGAACCATACAGCCTTTCCTTCATAGGCCTGTTGATCCAGGCGTTGCTTAACTCGCGTCCACGCGCCGAAATGGGCATTTCCGAAACCAACCTCGTGATGATCAACGTGGCGTGACTCCGGACTCTGATATCATGCTTGAAAAAAGAAGCGGGACACCGCTTTTCTCGAGACTGGAGGAAAAGTGGCTGATGTCAGGCCTTTCAGAGGGATAAGGTACAACCAGGAAGCGATTGGGGACCTGTCCCTGGTGATCGCCCCGATATATGACGTTATCGATGACGACGCTCGTGATGCATTCTACAACAAGCATCCGTACAACGTTATCAGGCTCATCCTGAATAGGGTTAAGAAGAGCGACCCGAGCCCCGAGCAGCCGTACATAAGAGCGGCCGAGTTCCTCGACAGATGGCTCGCGCAGAGGGTGCTTATCCAGGATCCGGTACCAGCTATGTACCTTTACCGGCAGAGATACCTGCTGGAAAGCGAGTATAAAGAGTGCACCGGCATTGTTGCGCGCGTCAGGCTGGTGGATTTCTCCGAGGGGGTCGTGCTCCCGCACGAGAACATCCTGCCCAAGCCGGTTGAGGACCGCACGAAGCTGCTCGAGCATACAAAAACGAACTTCAGTTCGGTTTACGCGCTGTATTCCGACCCCGCCGAGCGCCTGAAGGACCCGATCCTTACAGAGATGGAGCGCTTTCCGCTGTCTCAGTTTCAGTCGGCGGACGGTATCGCTCACGACATCTGGGGAATAACTGATGAGAAGTTCATCAAGACCATGGTCCGTTTCTTCGAGGGAAGGCAGCTTTACATAGCCGACGGCCACCATCGCAGTGNNTCGAGTACAGTCGGAAGCTGCGGGAGATCGGTGAGATAACAGATGACGAAGACCCGCGGAACTTCCTCATGATGATGATTGTTGAAATGGAAAACCCCGGCCTTTCCGTGCTGCCCGTACACCGGGTCGTGACAACTCCCGATGTGGACGCACTGAAGATGCTGCAGGGGCTTGGGCACTGGTTCGCGGTCGCCGAGATCGAAGTGCCAAGAGGACCTCGCAGCGGACAGGTTTNNTTAACAAACTCGAAGCGGCGGGGGAGGCGGGACATGTCTTCGGTCTGTTCCTGAAAGACGGGAGGTTTTTCATACTTTCGTGGAAGACGGATCTCGACGTAGAGCGTGAGGTCGAGGGTGAGGCTTCCTGCGAGTACAAGAACCTTGACGTGACAGTGCTACAGAAGATAGTCATTGAGAAAGTTCTTGGGATACCCCCGGACAGGGAGTCGGTGGAGCAGAACCTGAAGTTCACCCGTGATGCGATCGAGGCTGTGAGGTTCGTCGATTCAGGCCAGGCGTCGATGGCGTTCTTCGTTAATGCCGCGAAGGTCGACCATGTTCGTCACATCGCTGACAACGGCGAGAAGATGCCTCAGAAATCCACCTACTTCCACCCCAAACCCNNTCCTCGTGGAAAGAGCGATATGTTTTAGATTTAAGTCCACTGCGGAGTTCGACGGAAAAAAGTACCCATCGCCCTGCGGTTAAGGACAACAAGAAGACTTCTATCGCGCAAACAGGGGTCAGAGGGCGCGACGGGATTCGGGTCGGAGGATGGAGGTGTCGGCGAGACCTCGGTCTATAAGCTTGAGCATGCGTTTTTTATCGTCAGGCAGGTTGCCTCCGAGCGGGAGGTAGTTCGAGGCGTGATTGGTACGGAACACGCATGGTCCCTTGACGTCGATGCCTTCGAGCAGCCAGCGCAACTCCTGGAGGATGCTCACCGGGTCCATTATCTCAAACTCGCCCTTCTCAAAATCCTTGTACATGGGCGTTCCCGGAAGGAGCATCAGGGTGAGAGCGCTTACATAGCTTGGGTTCATCCTGCTTACAACCCTTGCGGAGTCCTCGGCGTGCCGCCTGCTCATAACGTTACTGCCGAGCCCCAGGAGCACTATCACGGACACCGCGATACCTGCTTCCTCGGCCTTTCGGACAGCGTTCACCATCTCTTCGGAGGTAGCGCCTTTCCTGACCTTTTCCAGTATCTCATCGTTACCACTCTCGAGACCGAGGTAGCCGATGCCGAGTTTCTTGCTGCTCAGGACCGCGAGCTCCTCTGTGGACTTGGCAAGGATATCCCGGGCGTTGGCGTAGATGCCGACCCGCTCAAGGCGGGGGAAGTTCTCGTTGAGACAGTCAAGGATGCGTTCGATGTCCTCGGTTGGCAGGCACATCGCGTCTCCGTCGCAGAGGAACGCCC
The DNA here is from genome assembly GCA_003154635.1 of Actinomycetota bacterium. GTDB lineage: Bacteria > Actinomycetota > Geothermincolia > Fen-727 > Anoxymicrobiaceae > FEN-727. Next base: position 1,274 of record PMDX01000009.1, on the reverse strand, counting down.
TTGTGACTTTGGGGTTCCAGCGAGCTGCGAGTTCGATGTCTTCCTTGACCTTTTCGAACGGCCGCGCGGAGTACTTGACGAACTTGTACGTCACACAGAACGTGCACTGGTTGTGCGAGCATCCTATCGTTGTCTGCAGAAGGAAGCTCCCGGCTTCAGAAGGGGGCCTGATCACTATTCCCTGACTGTCTCTCACCAATTGATCCTGACTCCTTATGCTCAAGCAAAGAATAACGACTCTTCCTTGGAATTGACTGAAAGATAGCGTAGGGTACGCGACACGAAACCGCGACTAACCCTGTTGACCCTTCATCCTTTCCATCAGAGCCCAGAACGCAAGGCTCTGGGACTGTGCCTCGAACTCCAGCCCTGTTTCGATGCTTCCGTCGCGGCTCCTGTCTATTGCTATCTTGCAGAGCCCGACGGGCACCGCGGGGAGGCTCATCAGGTGGTTCGCCAGTTCGATGGTTTTGGGCAGCAGTTCGTCCGGCTCGTATACCGCGTTTACCAGCCCGATGCGGTCTGCTTCGATGGCGTCGATCTTCTTACCAGTGAGGATTAGCTCCTTGGCCCTGTGAACACCCACGGTACGCGGCAGGCGCTGTGTGCCACCGAGGTCGACCACCAGTCCCACATTTACTTCGAGGAGCCCGAACGTAGCTTCGGTGGAAGCCAGGATCATGTCGCTCGCCAGCGCGAGCTCGGTGCCGGCTCCAAGCGCGTGTCCGTTGACCATGGAGATAACGGGTTTCTCGATCAGTTCGAAGGCGCGGAAGTTCTTCTGAATCTTGCGGACCACCGTGCGGAACAAGTGGGCGTCCGCACCCCCGTAGTTCTGCAACGATGTCAGGTCGATGCCGGCGCAAAAAGCTCTGCCCCGACCGGTGATAACGGCGATCTTCACCGTGTCCTCATCGCGTAAGTAGTCAGCCGCGACGCCTAGCTCTTCAAACATCGCCGGGTTCATTGCGTTCAGCTTCTCGGGGCGGTCGAGATACATCCAGGCTATGCCGCCCTCAACTTCTATGGTGATCGTTTCCATTCTTGGCGGTATCATTGCGCCTCCAGTGGTCGGATGGCCGTCTTTAACAAGATATGATACCAGAACCCTGAAGCAGCCGAGATTGACACCTGGCGAGGTAACTGAGGCCGTGGACGATGGCGAAGCCCCAAGACTACGCGACTCGATAGCCACATGGGCGCGCCCGGCATCGACGGGCCCGCGTTACCCGCGAGATGGAAATATGAGAAGATAACCGTTGTCCCCTTACGAA
>PMDX01000215.1 GCA_003154635.1 Actinomycetota bacterium | reverse complement strand
GGCCGTCGAACTCGCCCACAAATACAACTGGGTCATCGCCAACGACCTCGCCTACGGCGAAGTCTATTTCGAAGAAGCCCCGCGCAGCATCCTGGAAATCCCCGGCGCGATGGACGTCGCGATCGAATTCCACTCCCTTTCCAAGACATTTAACATGACAGGGTGGCGCATAGGGTTCGCCTGCGGAAACGCCCGGGTCATCGAGGCGCTCGGCACAGTCAAGACGAACATAGACTCCGGCGTCTTCAACCCCATACAACTCGCCGCGGTGGACGCCCTCGACAACGGCCGGGACGACCTGCGGGAAATGGTCGAACTGTACAGAAGACGCAGAGACATCCTCGTCTCTCTCCTCGACTCCCTCGGTTGGAAAGTGGCAGCCCCGCGGGGCGGTATATATATCTGGATGCCGGTCCCGACGGGCTTCGATTCCGTCAGTTTCTCAACGCATGTGCTCGACAGGGCCGGCGTTTTCCTCACGCCCGGCAATGCTTACGGCCCATCCGGCGAAGGGTATGTCAGGCTCTCTCTTACTGTCCCCGACGAACGCATACACGAAGCAGTCAACCGCCTCAAGGAAGTCTTCTAGTTGACGACAGCACCCGCCACGGACGACGAACGCGAACCGTGCCTTCTAGTCGCGGTGCAGTTGCCCGATGTCTCCGAGGAGGCGACCCTCGATTCCCTCGAGGAGCTTGGAGCTCTCGCACAGGCCGCCGGAGCTGACGTGGTAGGCTCCGTGATTCAAAAACGCGCGGCTTACAACCCTTCAACAGTCCTGGGCAAGGGCAAGCTCGACGAGGTAAACAGTGAAGCGAAATCCGCTGGCGCCGGCCTGGTGATATTCGACAACGAGCTTACGATCACCCAGCAGGACAGGCTCGCCGACGCTCTCGACTCCAGGGTCATCGACAGGACGGCGCTCATCCTCGACATCTTCGCATTGCATGCTCACACGCGTGAGGGGTCGACCCAGGTGGAGCTCGCGCAGCTTTCCTACATGCTGCCCAGGATTCGAGGCCAGGGTATGGAGTTGTCCCGCATGGCGGGCGGCATCGGTACGCGCCGCGGTCCTGGTGAGACTAAACTGGAAGTAGACAGGCGGCGGATCAGGTCGAGAATGCGGAAGCTCGAGGGCGAATTAGACCAGATGGAAGCCGTACGCATGACCCAGCGAAAACAGCGCGCCAGGGCCGGACTTCCCTCCATATGTCTCGTCGGTTACACGAACAGCGGAAAGTCATCGCTCCTCAACAGGCTCACAAGCTCAAAGGTCCTGGTGGAGGACCAGCTCTTCAGCACGCTCGACTCCACGACAAGAAGGGCCGAGCTTCCGGACGGACAGCGAGTGGTCGTCTCCGACACCGTTGGCTTCATACGCAAGCTTCCACACGAGCTTGTGGCTGCATTCCGCTCGACCCTCGAAGTAGTCAGGGAAGCGGACCTACTCGTCCACGTCGTAGACTCAACGAGAGACGAGACGCTGATCGAAAGGGTCAGGGCCGTCGAAGAGGTCCTGACCGACCTGGAATCCTCGGATATCCCCAGGATAACCGCTCTCAACAAGATGGATTCGATCGAGCCCCCTCAGCTCGCGTACCTGCAACGTTCTTATCCGGATGCGATGCCAATCTCTGCGAAGACGGGCGAGGGCGTAGACGCACTTCTCGATGAGGCGGCCAGGCGGATATCGAGTTTTCACGCCTTTACGCTCCACGTGCCGGCCGGAAGGGGAGACGTTCTATCCGCACTTTACAGGGACGGCTCCGTCAGGAGCCGCGAGCTCGACGACGACCACGTGATCCTGGTCGTAAACCTTCCACCTGATAGGCTTTCAAGGTACTCGCGTTACCTTGTTTCCTGACCCGTCAATCCATGATGGATGCGTCGTTTCTCCACAGGATTTGCAATTAATGGCAATTCTGATTTGGACCTCGACTTGAGGCTCAGAAAATAATTTTCAGTACTTTGGCCTTGTTTTGGAGTCCCACAATGCGTTGTGCTCGTTACGCTTTTTCACAAGCCCTGGAGGTTGGATCAAGATATTCATCACGTCAAAGTGTCGATAACAGCAGCCAAAACGTCGGTTTGTACAGAAATCCGGCAACCCTCGACCAAGGATTAAACCTTAAATTCATGTTCACTGAATGAGACAACTCTGTAGTTGTGTGATAGACATTTTATTTCGAAATCTCGTATTGACACACAGCATGTTGTGGCGCAGAATTGCCAACAGCACAAAATGTGGACCTGGGTAGCGGTAGGCAAACAAAGAAGGATTCAAAAATCAGGAGAGGTATCCAGGGGCGCCTTAGCGGGGTAGGTCAAGACTTATGAAGTGCCCGTATTGCGGGAACCCAAAGACAAAAGTAATCGATTCGAGGTCGGCGGACGAGGGCACGGCCATCCGCAGGCGTCGGCATTGTGGCGGTTGTGGATCACGGTTCACTACGTTTGAGCGCCGCGAGAAAGCGGCGATGGTCATCGTGAAGCGCGACGATACGAGAGAACCCTTTGACCGAGAGAAACTTGCTACAGGTTTACATAAAGCGTGCAGCAAGCGCGAAGTCCCCGAAGCCGTTATTGAGAGGGCTGTCGACGAGATAGAAGAGAAGGTCATGAAGCGGCAGGAGAACGAAATGCCCGCTTCCGAACTCGGAGATATGGTCATGGAGCGGTTACGCAATATCGACGAGATCGCGTACCTCCGGTTCGCTTCGGTGTACAAAAGGTTCGACGACGTCAGTGAATTCCAGAAAGAACTCGGGGAGCTTATGCCCGGGCAGGAAGACCGAAAAGAATAGGGCAGGGCAGACGAAAGGAGCGCCAATTGACACCTCGGATTCAGGTGCTGAACAGCCAGGGAGACTTCTCCTATAACGCTGCCGGGGATGCAACGGATATAGCGCTGCAGGTTTCCACCATATCTCATGAAGAGATCAACATGTGGGACAAGCAGAAGATCGTCGATTCGATCATCCTGGAAGCGCAGGCATCTCCCGACCTCGCCGCCGAGATCGCAGACGGGGTCGAGAAATCCCTGATCGCCTCCGGGCAGACGAGGGTCACGACCAGCCTCATCCGCGAGCTGGTCGACCTGCAGCTCATGGAGCGTGGGCTCTCCCACATGCTCGAGAAGCACACCAAGCTCGGCCTGCCGATGTACGACGTCGAGAACATCATTACGCAGGCCAACAAGGAGAATAGCAACACGACCCACAACCCGGAGTCGATAAACCTCACCATCGCCGAGACGGTGCTCAAGCAGTACGCGCTCGAGCGCATCTTCACCGAGGATATCTCAAGGGCTCACTACGAGGGAGCGATCCATCTGCACGATCTCGGATTCTGCGTGAGGCCATACTGCGGAGGCCACAGCCTCGAGTACGTCAAGAAGTTTGGCCTCAAGCTGCCAAACATCACGAGCACGTCCAAGCCGGCGCGCCACGCCGATGTTCTCATCGGACACATGGTCAAGATGGCATCGACACTGCAGTCGTACTACGCCGGAGCCATTGGCTGGGAGGCGGTGAACGTCTTCTTCTCACCGTTCCTCGTCGATATGCCTTACGAGCGCATAAAGCAGCTCGCCCAGATGCTCATCTTCGAGTTCAACCAGCTCGCGGGGGCTCGCGGCAGCCAGGTCGTGTTCACGGACTTCAACCTCTACTGGAACGTTCCCAGGCACCTGAGGGATGCTCCGGCGATAGGCCCCGGTGGCATTCCAACCGGAAAGACGTACAAAGATTACGAGAAAGAGTCGCAGCTGTTCCTCAAGGCTCTCTTCGAGATATACGAGGTGGGCGACGCCGTTGGCAAGACGTTTGTCTTCCCGAAGCCGCTGCTTCACATAAGCGATGACTTCTTCAGAACCGAGGGCTGGGAGGAGTTCCTGGACCTGGCGTGCGAGGTCGCGAGCAAACAGGGCATAACGTACTTCGTGTTCGACCGCGGTGACGAGGTCACGGTCTCGCAATGCTGCAGGCTCAAGCTCAAGCTCCAGGAGGAAGACCTTCGCGAGGCCATGACCCCCGAGAAGATGCGGTTCAGCGCCCTGCAGAACATCACGATAAACCTGCCCCGCATCGCGTACAGGTCGCAGGGGTCTGACGAGATGCTCTTCAGCGAGCTCGAGAAGACCCTCGAGATGGTGGCGCGGGCGCACCTGCAGAAGCGCAAGTTCGTGATGAGCCTCATGGAACTCGGGCACGAGGGCCCCGTTTCACTCCTCTGCATGGAGAGCGACGGCGAGCCGTACCTGAGGGTCGAGCGTCTCACGTACCTTGCGGGGCTGCTGGGCCTCAACGAGATGGTCCAGTACCACAAGGGCGATCAACTTCACGAGACACCCGAGGCCCTCCGCTTCGGCCTGAAAGTGGTCGCTCATATGTCTATCGTGTGCGAGAGGCTCTCTGAGAAATACGGTATCAACATGGTACTCGAAGAGTCGCCTGCCGAGTCGAGCGGCTATCGCCTCGCAAAGCTGGACATGAAGTACTACCCGGGGCCGACCGGCCAGGTCGTGAAGGGCCAGGTGAGCACTGAGCAGTATTACTACACCAACAGCATCCATCTCGCCACGGATGCTCCGATCGATTACGTGGAAAGGGTCCAGAAGCAGAGCCTTTTCCATCCTCTTATCAAGGCCGGCGCCATAATCCACGTGTGGCTCGGGGAGCACCAACCGCCCGCCGCGTCCATACGTAGATTTGTCGAGAAGATATTTAGAGATACGAATGCCGCACAAGTAGCTTTCAGCCCCGAGTTCACGGTCTGCAACTCGTGCAAC
>PMDX01000017.1 GCA_003154635.1 Actinomycetota bacterium | reverse complement strand
CCCCTGCGCCTGCGACCGTCCCCGCTTCGCCCGCCGGTGCACCGGTGGGGCCGCAAACGTCGGTGACACCACCGCAGTCCGCCGCACCACCGGGCCTGCCCGTCGCGAAGAAGAAGCGCTGGCTCGTCCCCGCAATCGCGACCGTATGCGTCCTGGCAGTCGCGGCTGTGGTGCTGGTGCTCGTGTTCGTCGTGTTCAAGGGCTCGTCCCCGTCGGCGACTGTCGCGAGCATGTTCAAGGCACTCGAAAGCAAGAACGCTCAAAGCTTCTATGCCCTTATCGATATGGAGCCGTTCAAGAACCAGCCGGGCGTCGAAGCTTCCTTCAAGGCGGACATGGCCAAGAACCTCATGGACACGAACGTCAAGTTCAAGGGTGCGAAGTTCAGCACGACTACCAGTGGGAATAGCGCGACCGTCAAAGTCACTGGTGGCACCGTCCAATACAAGGATGCCGACGGCAAGTTGCAGACGGGCCCTATCAACGAAGATTTCAGTAAAGAGTTCTACCTGGTAAAGAAGAATGGCAAGTGGCTCTTCAGCGAGAAGAACTTCGGGAGCGAATTCGCCAAGCAGGACCTGAAAATCGCCGACAAGTCGCTGCAATCGCTTATCGACGGGTATGGAACTTTGAACAGCGACGTCTCGAACGCATTCAGCGATATCACCGGGGTAACGGGTTTCCAGGATCTCGACACTAAGTTCAAAGAGAAGTCGGCAACGATCACCGCCGAAATAGACGCCTTCCTTGCAAAAGCCGGTAAGCTCAAGACCGACTACGAGGCTGTTGCCAAACTCGAAGGCGCCGAGGATTACAAGGATTACGCGGACACAAGGATCAACGAGGTTGACGACGTAATCGCGGTCGGCAACAAGTTGAAGGCTTTCCTGAACGAATTCGGCGCGGTAATCAGCGGCTGGGTAACCGTTGCCCCGACGAGCGAAGCGGCAGTGACCCAGGCGATCACCGATATCGTCAACAAGTACGAGGGAGAGCTCAACACGGCGGAGGCGGACTATAAGAAACTCGACGCCGAGGCCGACGGCGAGATGAAAGACCTCGGGCTTGAATAGCGGGAGCTTTCACCCTTAATAACAACGACGTTCAATCTACAGAATACCCTTCAACCGGGGAATCATTTCTGGCGGAGAGAGGGATTTGAGTCGCCCCGAGGAGACAAACGGGGGATACCGGTTTAAGAATCTGTTGGTGATGGCCGAGCATAGTCAAGGGAGAATAACCTTTTCAAGGATAGCAATGGGGAACTGCAGATTTACGGGATAGGCTTATGAGCAGCGACTCGGAGAAGAGCAAGGCTTCAACGTTAACCAGCAAAAGAAGCAAAACGCTTTATCAGATAACCCTGCTCATAATTGCCGTTTTTGTGCTGTCCGGCGTGGCCACGTACTTCATCTACAGCAGCTCACAGAACCGCTTGATCAATAAGAGTAGAGACAAGCTGCTCCAGATGGACGTGAACAGCATCTCTTCTTTTTCTTCCTATTCCATCGATTTCCTCACGTACCTGGGCCAGGACAAGTTGAAAGGACTGGATTCCCAGTCGCTGCTCGCGGCGGCGGGAGAAGGCAAGTTGACCGCGGGGCAGGAATACCTGAACGACACATTGAAAAAGATGGTCGACTCCGGCTTCCTCGGACTAAAGACAGCCGCTATCGTCCTGTCCCAGTCCGCGCAGAATCCCCAAACATTGGTGATCGCCGCCAGCAATGGGGATCTGGTCTATAAAGGGAAAGTTCCCGATTACTTGACGCGGGCCGTCAAGAACGGCAAAGGCTATCTGTGGGCGAAGAACGGCGTCCCGGAACTGGGAGCAACCGGGCTGAGCCTGATAGTGACAAAGGAAACGGAGCTGAACGGGACGGGCCTTAAAGTGGCTCTCATCACGGTGAAGCCGATGGCTGCTGATATCGCCGCCATTGACCGTTTTGTCAACCCCAAGAAAAGCGAGGGTTCCCGCAACCTGGCGCTTCTCATCGTTATCTCCGTTGCGGCAATGTCCCTTCTGACGTTCGTCTTCCTCGCTTACCTCATACGCAAAAGGATAACCAGGCCCATAGACGAGCTTTCCGCCTTGTCACAGGAAGTCATGGATGGAAACCTGGACGTGGAGATACCGGTTCGCAACGGCGAGGAGTTTGCGGGCTTGAAACTCGCCTTCAGAACTATGGTCAGGAACTTTAATGTAATGCTCTCCATTCCTCTTGCTGAGGAATCCGCCTCGAAGATGGGCGAGCTTGTGGAAGAAGAGAAGCTGGCAAAGCCGGCGGGAGGCAGGCTCGCGCGGAAGCAGGCGAAGAAGGGATTCGCGTCCAAACGGTCCCGCACCCTGTACTACATAACCACCTTCCTCGTGGTCATATTCCTGATCTCCGGATCCGTAAACTTCCTTGTCTTCAATCACTGGCAAAACAACTTGATCGACAAGAGTGTGGACAAGATGATTCAACAGGTTTCGGGACAGTTCACAGGCATGTCAGTATTTGTCAGAGACACGCTGGATCCAATAGTAACGGAAAAACTTGCCGAAAATGCCATCCCGAATCTTACCATTCAGCAACAAGCCAAGTATGTCCTCGATAAAAAGGCTTATGAATATCAGGCGTTCTATATCCAGTTTTCAAAGGACATAGTGGCTCGGGGCTTGATGGGTCTGGAAAAACTCATGGTCGTTCTGGCCGGTTTTGGCGTACCGAAGGGCGCGATGGTAATCGTATCGGACGACACAAGCCTGATCTACAACTGGCCTGTCCCCAACTATCTTGTAAATGCGATGAAGAAGGGCACCTCGTATCTCTATTTTGAAAAGGGCATTCCGACTCTCGGGCTGAAGGGAGAGCAGGTCATCACCATAAAAACCTTCAGGACCCTGGGCCTTTATCACGCCTACCTGGGAGTTATTCCCATGCATAAGGAAATCGCGGAGATGAGGAGCTTCTATAGCCGGGAGAAACGGGACCTGTACGTCACGTTGATACCTGTTGTGATTGGAACTCTCATCGTCCTTGTTCTTCTGACGTTCCTGGCCTTGAGCTTCCTGATACGAAGGCGGATAACCAGGCCCGCCAATGAGCTGTCCGCCGCTGCCGAACAGATCATGGACGGCTCCCTGGACGTGGAGATACCTATTCGAGAAGGCGAGGAGCTCGAGAGCTTGAAGCACCTCTTCCGCGAGATGGTGGAGAGCTTCCGCATTCTGATTACGAAGGCCACGTCTTAGGAAGACGGTCATCATGAAGAAACTCGCGGACGGTGGCGTCATGTGCCCGGTTCCCGATCCACACAAGTATCCCGGCGAGGAATACAATGCCGCATTCCTGAGTTATGTTGACCGGGCTATCAACGAACTGCCAGACCAGAATCAGCCAGTCATGTTTACCCGTCGCGGGCCGGCTGCCGTCAACCGGTCTCGGGCGCCAGTCGGTTAGACGGCGCTACGTCGGCGCTGCCGCGCGCGACCCGGCCGTGGCGCAGCAACTCCACCCCCTCGCTGAAGGGCGCACGTAAGAACTCGGTGACGGCAGACGCGAACTCGTGGGGGTACTGGTACATGAGACCGTGACCTGCTCCCAGGGCCAGCAAGAGCCTGGCCCGGGGAATCCGTCCGCTGAGGATGAAAGCGTTCCCAAGGGGAGTGGAGACGTCCCGGGTGCCCGATACCACCAGCGACGCGCTCCCTATCGACGGCAGTTCCTCATAGACGCCGCGCCAGTCGTCATACGCCTTTTTCTGCCGCGCGATATTCCGCGGCCGGATCCTCATCTTGTGGAACGGTACCGCGCGCCAGCAATCCGGGTGCTGCTTCATCCATTCCGGCGGGAACAGGGAGGCAAACGCCCATGCGAGAGGGCTATCGCGCATCACCTGTCTGAAGACTTCCCGGTAGCGCGGGGGGTCGATCTTCTGCTGCCCGCCGCAGTCTCCCGCGTAGATTATCAGCTTGTCTACCTTCTCCGGAAAGCGGACGGCGAGGCTCAACGCTATGTCACCGCCCAGGGACCAGCCCAGCACGTGGGCCTTGCCCAGGCCGAGCGCGTCGATGAGGCCCGCGACGTCGCCGGCGAACCGATCGATGCCCCACACGGCTGTCCCGGCAGTGCTCTTTCCCATGCCACGGTTGTCAAACACGATCACGCGGTGACGCGTCGCGAGCCGGCGGATGAACCGTGCGTCCCACATATCCATGGTCGTGGAGTACGCCGTTGCCAATATGAGCGGCTCTCCCGCACCGAACTCACGGTATGCCATATCGATATCGGCGACACGCGCCCGCCGCAACGAGCCCGTCCCGCAGTTACTTTCATCGCCTTTCACAACTGCCTATCCGCCCTCCGTCATATTCAGCTTCAAACCATTACCGTCCTCATGCTGGCTATGCCCGGTTAATTTCAAATGGACGCCGTGTTAAAAGACCGTTAACGCGGGTGGCGGTCGATACCGCTCCTGCCCAGCTTTTCCACATTCTTACGGCGGGAACCTGAGGACGGGCTTAGAAAATGAGTTCGCGATACTTTTCCGAAAGGCGTGAGCGCCGCCCGACCCTGTATATAATGCTTGGTGTAAAGAATCCAGGATCTCCACACCGCTGAGTTGGGGGGTAGTTGTGAGAACAATCAGGCTCGCAATGTCTGTCGCGATGCTAGTGACGGCTGCCGTGGCGCTCGCCTTTTTCCCGCCCGCACTCGANNGACGGCGCAATCTGGTTCACGGAGTGGAGCGGGAACAAAATCGGCCGCGTGACGACGTCAGGAGCGTTCGCGGAGTACGGCTTGCCCAGCGCGACCAGCTACCCCTCAGGAATCACGGATGGTCCCGACGGCGCAATCTGGTTCACGGAGTACGGCAGCAACAAGATCGGGCGCGTTTCGCCAGCAGGCGCGATAACGGAGTACTCAGTGCCAACCACGGATAGCCTCCCCATCGGGATCGTGGCCGGGCCC
>PMDX01000091.1 GCA_003154635.1 Actinomycetota bacterium | reverse complement strand
CTGCTGGCCCAGGGCGGAGCAGATGATGACCCGCGCCTCGGGGTCGATCTCCCGGATCTTCCGCAGGGCCGTCAGGCCGTCCATGTCGGGCATGGTGATGTCCATCGTCACCAGATCGGGGTGCAGCTGCTCGTACTGCTCAACGGCCTGCTTGCCGTCCAGGCAATCGGCCACGATTTCGAAGCCGTTCTTGAGAAGGATGTTGCGAATCCGCTTGCGCATAAACGCCGCGTCATCCACAATCATTATTTTCTCGGGCAACTCTCTCCCCCTTAGACCTGGGATACTGACAAATCCTACTATTGCGGGCTCTCAGCTCCATCCACCCATGAGGGTAACGCCCGGTGAAATTCGAGCGATGACACCCGGACATCCCATGCTTGCTACGCACGCCTGCTCAGCCCTGGGTCACCATGGATTGGACGATCCGGTCCATGCTCTCGCAATCGGCGATGAAGACCACATGCCCACTGGACATGAACCCACCGCTTGAGAAATCCGTCTCGATGACCAGTGCCTCCGAGACGTCCGCGGTAGTCCTGACAAGGAGCGTGTTGATGAACGCGCCCAGCATGTCAGCGGTGCAGGAGGAATCGCCCGGCGCGGCTACCATACCGCAGAAACGCGTCACGGCATCAAGGTACGCACGAAAGACTATGCTCCCGGTTACCGCGATCGCCGACAGGTTGTTTGACGTGAACGGCCTGCCCGAACTGTCGGGTCGCATCAGCAACTCTACGAGGTTTCTGGCGTCCTGCAACGAGAGCAGCAACACTACGTACCCCCCGAGCTCGCCTATCACCCGCGCGTAGACCCCCATGACCGTTTCGATGGGGTCGCCTATGTATGAAGCTATGCCTTCCTTGGGAACGATTGTCGCCCTCGGGACAGCGACGTCGACTTCCCTTCTCAGGAGTTCCTCCAGCCTCCCGGCCGCGTTTCCGGCACCGATAACGCCAACCTCGCGTAGGATGTCCACCTCGTTGTCGTTCAGTATTCTGTGCATTTCAAAGTGCCCCTTGTAGTGCGTTTGATGACCGTTGATAGCAACTCATGCTACGCCCTGCACGGCAAACATAAGCCTGTTGCCTCCAGCCTCCCGTTTCACCGGAAAGCCGGCCCTTTCACCCAAGGTTGAAATCAGGATATAGCCGCCACGGACCTGGCAAACCCCACTTAAGGCCTACCCGTTTTTAACAAACGGTTGATACCCTTTTCTCAGGAAATACACGATTATTTCTCTCCCTTGAAGGCACCCCGTACGAGCTCATGAAGGCGCTCTGACGGACGGCGGCGGAATCATCCACGACCAGCACGTTGATCAAGGTTGCGCCTCCAATGCCATCTCGATGGACTCGTGATCATGTATCACGACAGCTATGCAGGATCCCGGGGAGTGCGTGACTATGGAATCGCCCGGCCTGTTCGACACCTTCATCTCGCTTACACCTACTGTGTGCGGCACGTCGTCCCCCAGACAGCTGGTCAGATCTTCTGGTAGATAGTGGGGCTAACGCATCGAAACCCCTGGCCCATGCCAGCCAGGCTTTCGCAGTGCCCCACGATCAGGACCCCTCCCGGCCTTATGACACGTTGAAAACGGCCTACCAGCCCTTGCTGGGTCACCTTGTCAAAGTAGATCATCACGTTTCGGCAGAACACGATGTTGAACCCCTTCTTCATCGGCCATGGGTCCATGAGGTTAAGGTGACGGCACCTGACGAGGTTCTTTATGACAGGCTTCACCTCCAGTAACTCACCGCCGGCCGATGATTTCGAGAAATACTTATTGCGTAGCGCCGCGGGCACATTTTTCACGCTCTCTACCGTGTACACGCCCTCGCTGGCTTGTCTGAGAGCTTTTCTGCTGATATCAGTGGCAAGCACCAGCGCGTCCATCCTGCCGATGTCGGGCAGACTCTCCCTCATCTCGATTGCAATGGAGTACGGCTCCTCCCCGCTCGAGCAGCCGGCACTCCAGATTCGGAGCGTGCGGATGCCAATCTCCAACACCTCGGGAAAGAAGCTCTTTTGCAGGAACTCGAAATGCTCAGGTTCGCGAAAGAACTTGGTATGGTTGGTGGTCAGGGAGGTGATCATCATGCCGAGCTCTTCTTCATCGGCCTCGACCAGGGCGAGGTAGTCCTTGTAGGTCCCCATGCCGAGCGCCCTGAGGCGCTTCGCCAGCCGCGCCTCTACTAGCGGTTTTTTACCACCGCGGAGGTTAAGCCGACAATGGTCGTAAACGATGGATGCGATCTTCTCGAACTCTCTCTCTTTCAGTTCAAACTCCAGCAATGCTGCTTCTTCCCGGCATTGGAGAGGTGCGGCTTATTGCCGTACCTCTCCACTTGCCGTCAACCCATAGGCCCGGTCTCGTGGCCAGGCACTTCTCTAGAATTCGTCGAAATCGTCGTCGAATGGAATCGCGCTTTCGGGGGTATCGTTGACTGACGTCCTGGGCGCGGAGACGGTCTTTGGCGCCGAGCTGGTGGGCCCAACTGCCGTGCTCTTCCGGCTCTCCTGCTGCACCAGGGCGCGCAGCGTGTTCATATCTTTACTGGAGAGCCCGCTCGAGCCTGCATATTCGCTGCGGCCGTCGGTTATCGCGAGCTTGAAGGTCTTGACCATGTCAGAGAGCTGAGTTGCCTGTGAGGCGAGCTCCTCGGATGCGCTCGCGGACTCCTCTGCGATGGCAGCGTTGCTCTGAGTGACCTTGTCCATCTCACCCATGGCCCCATTGACCTCCTGGATACCCTGCACCTGCTCGCGAGAAGCAGCGGCTATCTCCGCCACCAGGTTGTTCACCTTCTCGAAGCTCTCGATGATCTCCTTTAAGGCGGTGGCCACCTCGTCGGCGATCTTGACACCGTTGTCGGTGTTTTTCACCGAGCCCTCTATGAGGTCTGAGGTGTTCTTAGCAGCTTCCGCGCTCCTCATCGCCAGGTTCCGCACCTCTTCGGCTACGACAGCGAACCCCTTGCCCGCCTCTCCAGCGCGGGCCGCCTCGACTGCCGCGTTAAGGGCCAGCAGGTTGGTCTGGAACGCTATCTCGTCGATGGTCTTGATGATCTTGCTCGTCTCGTCTGAAGACACTTTGATCTCGTTGATGGCTTCGCCCATCTTGACCATGGAGGCATCTGCCTTCTCGGTCGATCCCCGTGCTTCCTGGGCCAACTGCCTCGCCTGGTCTGCGTTCTCGGCGTTTTGTTTGCTCATCCCCGTTATCTCCTCGACGCTCGCGGTTATCTCCTCGAGCGAGCTGGCTTGCTCCGCCGAGCCCTGCGAAAGGCTCTGGGCTGAGGCGCTTATCTGGCCACCAGCCGCCGTCACCTGGGCCGTGGCATCCGCCACCTGTTGCATAGCCCCGTTGAGGCTTTCGAGCGTCTTGTTGATGCTGTTCTTGAGGTTCTGGTGGTCGCCCTTGTAATCACCGGTCACATTCACGCCCAGGTCGCGCTTGGAAGCGACCTCCTCGAGAACAGAAGCGGCCTCTTTCAGCGGGTTGATGACCGCGTCAAGCGTATCGTTCACTCCCTGGACTATCTTCTGGAAGTCGCCCTGGTGCTTGGAGGCGTCCGCGCGTGTCGCGAGCCTGCCCTCCACCGCCGCGACGGACAGCATGTTGGCGTCAACCACGAGCGCGTTGACCGCGTCGATGGCCAGGTTCAGGTTGTTCTTGATCTCGTTGAAGTCACCGTTGTAGTCGTCGGTGATCTTCTCGGGGATGTCTCCCTTGGAGATCCTGTCCACGTAGCCCGCGGCGACGTTCAGCGGGTTGATGACCGCGTCAAGCGTATCGTTCACTCCCTGGACTATCTTCTGGAAGTCGCCCCGGTGCTTGGAGGCGTCCGCGCGTGTCGCGAGCCTGCCCTCGACCGCCGCGACGGACAGCATCGCCGCGTCCTCGACCATTGCGTTCAGCGGTGTGATTATCGAGTCGAGCGTCTTGTTGAACACCTCCACGATCCTGCTGTATTCCCCCGCGTGCTTGCCGGGGTCCGCCCTGAGGTCGAACTCATACTCCATCGCCGCATTCGCCAGCATGTTGAGATCGGCGATCACCGACAACAGGTTGTCGCGCAGCAGGTCCAGCTTCTGGTTCGCCACGACCTGCTTGCCCGGCAAGGGCTCGAGGATCGGGCTGAAATCGCCCTCGGCGTAAGCGGACGTGACGTCCAGGATCTTCAGGACCTTTCTTACGATCTCCCGGACGGTTTCGTTCACCCGGTCGCAGATTTCCTTGAAGATGCCCTGGAACCCGTCGGTCGCGATCGCGTAGTCGATCTCTCCAGCCCCCTGCTCATCGCAGAGCTTGTTTATTTCCACGGTCATCCCGTTCACGCTGTCTATGAGCGAGTTGACGCTCCGTGCCAGCACCTCGAAGGTGCCGGCATACACGCCGCCCATCTTCTCCGGGATCTCTCCGTCGGCGATCGACGCGAGACGCCGCGAGGTGTCCTCGACCGGCGCCGCTATGACCTCTATCGTCTCGTTGAACCCGCGCAGTATCTTCCTGTAGACACCCCCGACCCTGCCGGCGTCAGCCCTTGTCTCCAGCCTGCCTTCTTTCACACCCACCATCAGGACGCCGGTCTCGTCCACCAGGTTCGAGAGTGAATCGACTACAGAGTTGACGCTCTCCTTTATCAGGTTGAACTCGCCGCAGTATTCGGCGGTGATCCTCTCCGGCGTCTGGCCTTCGGCGAGCATCTTGATGTTGTCCGAGGCTATTCTTATCGGCCCGACGAGGATGTCGAGGATCTCGTTCATCGCCGTTATCATGCCGCTGTTGTAACCAGTGTACTTTGACACGTCGGCGCGCACCGACAGGTCGCCCAGCCGTGCCGCGTCCTGCAATAGCTTGATGTCTTCCTGACGCATATCGACCACATCAATCAGGTTGTTCAGGTTGTCCGCTATGGCAGCGGCGCAGCCCTTGAGGTCACCCGTGGCTTTCTCGGGTACCTCACTATTCGCGAACTTGCCGAGCTTGTCGCACACCTCAATTATGGGGCTCGCAAGAGAGTCGAGCCCGCTGTTCAGATCGTCGAAAGCGTTTTTCCACGCTCCCGTGAACGATGACGTATCGATTCGAAAATCGAGATCCGCTTCCCTCAGCGCACCCGCCAGGCCAGCCAGGGCTTCCTGGACCTTCTTCTCGAGCGCGGCAGTGATAGTCTTTTTCTCGCCCGGTGTTTCAGCCACTTCTACTTCTCCTTTCAATTCACGTCTGGGCCTTCGCCCGGATAGCTATCGTCCATCTTGTCGCTCTCGTCTGCCGCCATAGCCTCGGCCTCGTCAGCCGTCAATACCCGGCCGATGTCAAGAAGCATGACAACCTTGCCTTTTGATTTGCCCACACCGAGGACGAAATCAGTATTGACCTCAATTCCGAAGTCCGGGGTGTCCTCAATATCCTCCTCAGGTATGTCGAGGACCTCAGACACCCTGTCCACCACTACTCCCATCAAGAGGTCGTCGAGGTCGACGACAATTATGCAGGTCTCCTGCGTATCGCCTATCGACTCCATCCCGAACTTCAGCCTGAGGTCTATCACAGGGATGACCTTGCCCCTGAGGTTGATGACCCCGCGCACGAAGTCCGGCATGCGCGGCACCTTGGTTGTGGGTATCAGGCCGATGATCTCGCGAACCTTGAGTATCTCGAGACCATACTCTTCTTCGCCGAGAGTGAAAGTCAGGTACTTGTTAAGCTTTCTGACACCGGCTTTCTCTTGCTCGACAGCCTGCGCATTTGACATTCTCTTGCCTCCCTCCGTCGCGTCAATCGCCTTTCGGCCTTTCATCTACCCGCCACGCCACTGTGTGCTTCCGCGCCTCACCTCCCGTGATATCTGATCGCACGCCTCAAGAGGCAGCGTGCGCCATCTGTACTACACCCTGTGGGTCGAGAATCAGCGCGACCCGGCCGGAGCCCATGATCGCTCCGCCGGACACTGCCGACACTCCCGTGAACATCTCGCCCAGAGACTTGATGACCACCTGTTGCTGCCCCACTATGTCGTCCACCATCAGCGCGCACCGGCTCCCGTTCTCACCGATCACCAGCACAAGCGCTTCAGATGGGTTCCTCTTAGCGCCCTGGATCTTGAACAGCTCGTGCAGCCTGAAGAGCGGAAGGGTCTCCGTCCTCACGTCCACCATCTCGCCCTTGGAGAACACCGTGGAAAGCTGGTCGACAGTGGGGCGGAAAGACTCCAGTATGGCGAACGAGGGAACGACATAGTGCTCGTCGCTGACCTTCACGACCATCCCGTCGATGATAGAGAGTGTCAGCGGAAGCCTAATGGTGACCCTGGTCCCGTTTCCCGGGGTGGACGACAGTTCTACGCGGCCGCGCAGCTTTTCGACCGCGCTCCGGACGACGTCCATTCCCACACCCCGGCCCGATATGTCAGTCACCTTCTCCGCCGTAGACAATCCCTCCCGCAGG
>PMDX01000129.1:4569-15482 GCA_003154635.1 Actinomycetota bacterium | reverse complement strand
AAGAAAGGAAAGCACACGCCGACACGGGGTAAGAAGCTCTCCACCGACCACCCGCCCCTCTATCCCACAGGAGCACCGAAGAAAGACAGCTTGAGCTCCCTGGAATGGAAAGTATACGAGCTGGTCGCACGCCGCTTCATGGCAACGCTCTCCGACGCGGCAAAGGCAAGATCGACACGAGTGGACATAGATGTCAACGACGAGCCGTTCGTCGCGCGCGGGGACGTCATGGTGGACGAAGGCTACCTGCACTATTACCCGTACACGAGGAAGAAGGACGAGGAGCTTCCAGCCCTCGAGGAAGGCGACACGGTCGCCATCATCGATAGGTCTCTCGAAGCCAAGCAGACCCAGCCGCCATCGAGGTTCGCGGAAGGAAGGCTCATAGAGAAGATGGAGGAGCTCGGACTTGGCACCAAGTCTACGCGTCATAGCATTATCCAGAGCCTGATAGAGAGAGGATACGCGTTCGGCAGCCCCTTGAGGCCTACCGAGACCGGAATAGCGGTCACACAGGCGCTCGAGCGCCATGCGACCACCGTCACGACGCCGGACATGACATCGGAGCTCGAACAGGATATGGACAACATCGTCGAGGGCAAGAAGTCACTCGAGGCTGTGGTTGACCGCTCTCGCGAGGTGCTGGGGAAGATCCTGGATACCATGGAGAGCCAGAAAGAAGAGATATCCCGTGAGATACGTGAGGGTGTAAGGGGCGACGCGGTGCTGGGCGAGTGCCCCGGGTGCGGCGGCGAGATGCGCATATTGAAAGCCCGCAAGAGTGGAAAGCGCTTCGCCGGGTGTGGTGGATACCCGGAATGCACCATCACTTTCCCCCTTCCTCAGAAGGGAGCCGTAATAGCCACGGGTGAGGTTTGCGAAGAGTGCAAGAGCCCTCGAATCAAAGTGCTCTCAAAGGGATCCAGGCCCTGGGAGCTTTGCCTGGACCCGCAGTGCCCGACGAAAGCTAACGCGGGCGCAGGCGCTGGCGCCGCCGGGTCCAGGGGTTCCGAAGAGGAAAAGGATTAACCGCCCCTCACCGGGGGACCGTTTCACGATCTGGGATTGGAGGCCGCATGGATAAGGTGACGATTTTCGGGGCAGGCCACGTGGGAGCGACTACGGCGTTCTACCTTGCTCTTTCGGCGAGCCTCGAGGTGGCTCTCGTCGATGTAGAGGAAGGCAAGGCAGTGGGACTCGCCACTGACATCGGCCAATCACTGCCGTACACGGGCTCGACTTCGACGCTGCGAGGTGGGACGGACCCCTCACTGGTGGAAGGCTCCGACCTCGTGATAATCACGGCCGGGTATCCGAGGCTCCCCAGCATGTCCCGCCTGGACCTGATATCAAANNCGAAGCGGTAGTGATAATCGTGACCAACCCGGTCGACGAGATGACTTACCTGACATGGAAGGCCGGCGGATTCGACACCTCACGCGTCATAGGCATGGCTGGAGTGCTCGATACGTCGCGAATGCTCTATTTCCTCGACTCGCTCGCGGGCATTCAGACGAGAGACGTAACAGCCACGGTGCTGGGCACACACGGCGACGATATGGCTCCCCTCGTCGACTGGTCGCGAGCGTCGGACAGGCCGCTGTCAGAGGTTCTAGAGCCCGCGGCCCTCGACGATGTCGTCCAGNNTCGTCAAGTATCTGAAGACCGGCAGTGCATACTTCGCGCCGGCGGTCTCCGTCGGGGTCACCGCACTTGCCGTTCTAGGCGACACGGGACGCGTGCTCCCGGTTTCAGCGTACCTGGATGGCCAGTACGGAATAAATGGAATCTTCCTGGGTGTTCCGGCCCGCCTTGTACGTGGGGGGATCGGGGAGATCATCGAACTGACGCTCTCGAAGCGGGAGGCCGAAGCGCTGGCCCGCTCCGCGGAGGGCGTAGGCAAGCGGGTGTCCGAGCTTGAGACGGTTGCCGCCGATGAGAGCGATTGAGGCCTCCGAGCTAAGCGAGAACATCGAGCAGCTCTGTCTCGAGATATCTACAGACCTTCCCTATGATGTAACCGAAGCCCTCGGCTCCTTTACGAGAAAAGAAGAATCGCCGGCAGGCCGTTCGGCCCTCGACCTCATCCTGGAGAATGCGCGCGCCGCCTCCGAACTCGGAGTCCCTATCTGCCAGGATACGGGTGTCTTTACCGTCTACCTGACACTCGCGGAAGGCACCGCGATAATGGGCGACCTTGCTGACGAGGCCTCAAAGGCAGTCGCGCGCGCGACTGCGCGCGGCGCCCTCAGGCCATCGGTGATAAGTGACCCGCTCGGTGGCCGTATGAATACCGGAGATAACACTCCTCCACTGGTCGAAGTCGAAACGGGGAGTGGAGAGACGACCATGCTCGGTGTTATCGCCAAAGGCGGTGGGAGCGAGATGGCATCGAGGCTGGCTATGATGCCACCCGGCGCGGGCTGGGAGGGGGCGCTCGATTTTATCGCGGGCGTTGTCGAGAAGTTCGGGGCCAGGGCCTGCCCGCCCCTGGTGTTGGGCGTCGGCGTCGGCGGGGGCTTCGAGCGTGCGCCCAGGCTCGCCAAGAAAGCGCTGATGAGGCCACTGGATGTCGAGACTACCGACCCCGTGACGCGGGCCCGCGAGGAGGAACTGGTCGAGCGCGTGAACAGGCTGGGTATCGGCCCCGGCGCTGTGGGTGGAACGGTGACCTGCTTCGGGGCGCGGATACTGGAGGCTCCCTGCCACATGGCGACGCTTCCGGTCGCGGTGAGCGTAAACTGCCACGCTCTCAGGCGCAAGACCGTACAGATCTAAGGAAAACCGCGTGGACGACGATGTCGATGATGTGAAAAAGACCCAGGGGGGCGCGGAAGGGTCCGGGTCCGGCGAAGCCGGTGAAGACAAGCAGGAGCCCGCCGCCCAGGTATCGCTCGAGCTGTCGTCTTTCCGGCAGGTCGTCCGCAACCGCAATTTCATGTCGCTCTGGATCGGCCAGGGCATATCCAGCATGGGGGACTGGGTCATCGTCGGGATCCTCCTTGACAGCGTCAACCGGCTTGGAGGCTCGACGGGCCTGGCCATCATGATGACTTTCAGGTTCCTGCCCGCGTTTCTCTTCGGCCTGCTGGCCGGCGCCTTCGTTGACCGGCTGGAAAAAAAGACGCTGATGATTGTCTGCGAGATATCGCGGTGCGTGCTCGTCGTAGGCCTGGCGTTCGCCAACTCGCTCTGGATCATCTGCGCGCTGGTCTTCTCTATCGAGACGTTCTCGCTCATGTTCGGCCCCGCCAAGGACTCATCGATACCCGACCTCGTCGGCAAGGAAGAGGTCATGACGGCCAACTCGATGAGTTCGACCAGCACCTACCTGACGATGGCTCTCGGCACGATGGTTGCCACGGTCATCCTCGGGCTGGCGGCGCTCATCTACAAGTTCCCACTCGTGGCGAGCATCGAGCCTCTCGACAAGTTCCAGCACCAGTTCGCGTTTATCGTCGACGCCCTCACGTTCATAGTCTCCGCGATGCTCATCTTCACGATCGCATTCCCGAGGAAGTACTCAGGCAAGATGCCGAAGATAGAGCGCGGGCAGATCTGGAAAGACTTCAAGGACGGCATCGGTTTCATGCGGACCAACCTGCTCACGAGGTCTATCCTCGGGGTCATGATAATCGGCCTGATCGGAGGTGGCTCGCTCTACATACTCGGGGCGCCGTTCGCGCAGCAGGTCCTTCACGCCGTGGGCGCCAAGTTCACTCTCATAATCACTTTCCTGATGGTGGGAATAGTCGTAGGAGCCGCTCTCTCGCCGGTCGCCTCGAAGTATCTGCCGGTCCAGAAATGGTTCGGGCGCGCGGTCGTCGGATTCGGGATAGCGATGTTCGTGTTCGCGCTAATCGACTTCTACCCGATGTCGGCGGTGGTCATATTCATCGGCGGCACGATGCTCGGTTACCTGTTGGTCACCGCCTACACCCTGTTGCACCAGAACCTGGACGAGGATATACGCGGACGCGTCTTCGCGGCTTTCCAGACGATCATGCGCACGTGTTTCTTGCTCTCGATGGGAATATTCGCCGTAATAGCCGCGCTATTCCATGTGTGGATACCGTGGACAGCAAAGAAGCCGGTCAGCAAGACGCTCAACATCGGGTTTTACAGCAAGAGCATCTACCCGGCGATGCTCGCCCTGATGGTCGGCGCAATAGTCGTCATTATCGGAGGCATCATCGCTATCAGGAGCTTGCATCGCTGGTTCGAGTCCGTTGAGGGGCAGGGGCCCCAGGGAGGCGAATCCCCAAGGGGTCCGATGCCGGAAATAGAGCCGGGCTTCGTCTTCATACAACCGGAGAAACAACAGGAGGGCGAGGGAGGTGAGCCCCGTGAAGGAACTTCAGATTCCCCCTGACATCGGGGAGCTTCGCTCTCTCGAGGCCGGCGATGACGTAGTGCTTACCGGGCAGGTCCTCACGATGAGGGACGCCGCGCTCGGACGTCTCGACAGCCTTCTGGCTGAGGGTGGGCGGCCGCCTTTCGAGCTGTCGGGACAGGTCGTATTCCATGCAGGGCCTACGCCGCCGGCCGCCGGCAGGCCGACCGGAGCCATCGGGCCCACGACAGCCGCGCGCATGGACCACTTTCTCGAGATGCTGTTCGACCAGGGTGTGGTGGCGACAATCGGCAAGGGGCCCAGGTCCGCTGAATCCACGGCGGTGCACGAGTCCAACGGAGCTGTTTATTTCGCTGCAATCGGAGGTATCGCCGCGTTGTACGGCGGAATGGTCGTAGCGATGGAACCGGTCGCGTGGGACGACCTCGGGCCGGAAGCGGTCCGCCGGGTCACGATCGTCCGGTTCCCGGTGCTCGTCGCCATCGATTCTTCGGGCACGGATTTCCTTGCTTCGAGGCATGCGCGTTATAGACGCGATTAGAGCTTGTATACTATGCTCAGTTATGAACTTAGATCCACCCATTCTCCCGGAGGTCAGAACGTGGCGAAACGGACCACATCACAGCCGGCGGCCGATCCCTCTGTGCTCCTCGGCACTTTCATTACGTTCGAGGGCTGCGACGGAGCGGGCAAGAGCACGCAGGCGGCTATGCTCAAGAGTCGGCTGGATACAGAAGGGAAAGACGCCATCCTGGTTCGCGAACCCGGTGGGACTCCCATCGGCTCCAGGATACGGGAGCTCCTGCTCGAGCCGGGGGCGTCCGTAGCACCTGTAACCGAGGCGCTGCTGTTCGCGGCAGACCGCGCTCAGCAGGTGAAGGATGTGATCAAACCCGCCCTTCGGAAGGGAAAGATAGTCATCAGTGACAGGTTCGTCGACAGCTCGCTGGCATACCAGGGAGTCGGGCGCGGCTGCGGGTTGGAGCCGGTCAAGAACCTGAACGACTGGGCGACCGGGGGCCTGGAACCGAACCTCACGGTCTTCCTGGACATGTCCGTAGAGGACGGCCTGGCCAGGGTCGCCGGGCGCGAGCTCGACAGGATAGAACGCGAGAAGCGGGAGTTCCACGAGAACGTCCGCTACGCGTACAGCATGCTCCAGCGGATCTACTCGTACAGATATATCACCGTCGACGCCACGGGAACCCCGGAGATGGTCCATCAGCGCGTCTTCCATGAGGTAAGCAAGATCATTTGATCCGGAGGCACTTTTGGCGACGCTCTGGGATACGGTGGTCGGCCACGCGGCCGCCAAGCTAAGCCTTCAGCGGGCTGTCGAACAAAACCACACAAACCACGCTTATCTCTTTACCGGTCCTCGAGCGGTCGGAAAGTTCATGGTCGCACGCGCGTTCGCCGCGGCGCTGCTATGTCCACAGGGAGGCTGTGGGACCTGTAACATCTGCCGGAGGGTCCTCGAGGGAAAGCATCCGGACGTAACGGTCATGAAGCCGGCAGGCAAGAATATCCCGGTTGATGCGATCCGCGCCTTGCGTATGGACGCCTTCAGGCGGCCTGTCGAAGCGGACCGAAAAGTTTATATCATCAAGAACGCGGAGCGCATGTGGGAGGAGGGCGCCTCGACGCTGCTCAAGGTACTCGAGGAGCCGCCGGGAGACGTTGTCTTCGTGCTCGTCACAGACAATTCAGGAGCCGTGCTCCCGACGATACGCTCGCGCTGCCAGGAGATAAGGTTCACCAATATCCCGATCGAAGACCTGAAAGAGTACCTGGTAGAGACAAGGGGCGTCACAGAAGCTCGCGCGGACCTTATAGCGCGGCTGACGGGCGGCGTCCTGGGAAGGGCACTCGACTGGTGCGACGAGCCGTGGAGGCTTGCCCGTAGAGACAACGTGGTCAAGACCGCGAGGGCCCTGCGGCGCGCCGACCTCAACAGGGTGCTGGAGATGGCCGGAGAGCTCCACAGGGAGGTTCGCGCGCCCGCCGAAGAGCTTGCGGCGGATTACCAGGAGAAGAAACAGCTCCTCGACGACGGCTCTCTCGATAACGCAGTGGTCCGACGTTTCGGAAAGGAGTTCGACGAGGAGCTCAAGCGGCAGCAGTTGAAAGAGGAGCTGCGCGGAGTGAAGGAAGTGCTCTCGACGCTGTCCTGGTGGTATCGTGATATCCTGATATACAAGGAAGGGGGCGACACGGCGCTACTGGTCAACCGCGACCTCGAACCGGAGATCGCGGAGGAAGCGAGCGCGTTGCCACTCAACAAACTGCTGAGGTGCATAGAATTGATCGAAGAGAGCATCAGGGCGGCGGAGCAGAACGTCACGCCGCAGCTAAACATAGAAAGCACCCTGCTCGGCCTCCAGGAGGCACTTTATGCCTAAGGCTGTTGGCATCTCCTTCCGGCAGGGGGGAAAGGTATACCTCTACGACCCGGAGGGGCTGCCCCTCGTTCCGGGCGACGAGGTGGTCGTTCCGGCGGCGAAAGGCGTCGGTTTCGGGCGCGTGGTCGTTCCCATCAGGGAGGTCGACGAAAAAGGGCTGGAAGAGCCCCTCAAGAAGGTAATGCGCAGGGCGACCACCAGGGACCGCGAGAGGGAGCGCCAGAACCTCGAGAAAAAAGAGCAGGCGTTCCGTACCGCCAAGCGGCTCATCGGCGAGCATGGCCTTCCCATGAAGCTGGTCGACGTCGATTACGTCTTCGACGGTTCGAGCATTGTCTTCTACTTCACGGCGGAGGGAAGGGTCGACTTCCGCGAGCTCGTAAAAGACCTCGCTTCGACGCTCAAGGCGCGCATAGAGCTCAAACAGGTCGGCGTGCGCGACGAGGCCAAGATGGTCGGCGGGCTCGGGCCGTGCGGGAGAGACCTGTGCTGCAGCCTGTTCCTCTCGGACTTCAACCCGGTTTCCATAAAGATGGCCAAGGAACAGAACCTCCCGCTCAACCCTTCGAAGATCAGTGGCATATGCGGGCGCCTGATGTGTTGCCTCAAGTACGAGGTGGGTGCTTACGAGGAGTTCAACCAGAAAGCTCCGCCTCTCTGGAGCGAAGTCCAGACAGAGGAGGGGGCAGGCAAGGTCGTTGGCTACCAGGTGCCCAAGAGGGCCGTGTTGGTCGAGATAGATGGAGGCAAGAGGATCGAGGTATCGCTCGACGACCTCGACGCGCCCAAAGACCGGCAACAGGGCCCGAAGAAGCCCCGCAAGAGGGGTCCGCGAGATAATCGTGAGCCGCGGGAGCCCCACGAGAAGGAAACCACCGAATAGTGCAGGGTTGAGATTGGTGTTTATCAATCGCGGGCCGCAGGTATTAGTGATAATATAGATACTCCATGACCGCCGTGTGTTGGTCTCAAGTCGGCGGTTTTATGTTGTGCGCGTGTTTTGATTCCGCCCACGACGCGAAGCGGGACACCGCGGCGAGGTCCAGGAAGCGGAAAGGAAGGAAAGAAGTTGTTCGAGATAAGGGTTCACGGTCTGGGGGGACAGGGCGCGGTGACTCTGTGTACGTGGGTCGCCCAGGCCGGGTACTCCGTCGACAAGCACGTCCAGGCGTTCCCATTCTTCGGTGCGGAGAGGCGCGGCGCCCCGGTGAAAGCGTTCGTCCGCATCGATGACAAACCTATCGACCTTCGGAGCCAGGTATACCATCCCGACCTTCTCGTCGTAATGAGCCCCGACCTTACGGGCCTTGCGCTCTCCGAAGGCATCACGCCCGAGGGCAGGCTGCTGGTCAACGCGGGCAGCGAGCTGGCCGAGCGCTTCGCGGAAAGGTTCTCGAGGGATGTCTACTACATCGACGCCACTGGCATCGCGCTCGACCTCGGCCTCGAGTTCGACGGCATGCCAATGGTCAACCTCCCGCTGCTCGGGACTCTAGCGAACCAGTCGGGGGCGGCGCCACTCGAGTCGGTGCTGGAAATAATTCACTCCATCGCTTCAAAGCGAAAGAACTCCGAGGCTTACGACACTGCCGTCAAAGCGGGCTGGAACGGGGTGCAGATTGCAGGAGATGGCGGGGGCACCGGACAGGTGCCACCTGATGGAGATTTCAACACGTCAAGGACGGGGGTGACCCCCATTGAGCCGTAAGGAAGAGACGGTCGGCTATATCACCAGCCTCTCGAGGCCGATCAAGGGCTGCTCGGGCGACACGGGCGAGTGGCGCGTGTTCCGCCCGGTCAAGGACGATGAGAAGTGCAACAAGTGCCTGCTATGCTGGGTGTTCTGCCCCGAGGCCTGTATCACCAAGGATGAGCTCGAAATAGATTTCCAGTATTGCAAGGGATGCGGTATATGCGCCGTCGAGTGCCCCACTAAAGCAATAGAGATGGTCAAGGAGGAAAAGCGGTGAGGCTGCTCGAGACAGGCAACCACCTTGTCGCGCTCGCCGCGAACGCGGCAGCCGTCGAGGTCGTACCGGCATATCCGATCACACCCCAGACACAGATAATCGAAAAAATCGCGGACCTGATAGCAGAAGGCAAGATGGACGCGGAATACATACCCGTCGAGTCCGAGCACAGCGCGTGCGCCGCGCTGGTCTCGGCATCGCTGACCGGGGTGAGGGCTTTCTCGGCGACGAGCTCGCACGGGCTCGCCTACATGCACGAGATGCTCCATTACGCCGCCGGCATCCGCGTGCCGGCCGTGATGGCTAACGTGAACCGCGCGCTCGGGCCCGGCTGGAACATCTGGTGTGACCACCAGGACTCCATCAGCCAGAGAGACACCGGGTGGCTGCAAGTGTACGTCGCGAGCCACCAGGAGACAGTGGATACGGTCATCCAGGCTTTCCGCATCACCGAGGACCATTCGGTGCTACTGCCGTTGATGCTCAACCTCGACGCGTTCGTGCTGTCTCATACTTACATGGACGCCGACATCCCATCCAGGGAAGAGGTCGCACGTTTCCTGCCACCATACAAACCGCTGTGGAAGCTCGACCCGCGGAAGCCGGTCACGCACGGCTCCGTCGTCTACCCCGTCGATTTCAGCGAGACCAGGCAGTCGATGCAGCTCGGGCAGGAAAGCGCCCGCGCCATTATCGAAAAGGCGGCGGACGAGTTCCGTGACATGTTCGGCCGCTACCACGGCGCGATGGTCGAGGGCTACATGCTCGACGACGCAGAGTTCCTCATCGTGGCGATGGGGAGCCTCGCAGCCGAGAGCAGGGTGGCCGTGGACGCGCTCCGCAAAGAGGGCAAGGCGGCCGGGCTGTTGAGGGTGAGGTTCTTCAGGCCGTTCCCCATCGACGAGATCCGCAAGTGCTGTGCCGGGCGAGAAGGCCTGCTGGTGATAGACCGCGACTATTCGTACGGGATGGAGGGCGCGCTCTTCACCGAGGTCAAGGCCGCACTGTACGGCCATGGTTCCGAACCCGTGCGAAACCTGATAGTAGGGATCGGCGGTCGCGATGTCACGTACGAGCTTATCGCCGAAAACGTGCGGAAAGCCTGGGATGGCGCGCTCGACGAGATAACGTGGGGAGATGCGCACGTGACGGACGCGCACGAGGTAACCCGCGAGTTGCTGTGCGAATTCGAGGAACTGCTGGATCAATAGCGCGGCGGAAGCGCGGAATGCGCGGCCGGGACGATCAGAGGTAAAGATGGTTAAGCTAAGCGACCTTTCAGAAGAAGAACTTTTCCTCGCGGGCAGCGTGGCGTGCCAGGGCTGCCCGTCGAGCCTCGCGCTCCGCATCGCCTTCAAGGCTCTGGGGAGGAACACAATGCTCGTCGTTGTGGCATCGTGCACCTCGGTGCTCCAGGGGTCATACCCGCACTCGTCAATAGACCTGCCCCTCATGAACACGGCTTTCGCTACAGGCGGCGCCGCCGCCTCGGGTGTTTCCGCGGGCGTCAAAGCCCTGGTCAAGAAGGGAGAGCTCGAAGAGGAGCCGACGGTGCTGGTGTGGGCCGGCGACGGTGGGACTTACGACATCGGCATCCAGTCTCTTTCCGGCGCAGCCGAGCGTGAGACAGACTTCATCTACGTCTGTTACAACAACGAGATGTACTCCAACACCGGGACGCAGCGCTCGGGCGCGACGCCGCTCGGCGCGTGGACGACGACGACTCCCGGCGGAAAGGCTCAGCATCGCAAGGACATCGCCCAGATCATGATCGCTCACCGCATTCCGTACGTGGCGACGGTCTCTCTGGCGTATCCACTCGATTTCTACCAGAAGATGCTCAAGGCAAAAGAGATACAGGGCACCAAGTACATCGAGATTCTTGCTCCGTGCCCGCCCGGCTGGAAGTTCCNNCACCACCAAGCGGATCCTCGAAGGCAAGGTCAAGCGCAAGCCCGTCAAAGAGTATCTCGAGAGACAGGGCAGGTTCCGCGACGTCCTTCAGAGCGAACGCGGCCAGGAAGCCGAGGACATGCTCGAGGAAGAGGTCTCCGAGTCCATCCGCAGGCTCCAGGGCTGGGTGCCCGAGTATATTTGATCATTCGGGTCGGTCACGGTTTCCCCATCGCCCGGATAATGGTAATCTTTCTATGACTTCTCGAGAGGGCGCTCGCCCTCCGGAGAATC
>PMDX01000129.1:0-4510 GCA_003154635.1 Actinomycetota bacterium | reverse complement strand
TCCGGGGGGAGTACTCCCCCCGGAATCCAAGAGGGGGGTAACAGGTCGCGCGCAAGCACGACCGCCATAGCGGGGCCAAGCCCCCCTTGGGGAGCGAGGGAGCAACCACCTTTCCCAAACCTGTACCGACAGCGACCCCCCGAGCGACGGTTCGACGCCAAAGGAGAAGGTGGCTTTTGAGGTTGTTGGCTCTTTGGCTTTCCCCCATCGTGGATGGAAACATATCTAAAGTGCATGGAACGATAGGGACCCCGACCACAGGATTGCTGTGTTTGGAAATCAGTTTTCGATAACTTGAGTATCGATAGCCTGCCGATCGCAGGCTCCACGCCAAAAAAGTCACACGCCTCACCTTGCTTGAAGAATTACATGGATTGAACGTATGGTTACGATGGTCAATAGGAAGTCGATGGAGGTACTTTGGGAACTTCAGGCAGTGCTCGGAAGACGATAGTTGCTATCAGCCTGGTTGCACTAAGTATTGCGGCGCTCATGTCCGGCGGGTGTGGGGGAGCGGACAGCAAGTCCGGCGCGAGCCAGCCTATCGGCGAAACGCTGCAGAAGCTCGCGAGTAACCTCGGCGCCACTCGGATGATGACGATCTCCGCCGGGGGTGACGTCAACTTCGGCGACGGTGTCACGCCCTCGCTCGACGCCAACGGAATGGGATACCCGTTCGAGAACGTGCAAGGAATATTCCACAGCACCGACTTCTCGTTCGTGAACCTCGAGTGCTGCATCTCATCCGGGGGATCTCCCGTGGGAGACAAGGAGTACACGTTTCGCGGTCCGCCCGGTTCCACGCAGGCGCTTGTCGACGGCGGCATCAAGATGGTATCGATGGCGAACAACCACTCCAGGGATTATGGAGCTACGGCGTTCCTCGATACCCTTGCGCATCTCAAGCAGGCCGGGGTGGCATGGTGTGGAGCCGGCAAAAATGCCGCCGAGGCGTACTCTCCATCGGTGCTCGAATCGGGCGGCAGGAAAGCGGCGTTCGTCGCTTTTACGGGAATCATCCCTGACGGCTGGCCGGCGACGGCATTAAGCCCGGGTTGCGCGACGACCACCGATCGCCAGCGTGTGGTGGATGCCATAAAAGCGGCACGGTCGAAAGCCGACCTGGTCGTCGCGTCTTTCCATTGGGGGATCGAGCTTGCGACCACGCCCAGCGAGGAACAGCGACGCCTGGCTCACCTCGCGATAGACAGCGGAGCCGACCTGGTGCTGGGACATCACCCGCACGTCGTGCAGGGGTTCGAGGTGTACAAGAACCGCCTCATCGCCTATAGCATGGGTAACTACGTTTTCAGCCCTCCGAGGGAGATATCGGGCAAGACGTATACCCTGGTCGCGATGTTCGCTGCGAACGGGCTTGTCCAGGCCAAGATCGTTCCTACCGTTATCAGCGGTTATCATCCAGTGATCATGTCCGGGGCTCCGGCGGCGGCATGGCTGTCGACCATCGCTGGTTACTCGAGCGGGCTGGGCACGTCCATGACGGTAACGGGCGATCGCGGCTTCATCAACGGCACTCAAAAGCAGGGGAAGCCCTCCGGCGATTGAAACAGGTGATCGCGGGGCTTGACATGGATCTGTTGAAGGGTCTTTTCAATGCGGTCTGAATGCAACCTTCGGGACGTCGCATCCGCGACCATAAAGCAGTACGGTATGCTCGAGGGCGGTGAGCGGTTGGTGGTGGCGGTGTCGGGCGGACCCGATTCAGTCGCACTTCTACTTTTCCTTCATGACATCGCGGAGTCCATGAGGCTCGAGCTCAGAGTCTTCCACCTGGATCACATGTTCCGGGGAGAGGAGTCGGCTGCGGATGCGCGCTTTGTCGAGGAGCTCGCCCGGTGCCTCGACGTGCCGGTGAGGTCGGTCGCGGTCGATGTCCGGTCGGAAGCGGGCGAATCCGGCCGGTCGCCCCAGGACGCGGCGCGACGGGTGCGGCTCGGACTTCTGGAGCGTTACGCTGAAGAGATCGGCGCTGACCACGTCGCAACCGGCCACAACGCTGACGACCAGGTGGAGACTTTCCTGATGCGCGTGATACAGGGAGCCGGTCTCACCGGCCTGGCGGGCATCCCGCCGGTCTCCATGCCGTTCATCCGGCCGCTCATCAACGTCCGGCGCTACGAGATCGAGGAGTACTGCGCATCGATGGGTGTAACCCCGAGAAACGATTCGAGCAACCTCGACAGGTCCTACCTGCGAAACCACGTGCGTCACTGCATGGTGCCGTTCATGACAGTGGAGTTCGGCGAGGCTGTCAAAGACGTGATCCTGAGAGAGGTCGAATCTCTCGCGATAGACCGTGACTACATGCTCGGGCAGTCCGTCCAGGCGTTTGACGCGGTTGGTCGAGCGTCCGGCGATGAGGTCAGGCTGAGCGTCGAAGGGCTCTCTTCCCTGCATCCCGCAATGCAGCGGTACGTCGTACGTGAGGCATGGCGGCGGTTCATGCCCGATGAGCCCAACCTGGCATGGCGCCACATCGTCGACGTCCTCGAAAAAGTCGCCGCCGGCAACTCCGGGGCGAAGCTGGATCTGCCCGGACCCGTTACGATCGAGAGGGAGTACGGTGAACTGGTGATGCGCCTGGTGGCGGGTGTCGACGGCGTACGTGAGGGCGAAGCATTCATTCCCGCGACACTCGAGGTGCCGGGCAGCGTGGCGATTCCGGGGGCCGGAGTGGTGATAGAGGCGCGAGTGGTCGCACGGGATGAGGTCGCCTTCGGCCCCAGCCCCGATGCCGAATACATCAGGCCCGACGCGAAAACGCCTCTCGAGGTAAGGGCTCCCCGTCCCGGCGACAGGTTCCGGCCGCTGGGCGCGCCCGGCGCGCGAAAGCTGAAGGACTTCTTCATCGACGAGAAGCTTCCCAGGGCACACCGGAAGCTCTGCCCGGTCGTACTGTCGCAGGGAGAGGTGGTATGGGTCGCCGGACACAGGCTGGATGAGCGTTTTCGACTCAGACAGGAAGATACCGAAGCGATCATGTTGATTATGCGGCCTCCCGGCTAATATGATGAGCGCGGGCGTGAGTCCGCATGCCCTGCCACGGGACCGATCCAATACTGGGGGCTGAGTTGGCTGACTACGAGATAGAGGAGATCCTCTTCACGGAGGAACAGATCCAGGCGAAAGTCACTGAACTGGCAAGGCGGATCAGCGAAGACTACATCGACAGGGCGCCGTTTCTGCTTATCGGCATCCTCAAGGGCGCTTTCATCTTCCTTGCAGACCTCGCAAGGCGCATAGATATCCCGATGGAGTTTGACTTCATTTCACTATCCAGCTACGGGTCCTCTACCAAGACTTCCGGAGTGGTCCGGATCCGCAAGGACCTGGACTCGGAGATCACGGGCAGGCACGTGGTCATCGTCGAAGATATCATCGATACGGGCCTCACGCTCAACTACCTTCAGCGGAATTTCGCCGGCAGGGGTGCCGAATCGGTCGAGATCTGCGCGCTGCTGAACAAACGCACCGAGAACAAGGTCCATATTCCCATCAAGTACGAGGGGTTCAGCATCCCCGACGTGTTCGTGGTCGGCTACGGCCTGGACTTCAACGAGCGCTACCGGAACCTCCCTTACATCGCCACCATCAAGAAATAGGATACCCCCCCTGCCCGCTCCTCCTCCAGGGAGAGGCCAGGCCGGGGATGAGCCATGTCATTGATCAACGGGCCTCCGGTGAGGGAAAATCTACTACGTACCCGATCGGATCTCCGGGCGATGTGCAGGATTGAGCGGCGCGGCAGCGAGTGGCGCGCGTAGGGGATGTCCGGAGAATATGGTAAGATTAGGAAGCAATCGAGCGCAGGATTGCCGACATGGCATGTCGGCTATTCCATTAAGAGCAGACTGTATTAAATGAAGAAGTACGGCAAGACCATAATATTCTGGATAGTCATTCTGTTCCTGATTGTCCTGCTGGTGCTCAACCCGCCGTGGCGCCAGCAGCCAAAGCAGGAGTCTTTCAGCGATTTTCTAAACCAGGTAAACCGCGATAGCGTCAATTCCGTAAAGATACACAACCGCGACCAGACGCTCGACATCACGCTCAACAATAAACAGCAGTTCAAGACGGCTTTCCCACCGAACTACGATATCGCCAAGGCGATAGACGGTAAGGTAAAGACCGTCGAGGTCGACCCTCAGACCAGCACGAGCATCCTGTCGATAGTCATACAGATCCTGCCGCTCCTGCTCATGGTCGGTCTCATCCTGTTCTTCATGCAACAGATGCAGGGCGGGGGAAACCGGGTGATGTCTTTCGGCAAGAGCCGGGCTCGCCAGATAACCAAAGATATGCCCAAGGTCACCTTCGACGACGTCGCGGGGGTCGATGAAGCTGTCGAAGAGCTCATGGAGATAAAAGAGTTCCTCGAGAACCCGTCTAAGTTCCAGGCACTCGGCGCCAAGATTCCAAAAGGCGTTCTGCTCTATGGTCCACCTGGTTCAGGGAAGACCCTTCTCGCCCGCGCGGTCGCGGGTGAGGC
>PMDX01000289.1 GCA_003154635.1 Actinomycetota bacterium | reverse complement strand
AATCGAACCCTGCCGATGCCACTAATGTTCCAGAAGAAGTGTAGACCCTAGGTGACACCCCCATGTACCCGGTCGGAACGACCGTGTATTGCGGAACTGTCCATATCTCTTCAACTCCCCAGACAGTGGTCCCCGAAGGCTGGGGAGTGTTGGTGTATATGTTAGCCCTGTCATTGTACTTGTAGCCCGAATAGGGACCGTATGACCCGGTGGCGCTGTGGGCGTCACTATAGGCGTACGCAGCGGGAATCGAGCAGCCGACGATTATTCCGACCACCACAGCAACTAGAGCTGCCCTCAAACTTCGTCTACCATTTATCATCATGTCCAACTCCTGTTTCATGCGATGACGCAACTAACAAGATAAGTTGTCTGTATTCTGCTGACGAATGACCGAGAGAGTACGTAAGAAACTGGTGCTGAGCTATGCCATAGACCCCCCCCGGGGATAGTGAACAGCTTCAGCTTATGCTCGCATGAGTTCCGTCGCTTGTCAACTTACTATCAATTACGGCAGCTCAGGCCAGGTTCTGGTGTTGGCGAAGGAGGCCTTCTCGATTCACGAGGCCCGCGTGGGAAGATGCCTGCCTAGATTCGTTGCGAAGGCTGACTAGGAAGCTCAGATGAGCAATGAACCCAGGCGCACACCCTGAGGGGTGCAAANNGCGATCGGAGCGCCGTACTTTTTCCTGAGGGGTACGTTTATTCCGGTCATGCCGCTTTTCGGCGATATTCGTTGATCAATCCACCAAGCCTGGCCACCCGGACTATCTCGCCGTTGACACGAGTCAAGGCTGGCTTGGGTTCCGGGGTCGCAAGAGACAGCCCCCGATGCGGTCGTTCCTTGTTGTAGTGGCTGATGTACTCCGTGAGGCTTCGTTCGAGATGACGTTCGTCGAAGATGAGGATGTGGTCCAAACACTCCCGCCGTGCTGTTCTTACGAAGCGCTCGGAAAAAGCATTCGCTTTCGGAGAGCGTATCGGCGTGCGGATGACGCGTACGCTCTCGGAGCGCAATACCTCGTCGAAAGCTCCCGAGTACTTGGCGTCGCGGTCCCGGATCAGGAACCGGGTGCCAGCCAAGCGATCTTCTATCACCAAGTTGCGGGCTTGTTGTGTCACCCAGGCGGAATTGGGATGGGCGGTGACGCCAGCCAGGTGCACCCTGCGTGTGGAGAGTTCGATGAAGAAAAGAACATAGAGCGTCTTCAACCAGACAGTCTCTACACAGAAGAAGTCGCAGGCCATGATGCCGGCGGCCTGCTGGGTCAAGAACTCCTTCCACGAAGGACCATCACGTCGCGGGGCCGGCTGAAAGCCGTGGCGGCGAAGCACTGAGCAGATGCCAGTTGCCGAGACTGAGATGCCGAGCTTTTTCAGTTCGCCCTGGATCCGCAGGTAACCCCAGCGCGGGTTCTCCCTGGCCAGTCGGAGGATAAGCGTTGCCAGCTCCTTTGCGACTCTCGGCCGCCCCAGTCGTCGCTTGCGTCGGTAGGTCCACTTGCGCTTCACCAGTTCCCGGTGCCAACGAAGTACGGTATGGGGGGAGACCGGGAAAGACCTCCACCTTTCGCGGGGCAGTAGCCTGCTCGCCGCCGCAAGCAGCATCCGATCCCAACGCCCAAGCGGCAGGCGACGACCTCTTGAGAGTACTTGGAGCTGGTGGCGTAGGACCAAGATCTCGACCTCGCGGGCGACCTCATCGCAATCGCGCCCCGCGGTCAGCAGACGTAGCAGGCGGCGAACGGCAAAGTAAACGAGCGACAGCAGCATCGGGACTCCAGATAGGTAGGTTGGGAGCCCTGATCCTAACGGATGCCGCCGCTCAAGCAAACAGATCGAGAGTTTACGGACCCGTCGTGTGTCCTGAAAGCGAAGTGATGACGATGTAGAAGCTCGCCANNGGAGGTTCCCTCCCGCTACTCACCACGCCCGGATCATGGTCGAACGCACACCGTTACGTGGCCCGATGGTAAGACCGCTGAGGACAAGAGTGGGGCTACGGCCCCACAGAGGCCGGCTCCCGCCAGCCCGGGCCTAGCTACAGTTCCAGCGAGTACCCGAACTTGGCGAACAGCCTTTTGTCGAAGTCTGGGTCTTCGCCAGAATATGACGGGGGCACCCAGGGCATCTCCTGCAGGTTAAGGGTGATGGTGGGCAGCCAGTCGTACGGGATGGATATCAACTGCCTCCCTTCAGGGAAGACCTTCTGCGCCTTCATACCGAAGCCGAGGCCGGTGGTCAGGTAGTTCACCTCCCCGGAGATGTACGGGTAGGCATACAGCCAGGCGCACCCCACCACCAGCGTCATCTTGCTGGTCACCACTTTGCCGGTCGTATAGCTCAGCGCCCTGAGGAGGATCTCCGCCTGGCTGGTAGTATCGGTCAGGATGATGAGGAGATCTGGAGTGAACGCCAGGTGCTCCAGCGGAGCGAACGCAACATAGTTGACAGTGCCCTTCGCGAAAGTGGGCGCGGCCTCGAGCGCGCGCAGGTTCGCATACGGTTCCTTGAATACCTTGAGCTCGGGTCCCAGATAGCCGGCCTCAATAGCCTTGGGCAAGTCACACCCGAGCACATGGGTGCCCGGAGGACAACTGTAACTGTTGACGTCGGCGTAGAATGGAGTCCCCCTCCGGTGTGCCTCGGCGACCATCCCGCATAGAGGCGCCCTCGTGTCAAGTCGTTCGATCTCCTCCGGCTTTTCAAAGAGGAACTTGACTCCGACGGGCGGGTTTTCGAATCCGAAGCGCTCGTAGATGGATAGGTCCAGCGTGAGTGGGTTCATCGCTTCTGCTTCCTTTTGTCGACTCCTATCGCTAGGTCACGTGCGAAACGGCGGTATCCGGCCGCCCCTGGAGGCCACCTGTCAACGACCTTGCCAACGCCGGGCCGCCGGCACGCCCTCTGCCGAGCCATGCGCGCAAGGTCATGGCATCCTGACTCCCACCAAGGATACCGAAACCGGAGCAGAGTTGATGCGCCCGCCTGTGGAGTAGGCAACGCGCCGACGCATGTTCAAGAGCATCGGGCCATGGTACTCGCCCAAGCCTTGACTCCTCAGGCGTCGCATCGGTCCGTGTTTTTCGCCAACCATGAGATGGCCGCCCCCACCAGCGTGACAACAGCGCCCACCAACATGGCGGCTCGGAAACCGTTGGCGCAGGCCGCCGCGCTTGCTGCGCTACCTTCGCCACCCAACCAGGTAGTATGCTAGTGGCTGAGTCGCGACGATCAACCCATCCGTTCTCACTTGCCCGTGGTCCCCGCGCGGTTTGGCCGCTTATTACCTGCATCCTGTGGTAGCTCATGAGCGAAAGGTCAATGCACGATCATGGATCGACTCAGATATCACGACATCCTCTACGGTGACGGCCCCATCGGACCATGGC
>PMDX01000317.1 GCA_003154635.1 Actinomycetota bacterium | reverse complement strand
CCCCCCCCCCCTCGAGGAAAAAACGTACCCCAAGCCCCCCTTTCGCTTATATACTTTACCGGGGTGTGACGGGCCAGCTGGCACGGTATTGGAAGGTGAGCGCAGGACAATGCCCGTGATCAGAGTTTTTCCATCAGGGATGGAGATGCGTTTTAAGGCAGGTCGACACAGCGATCTGCTCGACCTGCTGACGGCTAACGGTGTGGTCATCGACAGTGAATGCGGCGGTAAAGGCTCGTGTGGCAAATGCTTCGTCGAGCTTCTGTCGGGTGCTCTGTTGGACCGCGATGGCGCTCCGGCCGAACCGGAGCATGACGACATGTACCTTGCGTGCAGGTGCGTTCCCGCGGGTGACTGTGAGATCCGGGTCATCGGCCGGCCGGGTGACTCTTCGATCCTCGACGGGCTCATCGCCGGCTCGATCGGGGTAGTAGCTGGAGGGGCTGGACCCGCTGACCGTCTTGGGCTCGCCGTCGACGTGGGCACTACGACCATCGTCGCTCTGCTGGCGGACCTGGATACGCGAGCTCCCGTCGCCGTCCGGAGCGAGACGAATCCCCAGCGAGCCTTCGGGGCTGATGTTGTCTCCCGGATAGCGTACTCGTGCGAGACGGAAGGCGGCCTGCGTGGAACCGACGTGCTGCAGGCGACGGTCGTCGGCTCCATCAACCGGCTCGTCAAAACGCTGTGCGACGAATCGGGACAGGACGCGCGCCGCATCGAGCGCGTCGTCTGCGCCGGCAACACGGCAATGCAGCATTTCCTTGTCGGGATTACTCCCGAGCACCTCGGCATGTACCCGTACGAAGCGGAGTTCAAGGAGATCGAGCCCGAACCCGCGCGTTCGGTCGGCCTGGAACTCGAGCCGGGCGCCGTGCTGCAGGTCCTTCCCAACATTCATTCTTACGTGGGCGCCGATACCGTCGGATGCCTGCTCTCCATCGAGGGGCGGGCGAGCGGGGCCTGCACTCTGATGATCGATATGGGCACCAACACAGAGATGGTGCTGGGCGCGGATGGAAAGCGCGTCACTTGCTCGGCGGCCGCCGGGCCGGCGTTCGAGGGAGCTCACCTGGAGCACGGGATGCGGGCGACCGCGGGCGCGATCTCGAGCGTATGGACCGACGGGCAGGGCAACCTCGAGTACCGCACGGTAGGCGCGATGCCTCCCCTTGGCATCTGCGGGTCGGGAATCGTGGATGCTGTCGCGACGATGCGCAGGCTGGGAATCGTCGAGGAGAGCGGGCGCATGCCCGACAGGGCACAGTATGTCCTTGTCCCCGCCGGCGAGAGCGGCACGGGCCATGACATCACGGTGACCCGCAACGACGTACGCGAGATCCAGTTGGTCAAAGCCTCGATCGCCACCGGGATCGGTTTTCTGCTCGAAGAGACGGGCAGCAGTATCGAGCAACTTGAGTGCATCTACGTAGCGGGAGCGTTCGGGAACTACCTCGACATAGCCAACGCCAGGTTCATCGGCCTGCTACCGGACATTGCCTCGGAAAGGTTCGAGGCTATCGGCGACGCCGCGCTGAAAGGCGCTTACATGGTCCTGACTGGCGGTGCCGACGCTCTCGGGAGGGTGCATGCGATAGCATACGGCACAGACCACCTCGAGCTCGCGACCCGTTCCGGGTTCCAGCGCCGTTTTCTGGACAACCTCGACCTCGAGGCTTACCGATAAGGTGGTAATCCGGATGAACGCACTTTCAGAGGCTTCTTCAGGCGTGATGCTGCAAGTCGATACCGGGAGCTGTTCCGGGTGCGGGTGATCCTCTTCGTCGGTTTCCTGGGCTCAGGCAAGACCAGCCTCATGCTGCCACTGGCGCGGTTTCTGGTTGAACGGCGCGAAGCGGTAGACGGCCGCATGCCCGTAGTTATCATCGAGAACGAGGTCGGAGACGTATCGATCGACGACGCGGTGCTGCGGCAGGAAGGCCTGTCGGTGCGAGAGCTTTTCGGCGGGTGCATATGTTGCCAGCTCACCGCCGACCTCACTTCATGTATCAATGACATCCACGCGGAGATAGATCCGCACTGGGTGCTGGTCGAAGCGACCGGGCTTGGAACTCCCCAGCCGATAGTCTCGACGATAGACAGGTACGGGAAGGGGGTGGAGCGGGTGACTACACTCGCGGTCATCGACGCCGTGCGCTGGAACGAGCTGATCGTCGTAGTCGAGCCGTTGGTCACAAAGCAGGTAACCGGTGCGGACGTCGTCGCGGTCAACAAGACGGACCTGGTAGACGCGGATACCCTGGAGGAAGTCACCCGCGGGGTTGCCGCGTTAAACGGGCGGGCAAAGGTTGTTCGCCTGTCGGCGGGGGAGGGGGTCGGACCAGAGGTATGGGAAAAGGTGATCGGACCGTGACCGGGCACCGCGAACTCCCTGAAGAGGTGGAGTCCTCGGTGTTTAGCGCTTCGCTGGCGCTGGAGCTCGTCCCACCTGCGACCGCTTCGTCCTTGACCGCGGCTTTGAGGGGATGGATAGTGGAGATTCAGGATTGGGCGCGCGGGAAGGGATTGCTGGTCGGACATGTGAAAGTACTCGTGGAATCGGACACGGGGTACATTCGGCTCTCGGGCACCGGGGGCGCCGTTACGTCAAATGTATCTGAGTCCTGGGAGCCATCTCGTGTCGGGCCTTTCGAGGTCAAGGTGGCGGCAATTATCGTTGGCTTCACTCCTCGGGAGTTCGAGGAGCTCGCGGGCAACACGCTTGAAAGAGCTCTGTCGAGGCTGCTGCCTGAACGTTGATCCGGTTGTCGCGTGGAGGGGAGATGGGGAAAACGAAGCTAAGATCGGCGGTGCCCGGAGACTCACGACGGATCGCGTACCTCTCTTACCTCGCCGGGCGCGGCCACGCGAGGATGTCCGCATACGACTTGATCTTTCCGGGACACCCCGTCGGACCCACGCCGAAGCGGCTGGACGAGATGGCAAGCGTCCTGACTACCGACACGAGATCATGGTTCCACTTTTCCCGCCACGCCGTTGTTGACGTGGAAGGTCGGGCGGTGGCCACGCTCTGTGCATTTCCCAGGAAAGAAGGGAACGCCGGGCCGCTGTTCATGGCTTTCCGCGAGGTCGGTTGGACGAAGGAGCGCATAGACCTAATGCGAAAGGAGATGCGGTCGTTCACTTCCACCGAGATAGACATCCCGCTTGATTCATGGGTGATCGAGGACGTCGGCTGTTACGAGGAGTACCGCAGGCGAGGTTTTGTTAAAGCCTTGCTCGAATCCTCGGTCGAGGCCGGCAGGGAATCGGGACTCCGCAACGCGAGGCTCTCCGTGTTCATTGGGAATGAGCCTGCGATAAAGGCTTACGAGAATTTCGGATTCGTTATCACCGGAGAGAAGCGTCACCCTGACTTCGAAGCTGTCTTCGGCTGCCCCGGGACGTACCAGATGACCCTGAAGATGTAAGTCCCATCTGATCCACCTCGAAAAATACATCCCCACCCTGGCCTTTCCTCAAGGGGGAGAGCCATGGTGGGGATGTAGATGATTGTTGCAGCTCAGGCCTATAGCTTGTTCCAGTCGTTGAGCAGGATGCTCGAAGTCGCGATGCCCGACGTCATTACGAGCGGCACGCCGCCGCCGGGGTTCGTGCACTGGCCTGCAAGGTACAGGCCCTTGACGCACTTGGAACGGTAGCCCGGGCGGAACGGTCCCATGTTGCCGCCGCTCATCTCGAGCCCGAAGAAAGCGCCCTCCGGCAGGCGGAGCCTGCGCTCTAGTTCGACCGTAGTTACCGAGTCTAT
>PMDX01000075.1 GCA_003154635.1 Actinomycetota bacterium | reverse complement strand
CTTCACTCATGTTCTTCCCCCCTTTAGAGAGCTCGCTTTGCGACTTCTTCGTACTTCCAGTCCCGCTCCGCCCCGGTGCCCCACGTCCCAATGCCGTAGTAGG
Source organism: Actinomycetota bacterium (assembly GCA_003154635.1). Lineage (GTDB taxonomy): Bacteria > Actinomycetota > Geothermincolia > Fen-727 > Anoxymicrobiaceae > FEN-727. The sequence goes on along the minus strand of PMDX01000075.1, from coordinate 14,945 downwards.
CGGCGGACGTGCCGAACTGCTCGAGCTGCTTCACGTAGTCGAGCACGTTCATGCCCTCCTCCTTGGCGGCGAGCTCGATCATCTCAAAGTGATCTTTGGTGCCGTAGATATACTGCTCGACCCAGTTCTTGGTGGCCTCGGCGGTCTTCCACTCGACCCTCACGACACGTTCCTGGAGCCGGCGGTCGAAGTAGTACATGCCCGGCATGTCGCCCGGCCACGCGCCGTACGGGACCTCGCATACGGCATCCACGCAATACCAGGGAACTATCACCTGCGCGGCGTTGGAGCGGATGTCGTTGGTATCGACTATCCTCTCGCACGTTACGATGACTTTACGCGCGGCTGCCGCGATCGCCTTATCGTTGACCGAGAGCCCCCAGATACGGCTATTGCCGAACTTATCGGCGTGGTGCACGTGGAAGATCGCGATATCGGGATAGATGGCGGGGATCAGGCAGACGGGCTCGCCGGTCCACGGGTCCTTTTCGACCTTGACGTACGGATTGTTCTCGATCATGTCGCTGCCGAGCATGCTCTTGCAGGCCACGTAGTTGAGCCCTTGCTCGGCGGCGCTGAGAGCCCACGCCAGGGCGCCGTGGCTCCACTCCGCGTATACCTTGAGTGTGCCGGCTTCGACACCGCGGCGGAACGGGGCGATGAGTCCTCTCATCTCGACCCCGACGTACCCGACGTGGCTGCCTTCCATTCCACCTTCCTCGTGGAAGATGGCGGTTAGGCCGCCGGGGGTGTGCATGCCCACCAGGTTTTTCTTCTTCTGCCTCCCGATCTCCCAGAAAGCAGCCATGGGTCCCCTGGCATAGGCAAACCCGGTCTCGATGATGCAGTCGCCGTCCTCGACGTACCTGGCAACGGCATCCTTCAGGTCCATCCTCTTGTCTACAAGGGAACGGGTTTTACCTAATTTCCATTCCCGAGCCGCTTTATGATCGAAGATACGATCATTAGCATGGGCCATATTGGAAGCACCTCCTTGATTCACGACAGCGTGAATAGCCCTCGATTCCCCCGATTGATTTGTTAGCCCTGTATGTAAAGACGACCTTCAGGTCCAAAACAATCGCCGAACCCCTCCAATAAAGGAATACGACGCGCGGTTTCAAAACCCCCCGCGCGTGCCGGCAGGTGCCCGGGACAATTTCTGGAGAGCCTCCCACGGTCTCCGATTCGTCGCGTGGGAAGGAACCCACACCAGAAGTGGCGGCTGATAAGCTCGCCGCAAACTCACCCCAAAACCAAATTCTACATGTTTCGCCTGCCATTACTCAAGGATTTCGCCACCCGCACGGCGCCGGGTCTTTCGGGCCGTCTCTTTGGGCCCTTCGCCGTTCAACAGGCAGGTCAAGCATGAAAGCGATGATCCGGACGTATTACCATCGCAAAGCGCACGAGGTTTCAGATTGTTGCTTTACTCCGCGTCCAGCCTTTGGCAAACTGTATTTGTGAAGTCTTGTGGCAGAATTCAGTTCGGCTCCGTTGCGGGCCCTGCGTCGGCTTTCGGTGTGAAGCGAGAAAGGAGATGCGCGATGGGAGACGACACGATCGGCGGCATGATCAAGCAGAGGGTCGAGAAGTACGGCGACCGTATGATGATGAAGGTTAAGCGCGGCGGCTCCTGGAAAGAAATCTCCTGGAACGAGTTTCACAAGAACGCTCGCATGCTCGGCCTGGCTATGATAACCATGGGCATCGAGCGCGGGGACAGGGTGGCGATTTTTGCCCCCAACAGCCCGGAGTGGCAGATGATCGACATCGCCACCCTCTCTATAGGCGCCGCGGACGTGCCTCTATATGCCACCATCACCGCCAAGCAGGCCGAATACATAATCTCGGACTCGGGCTCGAAGCTCGTGTTCGTCGGTAGCCCGTCCCACATGGAGAGGGTGCTCGAGGTCAGAGACAACCTCCCCCAGCTTCGCAAGATAGTCACAATGGACAACACGACGTCGGACCACCCAGACGTCATCACGTTCGACGACATGATCAAGCTCGGCGAAAAGAACGCCAACCCGGACGAGTTCGACAAGCGGCTCGAGGGAGTGCAGGCTGACGACTTGTGCAGCATCGTCTATACGTCAGGCACCACCGGAAACCCCAAGGGAGTCATGCTCCTGCACGATAACTTCCTTTCCAACATCAAGGCCGTCTCGAGTCTCATCGAGGTGAACGACAGCGACATCTGCCTGTCGTTCCTGCCGTTGAGCCACGTCCTGGAGCGAATGAGTGGCTATTACACGTCGCTCTACAACGGTGTCTCAATCGCGCATGCGACCTCGATAGACACAATCGCCGATGAGATCACCGAGGTGAAGCCGCACTTTATGGTGAGTGTGCCCAGGCTGTACGAGAAAATCCACGCGGGCGTGCTTTCCATGATCGAGTCCGAGCCACCGGCCAAGCAGAAGATATTCAACTGGGCGGTGGGAGTGGGGCGCAAGGTGAGCGCGTTGCAGTTGAACCATCAGCAGATTCCCGGCCTCCTCGGCTTCCAGCACAAGATAGCCGACAAGCTCGTCTTCTCCAAGATCTACGAGAAGATGGGTGGGAGGTTGCGCTTCTTCTTCTCGGGCGGCGCGCCACTCGCCAAGGAGATAGCGGAGTTCTTCCATGCGATGGGAATACTGATCCTGGAGGGATACGGCCTTACAGAGACCTCGCCGGTCATCACGGTCAACAGGCCCGACGCCGTCAGGTTCGGGACCGTCGGGCAGATACTGACAGGCGTCGAGGTCAAGATCGCCGACGACGGCGAGATAATCTGCAAGGGGCCCAACGTCATGGAGGGGTACTGGAACAGGCCCGCCGAGACTGCGGAGGCGCTGGCCGGAGGGTGGTTCCATACCGGGGACATCGGGGAGTTCGACAACGAGGGCTTCCTGCACATAACCGACCGCAAGAAAGACCTGATCGTAACCGCCGGCGGAAAGAACGTCGCTCCGCAGAACATCGAGAACGCGCTCAAGATGAGCCGGTACATCGAACAGGCGGCGGTCATCGGTGACAAGCGCAAGTTCATCAGCGCGCTTATAGTGCCGTCGTTCCCCGACCTCGAGAAGTGGTGTGCGTCGCAGGGCATCCCGGTGGACAGCCGCGAGATGTATCTCAACGACCCACGCGTCCAGAAGATGATGGGCGAAGAGGTTAAAGCGATGCTCGCAGACTTCGACAAGCACGAGGCCGTGCAGAAGTTCGTCCTCCTCAGCGAAGACATGACCGAAAGCGCAGGGCTCATGACCCCGACCCTCAAAGTCCGCCGCAAAGAAGTCTACCTGGCCTTCGAAGAAGAGATCGAAGGCATGTACAAATAGTAATCGGCAGAACACTCGTCGTTTACGTTCGAGCATTCCGCAGAGGAGGATTTGAGATGCGAACCGCCCGTGGAGCACGAAGTGCCCTTTGTATCGTGACGATTCTTGCGATCAGCGCGACGCTACTTCTCATGGTGTCGGCGCCGGCTTTCGCTGCGACGCCGCACACAAGCAGCCTCTCTCCCAACCACGGCGCAGTCGGTTCGGCGGTGGGAATAAACGGCACGGGGTTCGGCACGACCCAGGGGGTGGTGTTGTTCAACGTGGTGCCTGCTACCGTCTCGAGTTGGACAGACACGCTGATAATCGTAACGGTGCCGATCGGCACCGTGACCGGCAACGTCACCGTCGTGACGGCCGCTCTCCCGCCCGTGGCCAGCAACTCGGTCGTTTTCACAGTGAGTAGCACGCCCGTTACCACGCAGACATGGTACCTGGCGGAGGGGTCGACCAACTATGGTTTCGATACCTACATCATGATGGAAAACACGACAAATGTTGACGCTACGGTGAACGTCATCTACGACACAACACAGTATGGCCTCATCCCGAGACCGCAGGCACTCAACGTACCCCCGAACTCCCGCATCACGCTACACGTGAACGAGGACATCCCGAACGTCGACCTCTCAACCGAGTTGATCTCCTCCCAGAAGATCGTCGTCGAGAGGTCGATCTACTGGAACAACCGGATAGAGGGTACCGACTCGATAGGCGTGACCCAGACCTCCAAGCAGTGGTACCTGGCGGAAGGGTGCACGACATACCCGTTCGAGACATGGGTGCTCATACAGAACCCCAGCGCCACCACGGCCGCTAACGTAAACATGACTTACATGACCTCGAAGGGCGTGATAACCAAGGGTCCTTTCTCCGTGGGCGCCGGGCAGCGCAAGTCGATAGACGTCTTCAGGGACGTCGGCGCGTGTGACGTCTCGACGATGGTCGTGAGCGACCAGAACGTGGTCTGCGAGCGCTCCATGTACTGGAGCGACCGGCGCGGCGGGCACGATTCGATCGGTGTGACGGCCACCAGCAAAACCTGGTACATGGCCGAGGGCTCGACCGCATGGGGATTCGATACATGGCTGCTTCTGCAGAATCCAAACAGCACCGCGGCGAAGGTCAACGTCACTTATATGACCAGGACCGGGCCGGTGAAAGAAAAGCAGATGACACTGGCAGCCAGCACAAGGAAGACCATCCATGTGAACGACAAGGTTCCCAATACCGACACGTCCATCGCCGTGTCTTCAAACCTGGCTATTAACGCCGAGCGCGCCATGTACTGGGATAATGGTACCGGCAAGGCGGGCACTGACACCGTCGGCATGAAAGCCGCATCCAATACGATCTACCTCGCGGAGGGAACAACCGCGTGGGGGTTTGAGACTTTTGTCTGCATCCAGAACCCGAACCCCGATATTGCCAACGTCACCGTCACGTACATTACGAACAACGGGCCTGTGGACGGCGGAATATGGAAGGTCCCAGCCAACAGCCGCGTGACCATCAACGTCAACACGCAGCTCAACAACCAGGATACGTCGATAAAGCTCACCAGCGATAACAAGATAATGGCCGAGCGGGCCATGTACTGGAACAACCGGGGAGGAGGGCACTGCTCGATAGGGTGGGTGCCCTGATCAGCCGGCTTCTCAGGTGGGTTGGACTATTCAGTAAAACGTCGCTGACCCCGAATAATAACGTAGGCTGAAAAACAGCCGGTCGTGGGTCTGGAGAGATTCCCGGTCAAGATGTTCGCGAGCCGGAGAGGCTATGCGGGCGGAGAGGCCTGGCTTGGGCAGGCCTTGAGGACGGCGAGGTGGTGAGCATGATACTGGAGATGATCGGCAGGGTGGCGGGCACCGTTATCGGTTACAGAAAGCTGCTCTCCGGTACGATAGCCTCCCTGTCTCCGCGCGCGGTCGCGGATGCCATCAACGACAACCCCGAATTCCTTGCCCGGATGGTGGAACTGCTGAGCCCGACGGTGCTGGTCGGCGCCATGGATAGCAATCCCCAGGTACTCGCCGACTACCTGAAGGTGCTCGACCCTCGGCCGATCGCAGAGGCTATCAACATGTGCCCCGAATTCCTGATGGGCACTATCGACGCACTTTCACCGGACGTGATCGCGGAGGTCATCCACGATACCCCGGGATTCGTCGTCGGCCTGATGCGGGCCTTGGACCCTGATGTGATAGCCCGTGCCGTGAACGAGAACCCCGAGTTCGTCACCATGCTGGTCCGCAAGATCTCGCCGGACCTGATCGCCGAAGTCGTGAACAGGAACGCGGCGTGGATCGGCGAGCTGATGCACAGGATCGATCCCGTCGTCGTGGCGGATGGCATCAACAAAAACTCCGAGTGGCTCGCCCGGGTCGTTGCCGAGATCGACCCGAAGGTCTTCGCCCAGACGTTGAATGCCGCGGGTGGTTGGATAAAGTCACTGATCATGGAGATCGATCCCGCCGTGATCGCCGGCGCGATGGACGAGATCGTAACCCTTATCGAGGGCGTGCTCGATTCTCTGAGCCCCGAAGCCCTGATATCGCTGGTCAACAGGTTGTCACGCAACCCGGTTCTCCAGCAGATGGCCATGGAAGTGAGCTACGAGATACCGATGCGGCGCAAGTTCCTGCAAGGACAGGTACAACTCCTCGGCGCGAGCCGCATGGACCCGAGCCGAAAGCCACGGACGGTGACTCCCAGGTTTACGCCCGGGAACTACTGATGGATCCGCTGCGAGCCGCCTGCCGTTGCACGCGAGTCTCTTTCGGTTCCGAGTATTGAGGGTGCGACATGAACGTCTACCAGTGCCTCACCTATGAGACCATCCGATTGTTCGCAAGCCCTGTATACTCGACGCTCATGCGTATGAAGCTTGACGGCGCGCGGAACATACCGGCCGAGGGCGGCGCGCTTATCGTATGCAACCACAGAAACCCGATCCTCGACCCGATGTCCATTGCATGCTGTGTAGAGAGACCGATCAACTTCATCGCCGCTTCGGTCGCGTTCAAGCTTCCGGGCATCAGCCAGCTCGCCCATGCGGTCGGCGCCACGCAGATGGACGTTTTCGGCGGCCAGAAGAGCGAGGAAGACATGGACAACGCGGTTCAACTGCTCCAGGACGGGGAGTTGGTCGGCGTCTTTCCCGAGGGAGTGCACACTATCGCGCACCTCAACTCGGTGGCCAAGATCCGCAACTTCCGTACCGGCTTCGCCCGCATCGCATTGCGCGCGAGGGTGCCAATTGTCCCCGCGACCGTTATCGGGATGGGGGAGCGGAACCTGCCAAGGATCCCTCCGGCTCTCGTCAAGCCGATCTTCGACCACCCGGAGTTCCAGGACGGGGTGGCCTGGACTTACTACAGGAGGGTGCGCGTAAGGGTCGGCAAGCCCGTCTACCTGGACGGTTTCTACGAAGAGGACTTGAGCAAGGAGCTGATCAATCAGTTGAGCGGTAAGATCCGTCGGATAGTCATAAAGCTCTATGACGGTGACGACCTCGACCGCTTTCTCACCGGCGAGACTCCTTTCGATATCTTCACGGACCGCGTCTAGTCGGCCAGGCAAAGCAGACCACCACCCGCGTCACCACGCGCACCGGCCGAAGATTGAGCCCGGGGGCGGTCTCAGGCGGCTTATATTTCCATATAATAGAGATGGTTAGTCGCTATGCGTTTACATGTACCGGGTCTTGCGGAACGCGCGTGCGCAAGCGGGTGAAATCTCGATTGGAGAGTTTCGATTGAAGAGTCTGAAGCGGTCTGTCTACCTGGACAACGCGGCCACCACTTTCCCCAAGCCTGATGACGTCTATACGAAAGTCGAGCAGATGATGCGAGAAGTGGGGGGAAGCGCCGGGCGCTCGGGGCACCGCAGGGCGCTGGAGGCGGGTCGCGAGGTCTATGCGGCGCGAGAATCGCTTGCCAATCTGTTCGGCGTGCGCGACCCGCTGAGGGTCATCTTCACAAGGAACGCCACCGAGGCTATAAACACCGCCATCTGGGGCTTGTTGAAGCCTGGCGATCACGTCGTGACTACTTCCGTCGAACACAACTCGGTTATGCGGCCGTTGTTCGCCGCAACGAAGCTGGGCATCGAGCATACCGTGGTCCCCTGCGAAACCGACGGCAGCCTCGAAGCAAGCCGCGTGGCGGGCGCCATCAGGAGCGAGACGGCTCTCATCATCATCAATCACGCGTCCAACGTCGCGGGCACGATACTCCCTGTCGCGGACGTGGCGACTATCGCGCACGAGCGCAAGATACCGGTTCTTGTCGATGCCGCCCAGAGCGCCGGGCGCGTGAAGATAGACGTCGAAGCCGACGGAATAGATATCCTCACTTTTACCGGACACAAGGAGCTCTTCGGTCCCCAGGGAACAGGGGGCATGTACGTGAGTGAAGGAATCGAACTCACCCCAATGTGCTTCGGTGGGACGGGCAGCAAGTCGAGCTCTCTCGAGCAGCCGCGCGACTTGCCCGACAGCCTCGAGAGCGGCACCCTGAACGCCCCCGGTTTCGCCGGGCTCGGCGCGGGTGCGGAGTTTATTCTGAGGACCGGGATCGATTCGATCCTGGCTCACGAGCATGAGTTGATCGGGAGGCTCGTGCAGGGGCTCGAGATGGTAGAGGGAGTCACATGGTACGGCCCACCGGCCCCGGAGCAGAGGGTCGGCATCGTCTCACTGACGTTTGAATCTATGACCCCGGCCGACGTCGCGGAACTACTCGATCTGCACTACGACATCGCGACCAGGTCCGGGCTACATTGCTCTCCGATGGCTCACAAGACTATCGGCACTATCGAGACCGGCGCCCTGCGAGTCAGTACCAGTTTCATGAGCACAACCGATGATATAGATTACTTCCTCGATTCCCTGACTGAGATTCTCAAACCGTAATCCCTCACCACTAAAGCCGGGTCTTCAACGCCAATTTGAGGGCCGCCAGTGGATAAGGTGTAATTAGATAAGAAGAGCCGGGCCCTTGAGACCCGGCTCTTTTTTCATCTTGTCTTGTTCTGTCTTAGCTACAACCCGAGACCCGGGATCGTGGGTAGACCGGTTGCGCTCGGGGCGACTTCCTTGGCGGCTTGGGCCTCGGGCGGGAGCGTGATCGTGACTGGCGCGTTGTAGTCAGAAAATGTCATATCCATTGCGACGCTCATATTGCCGATCAGTGGAGCGTCCTTGATGGATACCGCGACATTTGTGGACGAGGGATAATACGTTGTCTTGTCGATATTCGTCTTGATTTTCATGCTCAGGGACTGAAGCAGCCCTTTGATAAGGTCCATGGTGCTCTGATCGGGCTTGGATTGACTCGACGACGACGATGAACCGGTGGATGTACTGAGCGCGTTCTCGAAGAACTTCGAGCTCACACTGAACGAGAGCACGTAATTGTTTCCCTCGTCAGGAAGCTTCTTGAGATTCTGCGCGTACTTGCTCATCTTGGAGATCTGGTCCGGAGAGACGAAGCTCGTTCCCAGGACCTGCTGGGCGCTGGCTACTTTTTGTTTCTCCCAACCCTGCGCGGAGCTGTACGAGTACATATAGCCGTCCATGACGTAGACCAAGTTCTGCTGGCCGTTCTGCTGAGTTGCCGAGAAGCTCACCTGGAGATCGTCGCTCGTTATTATCTTTTCCTGCATGTTGTAAGTGTACTTGGCCTCCTTTGACTCCGACTGGGGAGTCTTGAGGTCGGCCGATCCGTTGCCCTTGAAACTCTTTATGCTCTTGACAGCCTCCTGGCTCTTTGCGAGTATGCCCTGCGCGCCTGTCGGCGCCTTTGATTCCTTTTTGCCGCAGCCGGCAACCACAACGGTCGCAACCAGCAGCGCGACGAGGACCGCTAACGCCAACTTCTTCATTTCTTGATACCTCCGTAGTAGGCACGAGTTCCGGGCCTGTTCACTGCATCTTACAGGGTTAGGCACCCTGTTGCGCAAGTGGGTTCCCGTAATGGAATTCTAACAGGAACCAGGTATCAAAAGTAGCAGCGGAACAATTCCGCGGCCGCCCCCGGTCACGCGTAAGGATTGACTGTGTTTTGGTCGAAGAGTAGATTGAGATTTCGCTGGAGGAAGCGAAACGCCGGCTGGTAGCTCTAATGGATCTTTGGGGTAGAACGGGAGCGTGATGATGGACCTCAAGCAAATCAAGTACCTCGTGGAAGGCCTCTCCGGTACCCTCAATACATTCTACGAGGAGGTCCACGACACCCTCGTAGCCAAGGGCAGGAAAAGGCTCGGCCAGGAAGACATAGAAGAAGGCCCTCAGCTCTCTGAGATTATCAGGCGCACCAGGGAGCGGCGGACGATTGCCGAGATCCTCGCCAGCGGAAAAGGGGGCGAGGAGGAGCTTGTCGAGGCCATCGGCAACGAGATAAGAAGCGTACTCACCGCCGCCGGTATCGCGACCCGAGACGACCTGGCCCGGGTCGAAAAACGCATGGAAGAGATCGAACAAGCTCTTGAAGAGAAGGAAAAGCGGGCAGCCGTATATCAGGCCGCCGCCGACTGACCGGGAGGAACTATGGCCAAGCTGGATTTCTCAGAGTTACCCTACCTCATCGTTGGTGCAGTCGTAGTGTTTCAGGAAGAGCTTATGAAATCCGCGGACCAGCTGGTCGAGAAGGGCAAGAGCATGACTCCGGAGGGCCGCAAGAAGAGGCCGGACGAAAAGAAAGGACTCGTGTCGAAAGGCGACGATTTCTCTCAAATCATCGCCCTGACCGTACAGAGGGCTCTCGAGAATCTCGGTATCGTTACCAGGGGTGACCTCCGTGAGCTCGACCGGCGCATCGATGCCCTGGAAAGAAAAATATCCGGCCCCGTCAGGAAGCCCCCAAAGCCAATACCAGCCAAGAAACCAGCCAAGAAACCAGCGAAGAAACCAGCAACCAAAGTACCATCTCCAACCCCGGCGCCATGACCTGGATCAGTAGCCCATGGCGGTCAGGTTTTGTTCAAGGACTCGTTCGAGTTCGTCCTGGTATGAGAGGTACTTTTCAAAAAGGCCTTCTTCTTTCAGGAGGTCGATCTGGGGAAGGACCCAGCGCAACAGGGTTACCTTGTGGCTCGCCCTGATCTTGCGCGACAGGATCATCTTGATGGGGTCTTTCCTGCTGAGGATGGCGTCGGCGTAATCGCGTCGCGACATGACGGTTATGACCGGGATGCCGTTGGTGATTCCCTGCCGGACCTGGAAGCCGTTGTGATCGAGCGTGACCGTGGATTCATACTCATCGTGCACCGCGAGCCCGATCTTCTTCCCGTCGAGGTCCACCATCAGCTTGCGCACCCGCGCGTCTTCCATCAGGTACGGAGTCGCCTCGGCGAAGATGGCGCACTGCATATGGAAGTACTGGTCGGGTAAGGCGCACAGGATAAAGCGCTCGACCCTCCGCTCGAGTTCGGGGTCCGATATCCTCGGGAAAAGGTTCACGAGCTCCCAGAAGCGCTTGATGATGCCGGTGTCCACGCCGATCTGCTGTGCCCGCTTCTCGGCCTTGGCGATGCGCCCCTGGTACTTCTCTTCTTTTTCTTCTTTACGCTTCTTCCTGTCTTTGACCATCATTACGAATCATCGGGTAGCGCGTCCCGTTGCTTGAGGCTCCAGACCAGGAGGTACAGGTAAGGGACGAACAGGAAGACCGATAGCGCGGCTGCCGCCTCGATCCCCGAGTCGTTCACAAGCCATCCGACGGGGATGGCGACTGCCATCCCGACGAACGCGGCGTACAGGTACGGTACCTCCCCTTTGAGTCTGCGGAACAGGTGGTATCGCCAGTTTAGCGCCATGCACGCTACGAACAGTATGAGAAGGAGCAACCGCCAGATCGAGGTGAAAGTAAGCGTCCAGTTGAGCGCCAGCTTCCGGCCGGCGGTAGTGAACAGGGAGCCGACCCCCCTGCTTCCCGCGGCGCCCGATACGGCTCTGCCCGCGTGGGAGGCCGTGCCCGGAAGCAGGATGTCCAGGCCGACGAAAATGATTACGCATACAGCGATTACCGCGACGATAATGGCCACCTTTTTGAGCCCGATGCGCCCGCCATCGAATTTCATAAGTGCAATGAGTGACCCTGTAAGGATCATCAGGAGTCCGCCGAAGTCCGCACCGATTCTCCCGAACCCGAGGACGAAAGCAGTCACGACAAGTACGGCGCCGCTTAGCGCATAGCGCTTCCAGGGCTTGTCGAGCCGCTCGCCCATGACTACAGGCAGCAGGCATGCGAATAGCAGCGCCGCACCGATAGCAAAGCCGCTGTAGAGGTTACCCATGCCGTAGTACCTGTCTCCCATCATCACGTCCGACCCGAACGCGCTGAATGACATGAGCCGCCCGCCGAAGATCATGTCGACTAGAACAATGGCCAGGGTCGCTCCACAGAGGACAGCGAGCGGCCGCGCGGCGGTCGTCCAGAGCCCGGGCACGGAGCAATCGAACTCTTCCTCCTCTGTGTCGACTTTCGCGGAAGGCGGTTGTCGCAGCTTCAGGAGCATCAGCGAGAGCAACCCGCCAAGAAGGGCGCAGCACAGAATCTCGGCGGCAACCAGCCACCAGAGGGCTGGGACCGCGAACGACGGAACGACAAGAAACACCAGAGGACCCACGAGTATTGTCAGGAGGATAAACGTCCAGAAGAACCGATGCCGCCTGACCGTATCCTCGCGAAGCAGCATCACCACGAAGAGCAGGCCGGCAAGCGACATGGAGGTGATCGCGTAGACGCGGACCATGGTCTTCCGACAGGTGGAAGCCCCCGTGGCGCGCTTGTCGTATCTCTGCAACCCGGAGAGGTCGGACTTCGCGGAACTGGAAACAACCGGCCTTCCGTCCATCTCGGCCGCGGACTTCAACCCCATTACGTTTAGCACCGTGGGTGCCACGTCGAAGTTGGAGACTACCCCGGTCCGCCGGGTGCTCGGAGACGCGAGACGCGTGCCAGGGGAGAACCCGGGACCCGCAATCACCAATGGTGTCAGCATGTTGTTCGAAAGGATCATCTTGCGCGTCGGGGTGGGGGCGCAGACTATCACCACGTCACGCGACAGGTCCATGTTCTTGAGCATCACGCCCAGAGCCGAGTCGCACTGACTGAGGGCCCTGGCCCTCGCCCTGGCCAGCGCGGCGTCGGAGTAGAAGTCGGCCTGTTCATCGACGCGGGATGTCTGGCCCATGTCGGCGATGACCACGTCGGAGGAAGCGAGCCTCCTCGACGTCTCGGCCTCGAGCTTGCCAAATGCCGTCGTGACCCCCGCCGCCGTATTACTGTTGTGATAGAGGTCTGACGACACGTCCCCGCCAGGCACCTGTCCGTTTTCGTCCATCGCGATGCAGGAGATCTCGCGGTGGAGGAGCGTCACCTGCGGCGCGGAGCCCGGAACGACGGTGACCGGCTGTAAGAACTCGACCTGGTACGCCGGCTCGACCTGCTGCGCCGGGGCAAGGGAGTCGGCATTGCCCAGGACCGAGACCCGCTTGCCGCCGTCCTCGAGCGCTTGCCCCAGCAAGCCCGGCAGGCTCGAAGCCTGGGGAACGTCCGATTTCTTCTTCATCTCTTCAATGTAGAGGTTGACCACCGAGCCGGGGGGCGATCTCCTGCCCGTTCTGGCCGTGTACAGCTCGCCCGCCGAAATGGCTTTGCCATTGTCTCCCAGCAGAAGCTCCCCGTGGTTGAACGCGAGGCCAACGTTGAATCCGCCTATAGCCCTGCCCCCAGCGCCGATCACAACGTAGCTTCCCTGCCCGTACTGGTCGTATCGGACCCGGCAGTTCATCAGTGCGACCGAGCCGCGCTGGATGAGGGAGTTTATGACTGGTGCGTTGTCGCCGGTGATGTCTTCGATGCCGATCCTGTCGATCACCACGAGCAGGACTTTGCGGGCGCGTCCGAATGACGAGTCGGCGGCTTTGTTGACCTGACCCCGTTCGCCGGCAAACGCAGGTGAGGCCAGCAGTGTAAAGCCCATCGCAATCAATAGCAGTAGCGCGAGCGCGCAAGTTTGACGCCGTCCGCCTCTTGAGCCTGCTCTCGACCTTCTCGAGACGGGTCTCTCATGCCCGGATCGCAACGGCATCTCACTTCGGACAGACCGGTGTGATATTCGAGTTCCTACGCTTGCTTGAATATTACTCTCCAGGTGATCGAACAATGGCTTCAGACCGCGTCCGGACTCCGGATAATAATACCAGAACGGGCGAGGGTCCTGATTCGGGGTGAGACCGCGCCACGCGTGCGCCTCCGGGTCGCTCAGGGGGGTGATAGCCACGCGCCCCCCATAACCTTCGTAACAAGAACGCTAAACCTTCTCCCCCTCCTCGGGGGGAGGGAAGAAGCCACCCCCACTGTGAGCGTCCCCTCTTTGAGGGGGGAGAAGATAGCAAAAGATGAACCGGACCCCGAGGGATCCGGTTCAGTGTGCATTTGGCCTGCGTTGACCTTCTACTTCTTCTTCTGCCTTTCTGACGCTATCTCAGTCCGCGATAAGTGAGGCAAGCGTGTTTCTCAGGTAACCAGCCCATTGCGTAGCGCGGTCGCGACAGTCTCGGTCCGGTCGGAAGTGCCGAGCTTGTCGAAGATGTGCGCCACGTGCGTCTTGACGGTCTGCTCGCTTATCCAGAGGGCCTTTGCGATTTCCTTGTTCGTGTTGCCCTCGGAGAGCAGTTGCATAACCTCCATCTCGCGTGGCGAGAGCCCGTAATCCTTGGCCTTGTGGTCAGCCAGCGTCACGAACTCCTTGAGGAGTTGCGCCGTCGCGTCGGGATGGAGCAGCGCCTTGCCGTCGTAGACGGTCTGGATGGCGTGCACCAGGTCGTCCGAAGAAGTGTTCTTCAGCATGTACCCGGTCGCCCCGGCCTTGACCGCCTCGTAGACGTACCCCTCCTGGTCCAGCATGGTGAGCATGACGATCTTGGAAGAAGGATAGCGCTCTCGAATCATCCTGGTAGCCTGGATACCGTTCATCCCCGGCATGCTGATGTCCATAAGGATCACGTCTGGCAGCACCTTCCCCACCATCTCGAGCGCCTCTTCTCCGGACCCCGCCTCCCCGACGACCTCCACTTCATCGCCCTGGTCGAAGACCGCCTTGAGGCCTTCTCTGACGAGGTTGTGGTCGTCCACTATGAGCACTTTTATCGCGGACATGATGCTCCCTCCAGTATTGGCCTGAGCGGAACGTCACAGGAGATGACAGTTCCTCGCCCAGGTTCTGACTTGATTTTCAGGTTGCCGCCGAGCAGCTCGGTTCGCTCCCGCATGCTCGCTATCCCCAGGTTGCGGGTCTTGCCCCTAGCTTTCTGAGGGGAAAAACCCTTTCCGTCGTCACGTATGAATAGCTGCAGTTTCTGCGCTGTCGCCTCTATCTCGATGGTCACATGCGCGGCCCTGGCATGCTTCTCGACGTTGTTCAGCGCTTCCTGGATGATTCGGAAGAGATTTATCTGAGNNTGCCCGCCCAGCATCTTGAGGTCTCCCATGAGCTCGTTCATGAACTCGCCATCAGTCTCAGGCGCGATCTTTTTCTCGAGAGCCTGCAGCCGGTACGAGATGCCGACCAGCGACTGCACGACGCTGTCGTGGATCTCCGCCGCCA
>PMDX01000268.1 GCA_003154635.1 Actinomycetota bacterium | reverse complement strand
GAGGCCGAGCGCCGCGACCACCGCAGGCTAGGACCCGAGCTCGAGCTCTTCTCGATAAGGGAAGAGATAGGTCCCGGCCTGGTGATCTACCACCCGAACGGGGCCATCGTGCGCACCGTCATCGAGGACTTCCTCAAGATGGAACACGCAAAGCGGGGCTATCAGCTCGTAATTTCTCCCCACGTGATGCGCCGTGACGTCTGGAAGACGAGCGGGCACCTCGACATGGAGTACCCGATGTACTTCTTTGACATAGAGGGCCAGGAGTACGGCATAAAGCCGATGAACTGCCNNGGTGCACGGGCTCGCGCGCGTGCGCAGCTTCTGCCAAGACGACGCGCACATCTTCTGCACCATGGACCAGGCTGAAAAGGAGATAAACGACGCCCTCCGCTTCGCGTTCGAGGCTCAGCGGACTTTCGGATTCACCGAGTTCCGCATCGCGCTCTCGACCCGACCCGATCACTCTGTCGGTACCGACGACAACTGGGAGAGGGCGACCGACACCCTGAAGAAAGCCCTGATCGACCAGGGGCTCGATTACTTCATCGATGAAGGAGAAGGGGTATTCTATGGTCCAAAGATCGACGTCAAGCTTCAGGACGCTCTGGGCAGGTTCTGGCAGGGTCCGACCATTCAATTCGACTTCAACCTCCCGGCTCGCTTCGAGATGTCTTACGTCGGCGCGGACAACCAGGAGCACACTCCTGTGATGATACACAGAACGGTGCTTGGGAGCGTCGAGCGTTACATGGGCATCCTCATCGAGCATTATGGTGGAGCGTTCCCGTTATGGCTCGCGCCGGTGCAGGTCGAGATACTCCCGATAGCGGACAGGCACGTCGATTACGCGCAGGGACTCAAGTCGAAGATCGAATCACGCGGCATCCGCGTCAGGGTCAACCAGGAGCGCGAAACCACCGGCAACAAGATACGCAAAGCGTGGCGAATGAAGATTCCCTACATGGTGATAGTCGGAGACCACGAGGTGGAGGACGGCAACGTCAGCGTACGATCGCTTGCGGGTCGTGATGAGAGGGGAGTCGACACGGAGCGCTTCATCGACGAGTTGATCGGTGAGATCGACAGCAGACGCTCCCTCGAGGTCTAGGCCATGGAATACATCTTCACACCGTGGAGGTACCAATACGTGAGCACCGTGGACAACAGGAAAACCGGCTGCATCTTTTGCGAGAAGGTAACTGAAGACAACGACCGTGACAACCTCGTTGTCTTTCGGGACGAACACTGCTTTGCGATCCTCAATCTGTTTCCATACTCGTCTGGCCACGTCATGATCGCCCCGTATAAGCACTCGGGCACCATCGAAGACCTCGACCCGGAGACACTCACTTGCATGATGGCTCTCGGTAAGCGCTGTATGAAAGCGATACGAGACGCTTTTGATCCAGACGGTTTCAATATCGGTATCAACATTGCGAGAGTCGCGGGCGCAGGTATCACGGATCACGTTCACATGCACATCGTTCCCAGGTGGGCCGGGGATTCCAACTTCATGTCAGTCATATCCGAGACCCGCGTACTGCCCATGACGCTTGACCAGGTCTGGGAAGCCCTCCATACCCGCCTCAACGAGTAACCATTGTCGCAGGGGTTGCATAACACCTCGTGCGCTGTGATCCGGGCCTGACAGACCCGGATCAAGAAAAGGGTTTTACCCCGGATTCATGATTCTTCGTGTTCTTTCTTGCGTTGCTCGATAATCTTCTGAGCTATGTGTTCCGGGACTTCTTCGTAGTGGGAGAACTCCATAGCGAACACGCCGCGGCCGCCGGTGATGGACCGGAGGTCGATCGAGTAACGGGACATCTCCCCGAGAGGCACCTGTGCGCTCACTACCTGCATCTTGCCCTTGGGCTCCATTCCGAGGATGCGCCCGCGCTTGGAGTTGAGGTCGCCGATGACGTCGCCCATGAACTGGTCGGGGACCGTTACATTGGCGTTGACTATCGGCTCGAGCAGGACGGGTTCGGCTTTGGCGAAACCGTCCTTCATCGCCTTTGACGCCGCCATCTTGAACGCGAGCTCCGACGAGTCGACTGAGTGGAACGAGCCGTCGTAGACCGTAACGTCCATGTCAACCATCGGGAATCCCGCCATGTATCCTTCGTTCATCGCGGCGACGACGCCTTTCTCGACGCCGGGTATGTACTGCCGTGGGATCGAGCCGCCGACGATCTTCTCTTGAAATGCGAAGCCGGAGCCCCTCTCCTTGGGCTCTAGACGCAGGAAGGCGTGACCGAACTGTCCGTGCCCTCCCGTCTGCTTTTTATGTTTACCCTCTGACTCGACCTTCTTGCGGATGGTCTCCTTGTACGGGATCCTCGGGATCTCAGTGGCCACGTCAACGCCGAACTTCCGTCGCATCTTGTCGACTACGACGTCCAGGTGCGTCTCGCCGGCCCCGGAGATGAGTGTCTGGTTGGTCTCGGTATCCCGCCGCACGGTGAGCATGGGGTCTTCTTCGCTCACGCGCCCGAGCGCGGTTGAGAGCTTGTCTTCGTCGCCCTTGGTCCTGGGGGCGACGGCCAGTGACATGAGCGGGGCCGGGTACTCGATTTTGGGAAGCACGATCGGCTGGTCCTTGTCGCAGAGCGTGTCACCAGTGAACGTCTCGCTGAGCTTGGCAACGGCGCCGAGCTCTCCGGCCTCCAGTTCGGTGACGGCGGTCTGATCTTTGCCCGTGACCTTATATAGCTGCCCGACTCGTTCGGTCTTGTTGTGGCTCGAGTTGAGAACCGAGGAATCGCTTTTGAAGACTCCAGAGAATACTCGGAAGTAAGTGAGCTTTCCAACGTAAGGGTCGGCGAGGGTCTTGAAGACCAGGGCACACATGTGGGCTTCCTTTGAACGAGGCCTGGTCATCTCTTCGTCTTTTCCGGGAACCGTGCCGGTGACGTCCGGAAGTTCCTCTGGCAGAGGCAGGACCGTCGCGGCAAAATCGAGCAGCTCGGGCATGCCGACGCCCTTCGATGCCGCGCCGCAAAGGACGGGTATGAGTGTACGTTCACGGACCCCTTTCCTCAGCCCCATAGAAATCTCTTCCGCGGAGAGTTCGCCCTCTTCGAGGTATTTCTCAAGAAGGGCATCCTCTGTCTCGGCGACCGCCTCAGCCAACTTGTCCCTGCCCTCTTCGAGAGCATCGGCAAGGTCATCAGGGACAGGGACTTCCTTGGACTTCCCCGGCCCATCAGGCTCATATGCTTTTCCGCTGACTAGGTCTATCACGCCACGGAAACCGTGCTCTTCACCGATCGGCAGCATCAATGGAACAACGTTGCCGCCAAGGGTTTCACGGATGTCTTCCAAGGTGCGCTCAAAGCCCGCGCGCTCGCGGTCAAGCTTGCTGATGAAGATCAGGCTCGGAGCTTCGACCTGGGCCGCGCGCTCCCACATTATCTCCGTCTGGACCTCGACACCGTCGACC
>PMDX01000181.1 GCA_003154635.1 Actinomycetota bacterium | reverse complement strand
TGAAATAGCCCTGTTGGCCCCAGTCGCTGCCCCACGAATTGCGAACCAGGAAACGCTTGTTGGCGTCGTCGTAGCCCACCGCCATCACGGCGTGGCCTCCCTCGACTTTCTCGCCCTTGCCCGGAAACGGTATCCTGCCGGTCGTCTCAGCCTGTGCGATCGATGAATAGACCGTGAAGCCGAACATCAGTGGCAACCCTCTCGACAGGTGACCCTTGATCTTCTTGAGCAACTGCTCGGCGGTGGTGCCCGGCGGGTCGAGGCGGTAGTACTGGATCGCGTTGTAGCTCTGGGCGAACGCGTAGCAGAAGGCGGGCGGCTCCTTTTCGACATCTCCCGCATCGTAAGGCCAGTACTCCTCCGGCGGGACGCCGAACAGCACGAGGGCGCCCATAGTCGTACGCAGGTACGCGCCGTTGTCGCCGCTCAGGTGGAGCAGGTTGCGCGAGGTCTTGTAGAGGAAGAGCCGCGATGCGTCGATATGCTTGCCGAACGCCCTCCTCTCGAAGTATTCGACCATCCCCACGCCGGCGTTCGCGGTGCACGAGTTTAAGTGCCCCTGGTCCTCGACCGGCGAGCACCATTCCCGAAGGTCAACCGACTTCGCCGCCTTGGAAGCATCAAGCTTCGCCACCTTCGCGAGGATGGGGGCTACCTTCTCATGTTCGGGTGAATAGTCGCGAAAATCGGGGTAGTCCGGTATCCATCCCATTCCCTTTCCGTAAGCCGATCGGGTCATGACATACTCCTGTTCATTTATTCGAGACAAATCGCCTGTAAAACGTGTCAAGAACAAGTCAAATACGATCCCTCGAGTTGCCATGGTTCTCTAAAACCAGATGCGCTCCTAGAGTTCGGAGTTTGAAGCGCCCGCGTCAGTGCTCTTGCGTGCCGCGTACGTGAAGCCGGCTATGCCGCCTACAGCCGCGCCCGCGATCGTCAGGAACGAGGCCAGCCATCCCGCTGAAGATGAGGATGGGGGGTCCATCTGCTTGCTCACGAGGGTATCATCCACGAATTGAAGTTTGATGGAGCCATATCCCCCGGGCAGCACCCACTCCGCGGTAACGGTCTTGGCCTCTTTGGTACTCACCGCGGTTGGCTGAGTCGAGGTGGTACTCACTTCGAGCTTCTTTGCGGGAGTGCTCGTCTCGGAGCTCGGCAGACCCAGTATCTTCAAGGCGTCATCGTGCGTCGACTGGTTAACCTGGAGTGAGGCGTAGGAGGCGCGAACGATTCCAGACACCGCCTGGCTCGTGTCCGTCGGCTTCACGATCGTGTAGCAGAGCACCGCACCAGTAATGGCGAGAGCCGCTACGACTGTCAGACAAAACGCGGTAAATTTGCTGGTTGTGGGCTTGTCATCACTTTTTGCAGCGCTTTTGGTCGGGTCGGGTGTTTTGGTCCCAGCCTTGTCACCACCACCATCTGGCGGATTTGAACCTGCGGACTTTTCCAAGCCCTTTCCCTTGGACCCATCCGGCTCTCCGTTCGTATTGTCATTCTCTTTATTTCTGTATGTCGCAATCGTATATCCCGCGATGCCAGCCACCGCCGCCCCGGCGATGGTCAGGAACGGCGTGAGGTTCTCCGCGCTGACATTGCTGCTGGTTGCCGCCCAATACCCGAATCCGATAGCAGCGATAGCAATGGCAGTGAGACAAAGAGTAGCTATGTTCTTGGACTTCCACCACACATCAGCAGGATTACTCACTCAGCATCAACCCCTTCACCATTCGGTATTGCCCAGCACCACGATGCACAAGATAAGATTTATAAACCGCATTTACCGCTTGGATAATTTTCGTGCATGCGGGTAAATCAAGTCAAGTAGAGTGCCGCTCTACCGCGGCACGGCGCGCATTATCCCGGGTATTGGCCGGCGCCCGGCATCCGGTCTTGAGCATGCGTGCTACGCTGTGGTCTTCCCCACTTCACGATCGCGCAGCTCACGGCGAAGGATCTTGCCCACCGACGATTTGGGCAGCTCGTCGACGAACTCGATTAGCTTGGGCACCTTGTAGGCGGCGAGCCGCTCCCTGGCGAACGTGATTACTTCCTCCTCCGTCAGCGTATCGCCGTCTGTGACGACGATAAACGCTTTGGGCGTCTCGCCGCGGTAGGAGTCAGGGATGCCTATTGTGCAAGCTTCGAGGATCTTGGGGTGGTCGAAGAGGACGTTGTCGATCTCGACGGGGTAGATGTTGTAGCCGCCGGCGATGATGAGGTCTTTCTTGCGGTCGACGATGGTGAGGTAGCCGTCTTCGTCGAGGAAGCCGAGGTCGCCGGAGTAGAAGTAGCCATCACGGATCGCCAGGGCTGTCTCCTACGGGTTTTTGTAGTAGCCCATCATCACCTGCGGACCCTTGATGGTTATCTCTCCGACCTCCCCCTGGGGCAGGGCGCGCGCGCCCGCCTCGGCATCGACGATACAAACATCGGTGTCTGGAACGGGGACCCCCACTGTACCCGCCTTGATAACACCGCCCCAGGGCGTGCCTGCCACTATGGGGGAAGTCTCAGAGATACCGTAGACCTCGGAGATGTCAGCGCCGGTAAGTTCTTTCAGGTCGCGGATGGTATCGCCCGGCAGCGGAGCCGCGCCGGAGAAGAATCCCTTTATGAAGCTCAAGTCCGCGCCGCGGAACTCATCGTCTTGAAGCAACCCGATGAAGATCGTCGGCACCCCGGGCAGTATCCCGGGTTTGCTCTTCTTCAGTATCTCGATGATGCCGGCGGGGTCCGGCCTCGGAATGACCAGGTGCTCCCACGCGCGCCAGATCGAGTGGTTTTGAACCGCTGTGAAGCCGGCGGCGTGGAAGATAGGGAAAGTGCCCACGACCGATTCCTCACCGTCCTTGAGGTCCGGGATCCAAGAGCGCCACTGCTGCGCGTTGCAGCTTATGTTTGCGTGGCTCAGCATAACGCCCTTGCTCGTGCCGGTTGTACCGCCTGTGTAGATGAGCGTGGAGAGCTCGTCCCACCTGCTCTTGTCCTCCACGGGCGTCCCGGATTTTCCTTTCATAAGGTCGCCGAACGAAAAGAGCCATTCGGCGGTCTCGAGCTTCTGGTACATGTCTTTCTTGACGTAAGGAAAGAGCTGTTTTTTGGGAAACGGCAGGTAGTCGTTGACCTGGCACGCGATGATCTGTTTCACGCCGGTCTCGCCCATCACCGACCGGACGCGCTTGACAAGGGGCCCCATGGTGATGACGGCTACCGAGTCGGAATCTCCAAGCAGGTGAGTCAGCTCGCGCTCGGTGTACAGTGGATTCGCCAGCACGACCACAGCTCCGACGCGCCATATGGCAAGGTTGGCGATGACGGTCTGTGGGAGGTTCGGAAGCATGACGGCTATTTTGTCGCCCGCAGCGATGCCGATGCTCTCGAGCGCGCGCGCGAAGCGGTTGACCAGCTCGTCCAGCTCCCGGTAGGTTATCTTGCGCCCCATGAAGTTGAGCGCGACCTTTTCCCCAAAGCGCCCGGCCGTCCGCGTCAGGGCTTCCGGCATTGTAGCCCTCTCGTACGTGAGGTGCGTCTTAACCCCGGGCGCGTACGACTTGTACCATACGGGCTCCTCCACCGTCATCTCCGGCATCAGCGGGTCCTCCTGGAAATCTATAGTCTCGGTTTATTTCGCCGCTTTCCTGGCGAAGTAGTAGAGCGCGGGGAAGGCGCACGGCATACCGACCATGAGCAGCGGCGCGAGCGCGGTCTTGAAGATGCTCTTCGCCTCGTCTTTCTCGTACTCGTCGGTCGTGCCCACCTTGAGCAGCCTGTTCATTGACGTGAGCATGAATCCGAACACCCCCGCGAAGTTGCACCCCCACGCGACCCAACCGAGCTTCTTCTGCTTTTTCTCGAGCTGTTGAGCGAGCAGAAACCCGAGAGTGTACATGGCCGGGTACAGCCCGAACATACCTGCCTGCACATGGGCCGGTATCTTCTCGTGGTCGGCGTAATACATCAGCATCCAGTCGGGAGCTATCGCGTAGCAGATGCCCGCTATGCCCATTCCCACCGTCGCAGCGAACGCGAGTCCCTGTACGTACGGCTTGCTGGCGAGCACCGGTTCGCCGGGGTCCATCGCCTCGAGCTTCTCGATTGCCGCGAGGGAGAAAGACATCCCTATCCAGGAGTTGATCCCCAGGTCCAGAGGTACCGTCATCTCACACACCCCCACTAGTCTGGCGGGTCACGGCTCATGCCCATGCCCGCACCTCACCGTCACTTAACGAGTCAGGGCAGCCAGCGCTCGCTCCTGTACCACTCGAGGGTTTCGCCCAGGCCCTCGAGGCAGGTGGGATAGCGCGACACGTAGCCGATGCCCCTTATCTTTGAGTTGTCGAGGTAATGGTTGCCGAGCAGGAAGTACATGAAGTCCTGATCGAAATGCGGCTTGAGCTTTTTGACGAGGCCGCGCTCGGCGACGATGTTGTTCCACATCTTGTCGAGCACGAAGTTCGCAAGGCCGAACGACACCGGTCCCGGCAGCTTGAGAGCTAGATTCGCAATTCCCTCGACGAGCCGCTTCGGGTACGGCACGTGGAACGCGACCTTTATGTCGAAGAGCTCGAAGAGGAAGTCGAAGAACTCTCCCGCGACGAGCGGCTTGTCCTCTGAGAGGTTGAAGTCCTCGTTGTAGGCATCCGGGTTGTTGAGGCAGAAGCACACCGAGCCGGCGATGTCTTTCACGTGCACCAGCGTGAGCGACTTGCCGCCTGTGACCGATGGCAGCTTCTTGATGCCGCGATATCGCAAGATGGACGGTAGTACGTAGAACGCACCCGCGATATAGGTGCTGTGCGGACCGTAGACCGCCGTGGGACGAAATATCGTCAGGGGAATGCCGTACTCCCGCATCTTGTGGGCGACCGCGGCCTCGCCCGCTTCCTTGCTCAGTGAGTAGGCATCGGGCGGATGGTGCGGGTGGTCCTCTCGCATCGGGGTATATACCGAGCCGCCATAGACGCCGCCCGTGCTCATATGAAGGAATTGCTCGACCCCGCGCTTGCCCGCCTCGTCGGCCAGCAGGACCGACGCGTCGCGATTGACTTTCAGGCACGTCTCCACCGGCAGCCCGAGGTTGAAAGTCGCCGCGCAGTGAATGACGTGCGAGACGTCATCAAGAAGCTTGCTCACATCATCGGGGTTCAAGAGGTCGCCTGGCATCACTTCCGCGCCGAGTGCGGCGGATGACGAGAGGTCGCTCGAGGGAAGGTCGGTGGCGCGGACGGGATGCCCCAGCTCGCACAACTCTTCCACGATGTGCCTTCCTATGAACCCACCGGCGCCAGTAACAAGGACTTTCATTGAGGCACCACCCTCCCCGATAGCATACCAATCATCAATATCAAGCTTGCTGTTCGCGTACAAGAATATTCATCTTATTGACATCATGTCAATGGAAAAACGTATACTGGGTATTGATTGCCCACGATGATGGTACGAGGATGCAAAATTGGGTCGCGAGGGTCATCACGGGTCAGCTATAGCATCGCAAAATGGAGATACATTTGGCCAGGATTAGGAAACAACCGGAAGAGCGAAAGGCCGACCTGGTGGAGGCCGCGCACACGGTTTTCAGGACCAAGGGCTACGCCGCCGCGAATGTCACCGATATNNTACGTCTACTTCGACAGCAAGGAAGCCGTTTTCGACGCCGTCGCCGAAAACATCGTGTTGGTGAATCTCAACAACATCAAGCAGATCACCGGGCGCGACGACCTGAGTGCCATCGAGAAGCTCGTAGGGTCTATCCGTATCATCATGTCGGCCGAGGTGCTAGAGCGTTGGGCCGACGAAACCGACGCGCGCAACCTTCGCCATATGCGCGACCGCATCATGAAGATCGCATCGGACCTCTACCTGCCTGTTGTAATCGATATCATCAAGCAGGGTGTCGCCGAGGGCTCGATTGACGTTCCTTACCCGGAAGCTACAGCGGCTTACTTCGTCGGAGCATCGCTATTGCACCTGGACACCTACAAGGGCACGGAACCCCTGACCGGCGAACAATGGCTCGCCGCCTACCTCGATTTTGTGGTCAAGATATTCGGCATCAAATCCAGCCTCGATTTTGGCATCATTGACTGAAGCCTGGATTACACGATAATCGTCTCAGTATCGATCTCGGAACCGACGACACCCTCTATTCAGGAGGCCCGGAATCGGTCCACAGGTTCCTGGCGATGATGCCCATCATCTTCTGCAACTGCTCCGGGTCGATACCGGCCGGATCCATGTCCTCTTCGTCCGTGTAAAAGCGAGAATCGGCCGCACCGTTCGGGTCGATCGATGCCTGGATCTCCTTCTGCAGCAGGTTGTAGTTGCCCTGCATGGGGCTCGATACCTTCCGCATGCCGGGCTCGAGCGACATCATGCCGATGCCGAGCGAGTTTTCGAGCATCGCCATGATCGATTCCATTGTCTCGGCTCCGGCCGCGTCCGCCTGCTTGTGATTACGTGGGTCGATCAGGAACGGCACTTCGCAGTGACCCCACATGTTGTTTTCGAACGTGTTCATGAATGAGGAATCGCCGAGGTCGTCAAAGACCTGCCCATCGGAGATCCATCGCTCCTTCATCTCGTTGCCGAGTTGCGCGGCGGTGACCTG
>PMDX01000265.1 GCA_003154635.1 Actinomycetota bacterium | reverse complement strand
CAGCCTCGAGCAGATGGCCGGGATGAAGCCCGCGTTCAAGCCGGACGGCGTCGTCACGGCGGCGACAAGCTCGCCGCTGACGGTCGGCGCGGCTGCGGTCCTCCTGATGAACCGCGAGAAGGCCGACGAACTGGGCGTCGATTACACGCTCCGCTACGGCGGAGGCGTGATGCACGGGTACGACCCCACGCTGATGGGCATGTCGGCCGCGGCCGCCTGCCAGAAGCTGCTCGACCGCAAGGTACTGAAGGCGGACGACATCGACCTCTACGAGATGAACGAGGCGTTCGCCAGCGTGGTCCTGGCGGTCATGCGAGAGCTGGGCGTCGAGGAGAACGCGCCCTTCGAGAAGACCAACATGTGGGGCGGGGCGGTCGCCCTGGGCCACCCGCTCGGGCAGTCGGGCGCGAGGCTCACGATAACGCTCAACAACCAGATGAAGACCGACTTCCCCGACGCGCAGCGCGGCGTAGTGATGCTGTGCGGCGGGTTCGGAAACGGCAACGCGGCCCTCTGGGAGCGCGTGTAAGAAGGCAGAGCCTGAGCGGCGGCAGTCGACGAAACGGCTGCCGCCGTTTTCATCTCCGGGCCGCTCGAAAGCGTGAAAGGCGGGACATTGGCGAAGAAGATCGACAGCCCGACCGAAGTCGTCGCGGCCGGAAATCCACCCAAGAAGATCGAGGAATTCGTCGGCATGGTGAGCTCCGGGACCAGCGCAGTCAGCATCGCCCTGATGACGAGCCCCGGCGGCTGGTCTGAGCCGGGTCAGACCCCTCAGTTCGACGAGTATACGGTGGTCCTCAAAGGAATGCTACGAGTTGCCACCAGTGACAAGACCTTCGACGTCAATGCGGGACAGGCGATGCTGGTAGAAAGCGGGGAATGGGTCCGGTATTCCACGCCGCTGGACGAAGGCGCCGAGTACATCTCCGTCTGCCTGCCGGCGTTCGCGCCGGACACCGTTCACAGGGAACCGGAAGTTAACTGAACCGCATCAAGGGAGAGCTGTCGGATGCTCCTCGAAATCGAACACATCAGCAAGGTCTACCGCAAGGGTTGCGTAGCTAACGACGACGTCTCACTGTCCGTGAGAGAGGGTGAGGTGTTCGGGCTGCTCGGGCCGAACGGCGCCGGCAAGACCACTCTCGTAAACCAGATAATAGGGCTTCTCAAGCCGACGTCCGGGACGATAAGGATCGACGGAGTGGACGTGGTAGAGGACCCGGACTTCGCGAGGCAGGCCTGCTCGTTCCAGGCCCAGGTCCAGGTTCCTATAACCGGGCTCACGATCCTTAACGCTATCGAACTTGCCGGGAGGGTGCGGGGCGGAAAGAAAGACGAAGTGAAGGCTCGGGCTCAAGAGCTCATCGATGCGCTCGACATCGGGGAGTGGGCGAAGAAGCACGGTGAGACCCTTTCGGGGGGTGTGCGCCGCCTCGTCTCCTTCTGCATGGCGGCCGTCGTGCCGGGTCGCATAGTAATACTCGACGAGCCGACCAACGACATCGATCCTCTGCGCAGGCGCCTGCTCTGGCAGGAAGTTGCCTCTCTGAAGAAGGCCGGTTCCTCTGTGCTCCTTATCACGCACAGCATCCTCGAGGCCGAGAAGGCGGTCGACCGGCTGGCGATGATCGACCTGGGCAAGGTGCTCGGCACCGGCACCCCCGCGTCCTTCAAGGAGCACGACGCCGGGTACATGAGACTCGAGCTCGTGATCGAACCGATGGCACAGAAGCCACAACCGCCGGAGTTCCTGAGCAAAACGGTCGACCTGGGTTCTCGCCTGATCAGCTCGGTCGCAGAAAAAGACATCGACCGTGCCATGGCATGGGCCAGTGAGATGAAGGACGCCGGGATCGCCGAGGAGTTCTCGCTCAGTCCTGCTACGCTGGAAGATGCCTACATCAGGATGATAGGCCGCGCCGACGCTCTCAATAACGACGGGGAAGCGGGGGTGTGATGGGCCGCTGGGTACGGGACTACCCCTTGATGCTGAAGTGGCAGATGCTCAGCAACACCCCGATGCTGGTCCTGATGTTCATCGTCGAGGCACTGATAGCTGTCGGGTATGTGATCGGGTTCGGCTACATCATCCCGAACATCACCACGCAGTCCGCCATGTACCTGATAACCGGCGCGCCGGTGCTGATCCTACTGATGGTCGGCCTCGTGCTGGTCCCCCAGGTGGTGGCGATGGCCAGGAAGGAGGGCACGTTCGAGTATCTCTGGTCGCTGCCGGTGCCCCGTTCGTGCTTCATGGCGGCCGATGCGACCGTGTGGACGGCCATCACCTTGCCGGGAGTGATACTGGCGCTCGTCGTCGGCTCATGGCATTACCACTTTGCCCTGCACGTGAGCCCTATGGTCGTACCCACTTTCCTGCTGGTAACGCTCACAGGCATCTTCATCGGTTATGCCGTGGCACATTCGGTTCCCAAGCCCGAGATCGCCGGAGTAATAAGCCAGGTTCTCGTATTCGTTATCCTCATATTCTCGCCGATCTACTACCCGATCGAGCAGCTGCCGAACTGGCTCGCTTCGATACACAGGGTATTGCCTTTCTACTACATGGCCAACCTGATGCGCGGTTACCTCACCGGCAAGACGCCTGCCAGCGTGGGGCTGGCTTTCGCCGTGGTCGGAGCCTGGTGCGCGGCCGCACTGATCGTCGCTTTTGTGGCCATTAGACGCCGCGGGTAGACCCGGTCATCCGATCTGGGTCGTCGTGAACTTGCGCCCGTCCTTCTTGCGGATCATCTGGGTCACTTCGCTTATTACATTTATAAGGAGGATTCCCCCGCATTGATTCAAGCTCTTCTTAGGCCCAAAAGGCCAGATCTGGTGAGAGTACCAACAGGATAATCACGACTTCAAGGGCTTTGACAGGGTGGCCGATTTGTCCTTGACAGACTCTCCATAGCGATATATCGTGATATATACGAGATATACATTGAAGGAGGTTCACATGAATGAACACGACAAAGACTTGCGGAATGACTTTTTCGCGCGGCACCATCACGAGCGGGGCGACATGCCCTGGGGCTGGGGCCACCATCGCGGCGGCTTCGGGCCGCCTCGCCGTGGCCCGAGTCGGGCACGGAGAGGCGACGTCCAGATCGCAATCCTCAACCTGCTCTCTGAACAGAGCATGCATGGCTACCAGATAATCCAGGAGCTTTCGGACCGCAGCGGCGGGGCATGGACCCCGGGCCCCGGTTCGATCTACCCGACTCTCCAGGCCATGGAAGATCAGGACCTTGTCATAAGTGAGCAGACTGGGTCCAAGCGCGTCTACTCCCTCACGGAGAGCGGCAAGGCTCTCGCCGAGACTAGTGAAGAGCAGGCCCCGTGGGATCAGATCGCTGAGTCATCTGAGCCCATGCTTGAATTGCGTCAAGCGATGGGCACCCTGTCGATGGCGGTGATGCAACTCGTGCATGCCGCTTCCGAAGAACAGATCGCAAAGGCCGTCTCGATCATCGACGGCGCACGCAAGGCGATCTACCTGATGCTCGCCTCTGACTCCCCGGACGCGACGCCGA
>PMDX01000156.1 GCA_003154635.1 Actinomycetota bacterium | reverse complement strand
TGGTGCCTTCGGCGAGGTACCAGGTGGAGGAGGCTGAGATGGGTTGAGTGACGGCAAAGGCATTCGTCCTGGTGGCGTTCTGCTCGTCAGGGTTTTGGACATACACGTTCCAGGCTCCGACAGCCGCCCCTGCGAGGTTGAAGTCGCATGTTATCTTGCTGGACGAGGAGACCGCAACGTTAGTTGCGACGATGTCCGTCGAGCCACTCTTCTTGAGCTTGACGACAGCCCCTGATTGAAAGCCGGTTCCCGCCAAGTTGGTAATATGCATTGGGTTCGTACCTGTTACGCCGCTGCCGGGGGATACGCCCGAGACAGTCGGGGCAGCACGTTCGACGGTGAACCCGCCGAACAGAGTATCCGCGATTTCGGCTCCGGTCGTGACTGTCACATCACGAGCACCAAGCACGGCGTCGTCCGCCAGCCTGACACGTGCTGTCGCATGCGTCCCGTTGCTGACGGTGGTCGAGAGCACGGTGATGCCGCTCCCTGAGAACGTTGCCTGGCTGGTCCCGTTTACAAAGGCGGTGTTGCTGCCAGTGATCTCCACATCAACAGTCTGCCCACGGCCGGCATTCTCCGGGCTGCACGATACAACCCCCGGGACCGGCGCCTGCCAGGCACCCATCTGGCTTATCCCGCCACAGAGGTTGCTGCCGGGTCCATCGGTGGCAAGCACGCCCCACTGGTACTGGCCCTCGGTCTTGTCGTAAACGTTCGTCCACGCCGTCACCCCATCGGGAGCCGCTCCACGGAATACTCCGTAGTGGGGGGTCGAGACGTAGACCAGGTCGTGCATGCTGTCACAGACGATGTCATTGTAGTAACTGATAGTTATCCCTGACAGGGGCTCCCAGGTATGGGACCCGTCAGGGGCCACACACCTGTGAATTCCGTCGTAGGCCTTGCCCGGAGAGTCGTAAAGCGCCGCGTACAGCAGGTTGCGCTTCTGGTCGAAAGCTATCGTGTAGGTCTCTCCGTCAGCCATGTATGGGTCTGGGTTGATCTTGACCCAGCTGAAGGTCCCATCCGGAGTGTCACATCGCCAGATCCCTGCCTTTGTCCCGCCACTTGTGAAGCAGGTTGTATAGATCTTGTTGCGGGTTCCGTCATAAGCCATGTCATTTACGCTCAGGTTGCCAACGTCTTCGCTCGCGCTGATCTTCGACCAGGACCAGGAGGAGGAGCTCCTCGGGTTCCCGCAGCACCAGACCCCGGTGGGACGGGGACTCCCTCCATACATGCCTGTGTACAGTATGTCGCGGTTCGGATCGTATGCAATGCCTCCGACCAGCGCGTCTGCGGTCCCCTCAAAAGCGCTTATCTTGGTCCATGAGGCCGAGGTGGCTGAGTCCGGGTCTGTGCAGCGCCAGACACCCGAGCCCCAGGTCCCCACATAGATGATGTTGTGGATGCTGTCGTAGGTTATACGCCCGGAGGGGCTACCCGTCTGCTCCCATGTTTGTGTCGGGCCCGGGTTGAGGCATCGCCAGAAGCCGCTGTTCGAAGTTGCATAGAGGATATTGTGAGTTGAGTCGGAGTAGAAATCCGAGATGTTGTCGTTGCTCAACCCCCCACCCGTATTGGCCCACTGCGGGCTAGCGGTGGCCGGGTCGGTGCACTTGTACACCCCGTAGCTGGCTGTCCCCACCCACATCTCGTTGCTGTTGTAGTCGAACGCCATGGAGGTGCAGACCCTCCTGTGGTTCCAGTCCCACGGGCTGATCTTGGTCCACGAGTTGGTCGGTCCCAGGGCGTCGGGGTTAGAGCAGCGCCAGGCGCCGTCCCCGCACACGGTGTAAAGGTAGTCACTCGTCCCGTCGTAGTAGTAGAGCGAATAGCTGTCCACTTCTCCGATGTTGCTCTGGCCTGATATCTTATCCCAGGCATACGCGTCTCCAGGGTTGTCGCACCGCCAGACACCTTTTCCGCTGAGGGCCCCGTAGAGCTTGCCGTGGTTGAAACAGAGCGCTTCAGTCTCATCTCTCATGTCTGCAGATGAGCTTATCTTGGTCCAGGTATATGCGCCGTCCGGGTTGTCGCACCGCCAGACACCTCCATTGTAGTCCGGTGACGGGAAACCCGTATTTGCGCCAACGTACAACCGGTGCGTAGTGCCCCCGTCGTATGCGAACGAGCGGATATTGCGGTCGCCGACATCGGCGCTTGAGCTTATCTTGGTCCAGGTTGGAGTGCCGTCAGGAGTGGTGCACCGCCACACGCCCGCTCCGCCGTCGATCCCGACGTACAGAATGTTCGTAACGCTTTCGTAACAGAGGGACTGTATCTTCATTTGGCCGACGTCGAGGTCGGAGCTGATCTTTGTCCAGGTGGGAGTGCCGTCAGGGGTAGCGCAGCGCCATACTCCGTAGCCCGGGCCGGTACCAAAGCCGTAGGTGCCGACGTACAGGTTGGTCGAGGCGGGATTGCGCTCGTCCAGCGCGAGTGACCTGATGGTCTTATCGCTGGTGTCTCCGCCAAGAGACGTCCACTGGCCGCCGTAATACTTGAAGACGCCGCGCATCTGCGTTGCGCGATACAGGGTGGTGTGGGCCTCGTCCCAGATTACCCTGGGCGCGTCACCCTCGTTCGGCCCTTGCATGTCATTCCACTTGTTGGCGGCCAACGCGGTAGAAGGCCACGCAAATAAGGTAAAGATTAGAAAGAACAATGCGGACGCGCCGATAAGTCGATTCACCGACCCGTTCGGAAATCTCTTCATGAACCCTCCAACTGCGGACTTTCCGCTCGCCCGGGATGCCCCCATCTATCGCCGTCAACGCTTCCATTCTATAACTAATCACTCGATTCCAGCTTGAATTATAGAGGTAAAGACCTGGTGGCGGAGAGGGTGGGATTCGAGGACGGCTTCGAGCGAGTCAAGCTTGCTCGATAGTTACTCCCCGGGACGGCAAAGAACATGGAGAAGCACAGGGTAAAGCGGATCGGTCGAGCCGGCCTCATCTTCGTCTGCTGCGTGGTCCTGCTCTTCCTGCTCGCCCTGGCCGCCTTCGCCGGATTTCCGAGAGAGAACACGGGCAGGCAAGTCGTATATTTTGACAACAAGCCGAAGGCCGCTGGTTATCTCGTCATTATGCCCTGCCCGGAGCCCCGCCGATCGGAGCTCTCATGGATTACCTCGGAGCCTTCTGGGGATACGCGCTCGTCACACTGTCCCTCGTCGCTTTCACAATTGTATGGATAAGGCGCGGCGCGGACTGACGCATATTCCGGGTCAGACCGTATGATATGCATTTATATGGAAAGCAACGGAGGTCCGACTCGTCTTAACCCCCATAGGATAGAGGGTTGGATTCTGTTGTAACAAACACGGACAGGTTTCAGAGCTACTCTGGCTTGAGTTTGAATTCAAACGGCTCCGACATCACCAAGCTGGGGCCGTTCACCGGATCTGCCTCCCCATCTTTGAGGTAGAACCTCATGTTGAATGAGCGATCATGGCAATCGGACAGGACCGGCCATAGCGTCCTGCAGGGCAGGTCGAACGCCGCGCCCTCCGAGCTGTCGTCCGTGTTTGCATAGACCAGTGATATGGCATAGAAGGCGTCTTCAGGCGTGAACTTGCCCTCGTGCCCCTTTAGGTATCTGTCAAGCACGCGGTACCTGTTGAAGGTGTTGTATCTGGCGTCGGCAGGGGCGTCAGGGAACGTGCTGACATCAGGGTACTCCCACACAGAGTGGTTCGTCATGATCTGCGGCTTGCCGTCGTTGTCGGTAAAGTGGATGGAGAAGTCCTTCTCCGAGAGCTCGGCGACGAACGAGCGCCCGCTCGCATCGGAGACCAGCAGGTGGCTCGCATCGAACATCATGTAGAACTTGTTCCTGAGGATCGCCACCTTCGCCTCCTCTACGGTGGCGCAGGTGTCGAGCAGGAGCCGCGCGAGCTGCTGGTCCAGGAGCCCCGCGGGCCTGGTGAGGTCGACGCTCGTCACCGTCTGCAGGTTGTTGTCGGACAGGAGAGAGACGGTGAGGCCTTCCGAGTTGATGCCGTCCGTGATGCCGCTCAGCAGCTCGAGGGAACCTGCGACCAGCGAGGCGTATCCCCCGTCGGGATACAACTCCATGATGTAGTTCCGAGAGAAGAGGTACGGGCTGTTCGGTTGCTCTCCCGCCCCGATGAACTCGCTGAAGGTCGCCGTATAGAACTCTGTCGTCCTCGAGACCAGAGGGTGGCCCGTGGTGGTGAACTCGGGCGGGAAGAACACCACCGAGCAGCCGGGCTTCGTCAGAAAGTAAAGGAGGCAGCTCGTGTTGTGGCTCTCGTCGTCCTCGGCCAGGCCGTACGACCGCGCGACCCCT
>PMDX01000269.1 GCA_003154635.1 Actinomycetota bacterium | reverse complement strand
TGCCCTCGGCACCTTGCTCCTGGGTGTTGACTGCTCGCACTGTCTCTCCTACTTGTTGCCTGCTCCCAATAACCTCTTCCGCTGATACCGGTTGCCCGCCCATCGTGCCAGGAAATATATGATGAAGACCATGATCAAGAGCAGCGCGGCTCCACCGTTTACGATGGTCTTCCAATCCGGAACCCCGTGCTCGGCCTGGCGCGCCCAGATATAACCCGCCAGAGGCGCCGCGGTATCGAAAGGATTCAATGGCACGNNGATTCACCGACGATCCTACCGATCGGCAGTATTGTCGCCGTTATGATACCCGGAAGCGCGCTGGGCACGACGACCTGGCGGATGGTCGTCCATCGGCTGGCCCCCAGGCTCATAGAAGCTTCGCGGTACGTATCAGGAACGAGCTTGATCGCTTCCTCGGTGCTGCGCAGCAATATCGGCAGGTTGAGGATGGCGAGTGTGAAGGCGCCGGCCAGGAGGCAGTAGCTCCATCGGAACGCCGTCACAAACAGCGCGACACCGAAGAGACCGAACACGATCGAAGGAAGGGTCGCAAGCGAGTCCAGGCAGAACCTTATAAAGTTGTTGATCCGCCCCTTCTTCGCGTACTCCGCCATGTAGATCGCCGCACCGATCGAAATCGGGAGCGATATCGCAATCGCAAGGACCACGAGGTAGAGGGTCGAGAATATCATGGGAAATATTCCGCCCCCGGAGCCCATGGCCTTCGGTTTGCCGAAGATAAACTTCGGGTTGAGCGCCGTGAGAAGCCCGCGGCCGAGCACCTCGAGGATGATGAACGCGAGGATTGCTATGGCAATAATCCCCAGAGCCCAGAACACGCATGTCGCCACTTTGTCCCATTGCTTTGCAGTCATCGTCCCGGTCTCCTCTCTCTCGAGATAAGCCTGATGACGACGATCAATATCATCGCAAGCAACAGCAGCACCAGCCCCATGGCAAACAGCGCGGAGCGAGGAGGGCCGGACGGTGCTTCGGCCATGTCCGTGACGATGCGCGTCGTCAAAGTGCTGGTGGTCCCGAACAAGGAGAACGTTCCCGCCCTCGCGTTTCCAATCACCATCTGGACCGCCATGGTCTCACCGATCGCCCTTCCCATGCCAAGTATCGTGGCTATGAGAAGCCCTTCCCTGGCGCTTGGCAGAAGAACCTTGTAGATGGTCTGCCAGCGCGTGGCTCCCATCGCCGCGGATGCCTCCTTGAGCTCGCCGGGCAGTGACTTGAGCGTCTCGGCGCTAAGCGTCGTTATTGTGGGGAGAACCATCACCACCAGCACCAGGACCGCCGCGAACACCCCGAAACCGGAAGTCCCCGTTACGGCGCGAAGAAACGGCACCAGGAGGATCAGTCCGAACCAACCTATGACGACTGAAGGGATGCCGGCCAGCAGCTCTATACCCCTCCTGACTAAGCGGCTGATCCTCTCAGGGGCGACCTGATCGAGGAACACGGCCGTTCCTATCGCCAGGGGCGCGCCGATTATCATCGCCCCGAACGTCGTGAAGATGGTGCCCCATATAAATCCCAGCATCCCGTAGTTCTGGGTCTGGGGGTTGTAATGGGCCGAGAAGAAGAGGTTGCCTACGCCAAGTTGCCGAATGGCCGGAAGGCTTTCCCTCAGGACAAAGACAAAGATAAGAAGAATGGCGAAGATGGCTACGGATGCGCACGCGAACATCACGAGACGGACCCAGTACTCCCCATCCGCAAATCTCGCGCTCTTCAGGCTTATCGCGGTCTTGATGCCGCCATCGCTTGAACTCATCTGTTGAGCACTCTCCGCACCTCGATGTACTCCTGGGCGACCACTTTGCGTTGGAACGTGGGGCTCAAGACAAAGTCAATGAAGCCCTTCGTGGCGCCGGTAGGCTCGCCTTTCGTGAACATATGCAACCACCGTGCCATGGGATAGCTGCCGTCCAGAGCGCTGCTCACAACTGGCGATACATTGTTGACCCGGATCGCCCGGACCGTCTTGTCTACAAAACCGTAGGATACATACCCGATAGCGTTGTCCGTGGTCGCAACGGTCTCCTGGACATATCCGTTGCTGGTGCCCTCGATGGCCGAGGGCTTGGACTCCACGGGATGCTCCTTCGTCGAGCCCAACGCCTTCTGGTCGAACACCTCTCGCGTACCTGACGCCTGGTCGCGAACCACGACGACTATCTCCTTGTCGAATCCGCCCAGGGTTTTCCAGTTGTTCACCTTGCCCGTGAAAATGGCTTTGATCTGGGCACTGTTCAGGTTTCGTACGGGGTTCTTCGGGTTGACGATGATCGCGATGATATCGAACGCGATCTTGTGATCGACAAAGCCCATCGCGAGCTCGTTTCCCTGCAATTCGCGCGAACTGTCCGCGATGTTCACGATATGGGACTGGAGCTGGGTTATCCCGGCGCTCGACCCACCGCCCTGGACGTCCACCCTGGATCGTGGGTTCCTGTCCATGAATTGAACGGATGCCTCCTGGATCAGCGAAAGCAACGTTGTCGAGCCCGATACCCTGACCCTGCCTGTGTAGGTGCCGTTTGTTACCTGCTTGCCACAGCCGGCGAGAAGGACCGAGGAGGCCAGCGCCAGCACTCCAAGCACTACTGCAATCAACCTTTTAAAAGAAGCAAGCGTCCTCATGTCTCAGATTAAATCAGGTCAGATTTAAGGCTGGGTTCATTGCAGGAAAAGATTACCTGAACATTTCCTTAAGAAAAGGTTAAGATCTCCTACTGCCATCGAGGAGTAGACCTCGTCAGGAGAAGTCGTTTGGGATCACGAGGGTGAAGGTGGACCCTTCGCCTTCGGTGCTGGTGATGTTTATGGTACCACCGTGGAAATCGGCGGCGTGTTTGACGATCGAGAGGCCGAGGCCGGTGCCGCCGGTCTCGCGGGACCTGGCCTTGTCGACCCTGTAGAAGCGCTCGAAGATCTTGGACCGTTCCTTCATCGGAATGCCGATCCCGGTGTCCGAGACGCTGATCGAGATCTCGTTCTTTCCGTGCGCGACCAGGACCTCGACCCGCCCGCCGGGCCGGTTATACTTTATTGCGTTATCCAGCAGGTTGGTGCATGCGAGCTTGATCAGGTTCCTGTCGCCCCTGATCTCGACTGCATTCTCACCGTCAGAGAAAGTCAGCTCGACCTCGCCTTTCCACGCAAGGCCGGCTTTTTCGGCCAGTGCCTCCTCGATCATCTCGTTGACGGCGAACGTCTCAGCCACCAGCGTGGTCCCTTCCGCCTCCAGGCGAGACAACATCAGCAGATCCTCGATGATGTCCACGAGGCGCCTGGATTCACGGTCGAGGTCAGTGAGAAAGCGCCTGGCGGCATCGGGGTCGTCAGCAGCCCCGGCAATCAGCGCGTCGACGACGGCGCGCATGTTGGCCACGGGCGTGCGCAGCTCGTGCGACACGTTGGCGACAAAATCTTTTCTTACGCGTTCCAGCCGGCGCCTCGAGGTCACGTCTTCAATGACACAAATCACACCCGTGATCTCATCCCCGGCGCTGGTGATGGGGTTTGCGAGCACCCGCAATGACCTGGAATGAGGAATTGATATCTTGACTTCCGTCGAGACCATCGCACCTTCCCGGGATTTCTCGATTGCACGGTCGATAACCGGAGTGTGGTGTATCTCCGTGAACGTCCTCCCCTGTGCATACTCCCGCGATGTGCCGAGTATCTTTTCGGCGACCGGATTGATCATGTCTATCTTGAGGTCGCTCCTCACAACGATTACGCCCGCGTTGATGTTGTCGAGCACCGCACTCAGCCTGTCGCGCTCGTGCGTGAGCTCGGCGTAGTGTTTGCGAACGTGACCGGCGATCGCGTCCATGTGCTGGGCCAGGTCGTCGAGCTCTGTCAATCGCGGCTGGGGCATCCTGTCCAGGTCGTTCTCGACGACAAGCTTCTCGAGAGCGCTTGCGATCTCGTTGAGGTCGCCGGTGAGCGTCCTTTCAGAACGTATCGATACCCCCGCGAGAAAGATGAGCAGAAGCGCTATGCCGGTGATGATCGCCGCGGCTTCGGACATCTTTGCGTGCAGGGCCAAGGTAAGTATCAGTGCTGTCACCAGCACTATAAAGCTCACAGCCAGGGCGTAACGCCAGAAGAGCGAATGCCTGAAACGAAGCATGAACTCAACCCTTGTTCTCGTTGGTGGGTTTGTCGAGCCGGTATCCCGTGCCCCTTACGGTCTTGACGTACTGAGGGCGCGAAGGGTCCTCCTCTATTTTTTCCCTCAAGTGCCTGACATGTACGTCCAGAGTCTTGCTCGACCCGTAGTAACCGTCCCAGAGCTGGTTGAGTAGCGTCTCCCTTACTATGACTTTGCCCGGACGGCGCATGAGCAGCTCGAGCACCCTGTATTCGGTCGGAGTGAGGTGGACCGACCTCCCACCGACACGCACCTCGTGTTTCTGGAGGTCCATTACCAGGTCGCCGTACTCGAGCCAGTCCCTGATCATCGGTAGCGCTTCCTCCATCGACCTGCGCAACAGCGCTTTGATCCGTGCGATCAGCTTACGCATGTCAAACGGCTTGGTCACATAGTCGTC
>PMDX01000191.1 GCA_003154635.1 Actinomycetota bacterium | reverse complement strand
AGCAAAGATTATGCGCTCGTCGCGCGCGACATCGCCACGGTGGTGCGCACCTCGCAGACCGGCGGCGCGATCACCAAGGTCATCATCGAAGCGGCGCTGCTCAATGACGAAGAAAAAGTCATCGCCTGCAAACTCGCCAGGGAAGCCGGCGCGGAGAGGCTGGTGGTCGGTCTCCCTTTGAGGATGGATGGTACCGAGGGGAAACAAGTGGAGTTGGTAAGAGATTTCGCGGAAAGCCTTGCCGCGAGGCTGGAAGTTCCGCTCGAATACGTCGACGAAAGACTGACGACCAGGGAAGCCGAAGCGGTCCTTGTACAGGGTGGGGTCAAGCGAGGCAGGAAGAAAGAGGCGTCCGACCGGCTGGCGGCTGCACTGATTCTCAGGACTTACATGGATAGCCTGCCGGGGGAATGACGCTTGCACGATCCAAACGAGTACCCGACCAGGTCCCACCTCCGCTTGCACCGCGCGAAGCAAAGGGCCCGACGACGCAACCTGATTGTCGCGACATCTTTCTTGGCAGTCGTCGTTATCGCGGGAATCACCGGATACCTTGCGTACAAGAAAATCCAATCCGACAGGAAATCCGCAGTCAAGAATTACACCATCACTCTTCCCGAAGGCCTCACCAATAAGCAGGTCGAGGAGAAGGTGGCCGAGGTCACCGAGGGGAACATATCAGTGAGGGAATTCAAGGCGGCGCTCGGGGCGAACGATTATAACTACCGATTTCTCTCAGGGGCCGTCGGCAACCTCGAGGGGTTCCTGTTCCCAAAGACGTACGATGTTACATCGCAGACCACGGCGCACAGGTTGATCAATACGTTGCTCAAGCAATTCAATATCGAGACCGAAAACCTTGAGTGGAGCCGCGCTCGAGCCCTCGGAGTTACCCCTTACCAGGTGGTGATCATAGCGTCCATGATAGAGAGAGAGGCGAAGCTGCCCGAGGACAGGCCGCTCATCGCCTCGGTGATATATAACAGGCTGCAAAAAGGAATGAAGCTGGGCATATGCGCAACCGTGGAGTACGCGCTCGGATCTAACAAACCGGTGCTTTCAGACAAAGACGTCGAGATAGATTCGCCGTACAACACCTACAGGATCAAAGGGCTACCGCCTGGGCCGATCTGCAACCCGGGTTTCGAGTCGATGAGGGCGGCCCTGTATCCGGCCAGCACCGATTACATCTACTATATATTAACGGGTTCGAACGGGAAGCACAGCTTCACCGCCGATTACCAGCAATTCGCACGCTGGAAAGCGGAACTCATCCAAAAAGAGAAGCAGCAATAGCCGCTGCGAACCGGGGGGTACCATTGTCCGGTTCGACACGTTGGGACGCTCAACTTAAGATGCTCATGAGACTTGCCTGTGTCCTGGATACGGCCGGAGACGGTGTTCTAGGCAAGGGAGCGCCGGCCATGATGTATCAGGCCGGCAGGGACGCGGGGTTGGAGCACCGCCCCCCCCATGAACCAGTCGACAATATGGAGGCCGCCCTGGCCCAGGTGCTGACAGAAGGCAAG
The DNA here is from genome assembly GCA_003154635.1 of Actinomycetota bacterium. Taxonomy (GTDB): domain Bacteria; phylum Actinomycetota; class Geothermincolia; order Fen-727; family Anoxymicrobiaceae; genus FEN-727. The sequence goes on along the minus strand of PMDX01000191.1, from coordinate 2,921 downwards.
GAGCTGTGGATGTACGAGGGCTGGCAGGAACCGGGCAGTGACTCCCTCTGGTCCGAGAACGGCGAGCGCCGCTCGATCTGGATGATTTTCAGGCGATGCCCCCTGATGGCACTTTCCCGGAGCGCCGGGTCCACACCCGGCGGGATCCTCTGCCAGGTACTACACGGCTATATTGCCGGCTCCATGGAAGCGCTTCTCGAGCAGAGGGTCGATATGAAGGTTGGACACTGCGGCCCGAGGGCGTGCAAAGTCCAGGTGGAGTTGAGATCCTGATGTACATCGCTACGGTCGACATGAGCTCATGCGGCGGCTGCCACAACGCCCTGCTTGCAATCGGCGAGCCGCTGATCGCGCTCCTCTCCAGGCATACACTCTCTTTCTCGAGTCCTCTCATGGACCGCCGCTCGATATCTCCATCCGATGTGGTCATAGCCTGTGGAGCCATCGGAACCCGCGAGGAGCTCGAAGTGGCCGGTGAGATCGCAAGGACGAGCAGGAAAGTGATTGCAGTTGGCTCCTGCGCGGTATACGGCGGCGTTTGTGGTTCTGGTTCGGCGAGACCTGAGACCGACTTTGAGGAGCTGGATCTACCCCACCTGCTGAACAGGGCGCTCCCGCTCGATAGCACGATGGACATAGAGCTGTACATACCGGGGTGCCCACCACCTCCGAACCTTATATTCGAGGCATTGAAGTCGGTGCTCGAGGGATACACCGCGCCTCACTTCGACGCTACCGTCTGTTCGGAGTGCCCGCGACGTGTCACCGACAACCACGTGGAATCGTGGGACCCGCATCCGAGCTACGGGGCCGGAAACGAGACATGCCATCTGAACGCCGGGCACTTATGCCTGGGGCCCGTAACGCGTGGAGGGTGTCACGCCGCGTGCACCTCGAGGGGTGCGGTTTGCGCGGGGTGCAGGGGCCCATCTGAGATGGTGCTATCTTCACAGCTACACTCGATCTTCTCCGACATGGTCAAATACATGTCGCTTACGACGCGAACCAGGGAAGACAGGGTGGCCGGTCAGCTTCAGGCCATGCTCAGGTCAATATACCTTTTCACGCGCGGTGACCCGGTGACATGGGCGCGCGTAGGTGAGAGATTGCCAAAAGACTGAACTGGAGCAAAAGTTGACGGAATCCGTCGATCTGGGTGGACATAAAGTAAGGATATTTCCGGTGACAAGGATACAGGGCCGCGCGGACATCGAGGTGCTTTTTACCCCTGACCAGAAAGTTATCGAAGCGCGTTTCAGGGGGCTCGAGTTCCGAGGTTTCGAGGATATGCTCTCCGGGGTCCCGGTGATGCGCGCTCCCTCGGTCGTCTCAAGGGTATGTGGCTCATGTGGTCCTTTTCACCAGCTTGCTTCCTGCATCGCGATAGAAAACGCGACAGGCTGCGAGGTCCCGGACGCAGCGCTCTGGTTCAGAGAGCTGTTGACTTGGCTGTGGCTTGCCTTCGACCACCTTCTCAGAGCGACATATATGGTTCTGCCAGACTTCGCTCTGCCGATGTCCGACGTCGGCGTTCGCAACGTTGCCGGAATCTACATGGTCGAGCAGGAGACCATCGGAAGGCTCACGGCGGTGCAATCCGCGTTCGCTGATTCTCTCGCATTGCTTACCGGGCTGCCGATCCATCCTTCGGTGGTGGTCCCTGGTGGTGTCTCCTACATCCCGGACTGGTCTTCTTTAGCCAAGGTCGGCGATCTGATGGAAGGGTGCGAGCATGACCTTCGAGAGGTCCTGCGCCTGGTCGAGATGTTGACAAGGCGCAACACTCAGATGATCGATACCCTGACACCGCTAAACGGGTTCTATATGTCTTCTGTCATGCACGAGCATCCGGCCTTGATGGGAGACTGCATGATTGTTACGNNAAGGAGGGGAGCCTCGGTTCATCGGGCAAGATGAACTCTACGAGTCGATGGAGGAAAACCCGGTCGCCTGGAGTTACGTCAAACCGGTCACCGTGGGTGATTTCACTCCGCTCCTGGTAGGACCCCTGGCAAGGGTCAACGTCGGTTTTGACACCGACACACCGTGGGCCGAGCTCGAAGCTACGAGGACTCACGAGCACTGGGGCCATCCCCTGGACAGGGACCTCCTGTTCTTCTCGGCCATGGCATTAGAGGTGATCTGGGCATGGGAGAAGGCGAGGTTACTTCTAGACCAGCGTCCGAGGGTCAAGGAGCCATGCACCGACATCGACTTCAAGGAAGCTGAAGGGGTAGCTATCGTAGAGTCGCCACGTGGCTCGCTCGTCCACCACTTGCAGATAGGTTCGGACGGGGAGGTCGCGGGTTACAGGATAGTAAGCCCCCTCCAGTTCAACTACGACCTCTTGAACCAGCACCTGAGCGGATTCGCACAAAGATCGATCTCCGGCGTGGAGATCGGCGAGGTCGCGGTCCAGACCCTGCAGCTCGCAGTCCGGTCTTTTGGTCCCTGCGTTTCGTGTGGGACCCATTAGGAGGGAACAGGGAGTGTCCAATACGCCGGATATTAAGATAATGCGGGAGCGCTGCGTACAATGCGGGGACTGTCTCAAGCTTTGTCCGCAGAGCGGACCGGGAGTAGAGTTTCCCGTTTTCACGATGGACGACGAGACGCAGAGCGTGAGAATCGAGAACAGCGCCAGCTGCTTCGGCTGCCTCACTTGCGTTGAGTTCTGTCGGGCCACCGCGATAATCATGACTCTGGACAAGAAGGCTGCGGTCGACCTGCCTGACCTCTACCCCACGAGGCCGGCCAATAAAATTATCTAGTTGTTTGTTCTCATCAACCGGGCACATTATTCCGATATATATTTGTGTGTCGGGTGAAGAGCAATCTGAATCGACAGGGGGAGCAGTGGCGGGTTCGCGAGAACAGATGATGCTGGAGATGCTGAAAGAGTTGAGGGCGGATAGTCTGGG
>PMDX01000237.1 GCA_003154635.1 Actinomycetota bacterium | reverse complement strand
AGACCTTGGGGTTCTTCTTCATGTAGTCGGCCAGCACGTTGATCATGATGTTGGATCCCTGCGAATGCGCCGCCAGGATGTACGGCCGTCCCTTGTTGTAATGCTTGATGTAGTAGTCGAAAGCGGCCAGCGAATCCGACGTCGGGGTGCCTCCCACGATCGACTGCTGCTGGTCTTGCGGCAGGGTCAACACTTGAATGGCCGCCTGCTGGTAATAGGGCGCATAGATGTTAGCCAGGGGTGAAAACGCGGTGGCGGTCCTTGAGAAGGCGGCTTTGGCTCCGGACTGCATCTGGGGGTTGTTTATCGCACAGACCATCGGTGCGCTCGAGCTGGACTGCTGGTAGACAGTCGGATAGAGGAAAAAGACGTCCACTTTCTTAGTGGTCGCTTTTGAGGATGGCAACGCCAGCCAGTTAGCCTTGTTCGAATAATCGGGGTTCTGGCTCGTCGAAGAGCTTGCCGACGACGGCGATGACGACGCCGAGGACTTGCCGCTGTTCGAGCTGCTTCCACAGCCGGCCATGACTCCGACCATGCAGACGATGGCGACCAACGTGACAGCAATCCCGAACTTCTTCATGATTCAGCACCTTCCTCTAGCGCTACCGCTATCTGCTGCTGAGATTCCTTTGCCGAAGCGTTGGGTAAGAGTCTAGTGTCTTAAGATGCGGGATGCAATCTTGAACCGCTCCTATCCATCGTGGTCAGCTGGGGTCAATATGCCGGTTAGCAGCTGTGATCGTGATATTAATTGAGGTTCGTCGGGGGAGATATCGGGTAGAATGTACCGGGGAAAGGAGCCAGTAGGTATGGAGAAGGATAAAGACAGGTCCAAGTCCACGGCGATGGGCTTCACAGTCGAGCGGGTGAGTGCGCTGAGCGACGGCGTCTTCGCGGTCGCCATCACCCTGCTGGTGGTGTCGATAGCCGTACCCACGATCAGGGGGACGGTGACGAACTCGAAGCTCGTGCACGGGCTCGCTCAGATATGGCCGCACTTCTTCTCCTACGTCCTCAGCTTCGTGATCATAGGGATGTTCTGGATCTCTCATCACGCCCTCTTCAGCGTCATCCGCAGGGTTGACAAGACGCTCATCTGGATAAATATGTTCTACCTCCTGCTGATAGTGTTTATGCCCTACCCGACCAACCTTCTCAGCCTTTTCGGCCAGACGACGGTCGCCACGGTGATTTACGCGGCGGTGCTGGGGGCGGCTGGGCTTCTCCAAGCCGCCATGGGCTTCTACGCCACGCGTGGCCACCGGCTGGTGGACGATGAATTCGACATGAGATATGCTGGCGAATACTTGAGGAACTCCGTGGTGATGTCTGTTGTTTTCGCCATCTCGATCGGCATCGCCTTCGCCAGTCCGACGGCGGCGCAGTTCTTCTGGATAGTCCTCTTCGCAACACCGCTGCTCGAGCGGCTGGTATTCAGGAAGAAGCGTGGCGAGCCCGGAGTCGAAACGCAAGAAGCCGTCTGAGAAGGACGCTCTGGTTAACCAGGAGGTACTTTGGAAGCCCCGCAGCCCTCGACAAACCCGCTAGCCGGGAGCCAGAGAGCGGCCGCAATCGCCGGGGTCGTCTCGTCGATCTTTGGCGCCGCCCTGATAGTCTGGGGGGTCTCGCTCCACAGTGTAGCCATGACGGCAGGCGGCATCCTTACCGCGACCAGGGGCGTGATGGCCGCCTTCATCCTCGCCGGGATAAGGCTGTCCAGACGGCACACTTCGACGTTCTCGTACGGTCTCTACAAGCTCGAGAACATCATCGCCGCGGTGGTGGGCGTCATCGTGCTCGTCGTCACGTACGAGCTCGCGAAGGTATCGATAACGCATCTGAACAGGACATACCTCTTCACGAACGACCCCAAGTATGCGCTTCCCTTCTTCCTCGGGGCCGCCCTCCTGGCCGGTGGGATGGGCTTCTACAAGCGGCGGGTAGCCAGGGCTGAAGGGTGCCCGAGCCTCAAAGCCGATGCGTACTTCTCGTTCGCCGATGCTGTTGCGCTCGTTATCATCGGAGCCGCTCTCGCCCTCGACATCGCGGGGCTCCACAGGGTGGACGCGGTTGCCGGCCTCATCGTCGCCTGCTTCCTGGCGGTGGTCGGCGTCCAGATCTTCCTCGGCGGCCTGAAGGTCCTGCTCGACGCCTCGGTCAGCCGTGACGTCCTGGCTAAGGTCAGGGAGATCGCGGAAGCAGACCCCGGCATCAGGAAGGTACTCAGCGTCGACGGAAGGAATTCCGGGAGCTTCATCTTCCTCGACCTGGTGGTCGAGCCGGCCGCATATGACCTGGTGCAGGCCGGCGAAATCTCGCGCGATCTCGAGCGCCGGCTGAAGGCGGCTATCGAGAACATTGACAGCGTCAGCATCGAATTCAGCGCCCCGACAGACGCGTTCACCGCTGCTGTTCCCCTGGGCTCGGACGGGAGCAGCATAGCCGAGGGTTTCGAGTCCGCTCCGATGGTGGGGATCCTCGAGATGGACAAGGGAACGGTGACTGGAAAGCCGGACGTGGTGAACAACCCCGCCGTCGGACGGTCCGAGGGGCAAGGGGTGCACCTCGCGGTATTCCTGGGAAGCCGCTCGGTGGACGTTCTCCTTTTGAAGAAAGACATAGCCGACGAGGACGTTGTGCAGACCTTGCAGGCATACGCGATTGACGTCACGGTAATGCCGTCGCTCAATGACCTGGAGAGCACTGGAGCCGAACTGGCAACCCTTGCGAGGGCCCGCACCCGGGCGCCTGCGGCCGGGGACGCCGTTTCGGAGCAGGCGGGGGGATAGGTACGCCATGAAGTTCTTCAAGCACATGGAACCGGCTGAAAAGGCTGAGGCTATTGCCGCCTTCGCCTCGGTGTTCGAGGCGGCCGGGATGATAGCCGTGGCCCTCGCCTCCGGCAGCGTATCGGTGCTGGCCGAAGGCATCGACACGTGCGTTGACATCGTCGCTTCCGTCGCCGTGATGATCGGCCTGAAGCTGTCAAAGCGCCACAGCAAGGACTTCCCTGACGGCCTGTACAAGCTGGAGAACATCGTGGCGGTCGGTATCGCGGTCCTTATCCTCTTCAGCGCCTATGAGCTCGCAAAGGAATCCATCCACAAGCTCATGGGCAAACAGACGACGATCAGCAACCCCTGGGTGGCGATATCGACGATGGCGGTCGTCGTAACGATCACCGGCCTGTTGGCATGGAACAAGGGCCGCATCGGCAAGGCCGAGAACTCTCCCAGCCTCATGGCTGACTCGCGCCATTCATGGACCGACACGATCGCGAGCGCCGGTGTCATACTCGGAGTCGGGCTGAATGCAGCAGGCGTCCCCTACGTCGACTCGATAATGGCGCTGGTAATTGTGGTCATCCTGGCGTGGTCCGGAGGGCAGGTCGCTCTGGACGCCTTCAAGGTGCTCCTCGACGCATCTATCGAGAAAGACATCATTGACAAAGCGACTACGACGGCCGAGGCTGATCCGACGGTCAGACGCGTGGTGCGCGTCGATGGCCGCAACTCCGGCAGCTATCGGTTCCTCCATGTGACGTTAGTCCCCGAGGCCTTCGATTTGAGGGACGCGGAGGCTTCCGCCGACAGCATCAGGGAATCTATCAAGTCGGCTGTGCAGAACGTGGAGTCGATCCAGGTCGAGTTCGTTCCGGATGAGGCGGACAAGTTCAGCGTCGCGGTGCCGCTCGAAGCCGATGGCGCCTCTATCGCTGCCGACCTGACCTCGGCCGGGTCCTATGCGCTCCTGGCCCTCGACCCCGACAAGGGCACGCTCGACGACACCTCAGTCCTCGAGAACCCCATCGCGGAAAGCGACCCGGGCCGCGCCATCAAGCTCGCGGTGGCGCTGGCAAAGCACGGGACGGACAGGCTCCTCGTCCGGGGCGACGTCCCGTCCGGCGGTGCGTTTTACGTCCTGGAGGCGAACGAGATCGATGTCCTCAGCCTCCCTGACCTCGAGACGCTCAAGGAGGCCGAATCGTCGGTCGCGTCCCTCTTTCACGGCCCGGACTGATGCGGAGCGGGTCAAAGAACTCCCGCTACTCCCGCCTGTTGATAACCCCCTCGATCCTATGGGGGTTAAGTTGAGTCCCCCCTCCGACACCACGTAGCGTACGAATGTTAATCTTCTGTCCACTTAACTTCTTATCCAGGCGAGCCGATACCTGAGAAAGAATCCTGACAGAACGTGATTCACCGGCCTCATTACAAAACCTCATCGGGGGGTTGAAATGAAGAGATTGACTCTGGCTGCGATCGTGGCTCTTCTTGTCTGCGCCTTGGCGGTTGGGATACCCATCCAGGCTCTGGCGGATACGTACACCTACACCGGGCTCGGCGGCGGGGATGTACCCTTGTCGCTCGCGTGGGGCGGCGGCAACTTGTACGAAGGGATGTCCAACGGCCACGTGTGGCGCAACGACGGCGGCACAGCGTGGACCGATATAGGAAGAGCGGACCCTCAGGGCAGCGCTGTCAATGCGCTCTGCTGGGGTTCCTACGAGAGGACCGACCATACATACCTCACCACTGTCTATGCGGGGACCGCGAGCGGCCAGGTGTACGTCTACGACGGTGGAGTATGGGGCTGGGCGGGGTACGCCGGGTACGGGTATTCGGTCACATCCCTCGTGGATACCGGTGGCACTACCTGGAACGTGTACGCGGGATCGACCAGCGGACACGTCTACAGGTGTCATGGGGGCACCACATGGGATGATGCCATCGGCACGGGATCCGGTGTGATTTCCCTCGCTTATGGAGGCGACCACGTGAAGGCGGGGTGCGCAAACGGTCACGTCTGGAACGGCTACGGCACCGGCGTCGACAACTGGACCGACCTGGGGTATGTTGGGAGCACCAATGCTCATGTCGACTACAACAGCAGTATCGGTATCCTGGCGTCTTGCGACAACACCCGCGTCTATCATCTCATCTCTCCGAACAACTGGGAGTCTTATGGGTTTCCAAGCGGCTGGAATGTGCCTGCACTCTGGAGCGTGGGAACCTCGCTCTACGCGGGGGACGGCTACGGCACGGTATGGTTGTACGCTGGTGGCACCTCCTGGAGCAACACCGGGCTGCCCAACTCAGCCGTTAACGGGGTGAGAGCCTTCGCAACGGACGGCTCCAGTCTCTACGTCTGCTGCGCGAATGGCTACACCGCCAAGTATAGCTCGGGCACCTGGAGTAACATCTGGCCTGACTACGGCGCGTCGGTCAACGCCCTCCTCTGGAACGGTGACGTCTACGCCGGGTGCCAGAATGGCCAGGTGTACGACTACGACGGCAGCAACTGGATCGCGTTCGGGAACAACATGGGCTCGACCATCCACTCCCTGGCAGCCGCAAACGCTCGCATCTACGCCGGCGCAGACGACGGCTATATTTATTACTACGACTCCGGTTCAGGCAACTGGACCAGCACTTCCGGCCCGGGTACGGTGGCAAATGCGCTCGCTTTCGACGGCACGGTGCTTTATGCAGGGTGCGTCGACGGCTACATACATTATTACAACGTGTCCGGGGGCGGCTGGCAGACCGGGGCGAACCTCGGCAGCGGGTGGATCAACTGCCTGGCCTGGTCAGGCACCAAGATGTATGCAGGGACGAACACCGGCCAGGTCTTTCAGTGTAATAGTCCTACCGACGTCCAATCGACAGGACTGGACACTGGTGCCAGTAGTACCCTGGCCCTCTGCTCGAGCGGATCGAACCTCTACGCCGGAACCGATGCCGGCCACATTTACAGCTATGACGGTTCAAGCTGGTCCGATATAGACCCGTACGGATCCTGGGCTGTACACTCCCTGGCCGCTAACGGCGGCACCGTTTTCGCCGGCGTTGAGAACGGGCAGGTACTCAGGTACATGGGCGGAACTACCTGGAACGTGAGCGGATCGGCGGGAAGCTCTCCTGTCGAGGCGCTCGCCTGGACAGGAACCTACATGTGGACGGGAAGTGACGTCGGTTCCTACAGGGGCAACCTCACGGTACCACCTACCATCACTACTAATTCTGCAACGGCAATCACCAGTACGGGCGCCACCTTTAACGGAAACATAAACGATACGGGAGGGGAGAACGCCGACAGCCAGGGCTTCCGCTACCGAAAGTCTGGAGCGAGCTCCTGGACGGATTGGACGGAAGCGGGCACCTTTGGGACGGGTGCCTTCAACCATGCGATCAAGGGGCTGGACCCCGCTACCGACTATGAGTACCAGGCGCGTGC
>PMDX01000192.1 GCA_003154635.1 Actinomycetota bacterium | reverse complement strand
CGACATAACGCAGATAGACCTTCCCAAGGAGGTGTCATCCGGACTGATGCTCGTCCGGGACATACTTTCCGATATAGACGGTGTCTCTTTCGCTTACCTCGATGCGAGGGACGTCGTCAGGCACAAGATCGTGCAACAGATCGTCGAAGCGTACAAGGCGTACGGGTCAAAGGGCCGTGGGCCGGGGGCGCGTGACGGTTGAGATGAGTATCCGCGAAAGATACCTGAAGACGCTCGACCACGTTCGGGCAAGATTCCACAGGATGTCCCTCGGACACAGAAGGGTCCTCGTCGCGGCATATGTCTTTGTCTTCCTCGTTGTCATCATGTCGGTGGGCATAGCGCCGTTCGGCTACCTGGTGGAAGTCGGAAAGCCCAGTCCCAGGACCATCATCGCGCCGAAAACGGTGCAGTATATCGACAAGGCAAGGACGGCCGACCAGCGCAATGTGGCGGCGGCGGCCATCGAGAACGTCTATATCACCAACAAGCAGGCGTCCGTCAACGCCCAGAACAACATCTCTGACTTCTTCAAGGCGGTCGGTGAGGTGGACGCCCAGGCGTTGACTCCCGACCAGAAAGCCGCGGAGATCATCAACAGGACAAAGACCACCCTGCCTGCCTCCGAGATCGTGGGGTTGCTCTCGCTGACGCCCGACCAACGGGCATCCGCGCAGTTGACGGCGAAGCATATCACGGCTGTCGTGATGGGAGGCGTGATAACTCCCGATGTGCTCGCCAGGGCACGCGAACAGGCTAAGAATCTTGCGGTCGATCCTCTGACGGACGCGGGCGTCCAGGGAATAACCGCCGCGATAACCGCCGCAAACGTTATTCCGAATACCCGGTTCGACAAGCTTGAGACGGATCGTAGAAAGCAGGCCGCTCGTGACGGGGTGAAGGAGGTCGTCANNTGACGGAAGACGAGGTCGAGCTACTGAAGAGCCTTGGCTTCACCAGGTCTACGCTCAACCCCTCGAGCGTCCTGTATACAGCCATCTTCGTCATCCTGTTATTCGCTGCGCTCGGGATGTTCCTTGCCAGATACAACCGCATTTACTGGGATAGCCCGGGGCTGCTCACCCTCATGGGAAGCCTTGTCATCGCGTACACCGTTGTAGCCAAGTTCCTCACTGTCGCATCCAGGAGCTGGTCGCCTTTTTGGGGCTACCTGATGCCGGCGGCTGCTGTGACCATGATGGCCGCCATCCTGTTTGACTCCGGTGTGGCGATCGTACTTGCGATTGCATGCGCTCTGATAACCGGGATAGTGACCGCGGGCAATTTCTCGCTGGTCGCTTTCGCGTTGCTCGGAGCATTTCTCCCGGTGTTGATTGTCACCAGGTTCTCGACGAGGCACGAGCTTCGCCGCGCAGGCATGTACACCGCTTTCTGGGTAGCGCTCGTTGCTTTTGGCGCATCCGCCATCACCGGCCTGAACCAGGGACTCCTGGCAAACACCGGGGCGGGCCTCCTGAACGGCGCGGTCTGCACAATTATCACGCTCGGAACGCTCCCGTTCCTGGAGACGACGTTCAGGGTAACGACAAACACGTGGTTGCTCGAGCTCGCTTCGCCGGACCAAAAACTCCTCAAGGAGCTTTCGCTAAAGGCGCCCGGGACCTACTCGCACAGCATCATGGTCGCAAACCTGGCAGAGGCCGCGGCGAACGAAATAGGCAGCGACCAGATGCTGGCAAGGGTCAGCGCCTATTATCACGATGTGGGAAAGATGCTTCGGCCTCAGTTCTTCATCGAGAACCAGCCGGAAGGTGCCAGCCTGCACTCGAACATACGACCGAATCTCAGCGCTATAATCATCACCTCCCACGTCAGGGATGGAGTCGAGATGCTCGAGGAGAACCATATCCCACCAGACCTGGTCGATATTGTCAGGCAGCATCATGGGACAAGCCTCGTCAGGTATTTTTATGAGAAAGCTATCGAGGAAGCAGACGGAGAGCCGGTTGACGAGAACCGCTTCCGCTATCACTTCGAGAAGCCTCGTCGTCGGACATCGGGGATACTAATGCTCGCCGACTCCGTCGAAGCCGCCGCCCGGGCACAGCAGAAACCGTCCGCGGCGTTAATCGGCCAGACGGTCGAGCGTGTCGTCAACTCAAAGCTCGAGGACGGGCAGCTCGACGAGTGCGATCTCACCTTCAGCGACATCGTAAAGATCAAGAAAGTATTCGCCAGGATGCTCATAGCCGCTTATCACCCGAGGGTCGACTACCCTGCGCCGCTTGCAATCGAGAAGAGAAATGGTCGTAAGAATACGATCTGAGGACAGGCTTTGGGTTCGCGAGACGCGCCGGCTCAAGCGCGCCCTTCAGCGCATGCTGTCAGGGTTGTTCCCGGGGCTCGACCTCGAAGTGTCGGTCGTGCTGGTCGGCGAGCGGGAGATAGAGCGCCTCAACGCCACTTATATGCACCGCGAGGGTCCGACTGACGTCATGTCTTTTCCTCAACTATCCGCGGAAGAGATAGACGAGCTCGCGCACGGTGCCTCGCGCTCGGCCGAAACGCTTGGGGATATCGTGATTTGTGTGCCAGTGGCACAGGGACAGGCTATTGAAAGAGGAGAGACGCTTCCCGAAGAGATAGAGCTCCTCGCGGCGCACGGCCTGCTCCACCTCGCGGGTTACGACCACGATACCGACGAACGGGCCGCGGAGATGGCAGCCGCCGAACGTCGGATAGTCGGTCGAAGTATAATAGAATAAACGACAGGGAGCCTGTTTTGACAGCAACCGTTCTTGGATTCTTAGCCTTGTTGGTGCTCATCATCCTTGCGGCATATTTCGCTGCTTGCGAGACCGCGCTGATGAGGGTCAGCCGAATACGCGTGCGCTATCTCGTCGAGAAAAAGGCAAAAAAAGCCGACAAGCTCGAGAAGCTTATCGAAAAACCGGACTTCTTCTATC
>PMDX01000161.1 GCA_003154635.1 Actinomycetota bacterium | reverse complement strand
ATACTCATCTACAGGCCCGAGGTCGACGACCCGAGGGACCACGAGCTAAAGGGCATAGCCGAGGTTAACCTCGCCAAGCACCGAAACGGCGTGACAGGGCAGTTCAAGCTTGCCTGGATCGGCGGGTACACCAAGTTCGAGAACCTCGCCGACGAAGACATTCTGACGGGGTAGTCGCGGCCGCCCGGCCGGCTACGAAAGGTGCACCGATCAATCGCGAAACCATACCGGCTGCGGACTCGTATTGATATCTGACGTGGTTCGCGGGAGACTGTTGCAGGAAAGGGCGAAATTGTTAGACAAGAGAATGAATGATAACGGCGACAAGATAGACGTATTCCTCGGTGTTGACGTAGGCTCCGTCTCGACTAATCTCGTGGCGCTCGACTTGTCGGGCGAAGTGCTCGCGTCCGTATATCTCCGCACCAGAGGCCAGCCGATCCAGGCTGTGCAGGAAGGCATGCGCGAAGTGGGCAAGAAGCTCGACGGGCAGGTGAACGTCAGGGGAGCCGCCGCCACTGGAAGCGCGCGCTACCTCACGGGTGTCGTTATCGGCGCCGACCTGGTGAAAAATGAGATAACCGCCCACGCTGTAGCGGCCTCGCACATCGTACCAGGGGTGCGCACGGTGCTCGAGATCGGCGGCCAGGATTCAAAGCTCATCCTCCTGCGTGACGGCATAGTTACCGATTTTGCCATGAACACCGTCTGCGCCGCGGGAACGGGCTCGTTCCTCGATCATCAGTCAGCGCGCCTCGGGATCCCCGTCGAGGAGTTCGGAGACCTCGCTCTCAAGGCAAACGAGGGCGCCCAGATCGCGGGGCGCTGCTCCGTGTTCGCCGAGAGTGACATGGTCCACAAACAACAGGTCGGCTACCCCGTCGAGGAGATCGTCCTTGGCCTGTGCCGATCGCTCGTCCGCAACTTTCTCAACAACCTCGCCAAGGGCAAAAAACTCGAGGCCCCGGTTGTGTTCCAGGGCGGCGTCGCCGCCAACATCGGTATGAAAAGGGCATTCGAAGACGCCCTCGACCTCGAGGTCAATATTCCGCGGTACCACAACGTGATGGGCGCCATAGGGGTGGCTCTCCTTGTGATGGACGAGGCAAGATACATGGGCGAGAGCAACTTCCGAGGTTTCTCACTTGCCGATTTCGAGTATTTGACCTCATCTTTCAACTGTTCCGGGTGCTCCAACAACTGCGAGATAATCAAGATAAAGAGCGGCAGAGAGACCCTGGCATGCTGGGGAGGGCGCTGCGGCAAGTGGGAGCTCGAGTTCGACTCTCCGGCCGGCCGCGTTCCAAGGGGATGACGATGGCGGGCATCGGCTTCACACGTCGCTCGGAGCCATCGATACTCCACGCGGCGGTGTGTGCGTTGCTCGTAGCGGCAATAACACTCGTGCTTGCCGGCTGCAGCGGCCAGCCGGCCTCAACTCCCTCTGAGATAATCAAGAAGGCCATGTACGCTCAGGACCAGCTGAAGTCGGTCAACATGAGGCTCGACAACGAGATCGACTTCAAGATCCCAGGCGGGCAGCGCTCGGTCACCGTCTCGTATCAGGGGGTCTACGAAAAGCCCGACAGGTGGCACCTCAAGGTAGTATCCTCGGGCGCAAGGTCAGAGGTGATAATCCTGGGGAGCCAGGCGTTCGTAAAGCTGCCCGGCTCGGATACCTGGACCGAAAAGCAGAGCAAGGCCGTCGAAAGCTCCACGCCCGCTGGAATCGTAAACTCAAAATACCTGCAGTCCGCCACCAACGTCCAGCTCATGGACAAAAAGGGAGATGCGTATCATCTCAAGTTCGATCTCGACCTGGGCAAGTTCGTGAAGTCGTTCAGCGTCTCGGGGATCGACCCATCGGTCTTCAAAGGCAAGAAAGCCAGGATGGATGTCTGGGTCCAGAGGGAGACCTACCGCATCGAAAAGGCGACCATGTCTTTCGCCGGCGACCTTTCGGCACTCGCGACCCCGGGGACGCTGATTATGAACATGGAGGTCGATTTCACCGACTTCAACGAGCCCGTGAGCATAGAGGCTCCCAACCTGAGTGGACAGTAGCACCCGTGAGCCCGAGCGTTCCTGCCCAGGTTTGACAGTGTCTTGCCGCTACGTGGTCAGTCAGTTTTGATCCGGGCAAGTCTCATCAGCCATGGTTTCTCCAGGTCGATGGCGTCGGCTTCGCAGAGCTCGTGACAGCAGTAGCACTTTATGCACTTGCGAGTATCGATCCGCGCGACCGAATCAACCATCATCACCGCGTTCTCGGGACACACCTTCGCGCACATCATGCAACCGGTGCATCGTCTGGCGGAGGGCACGGGGCGAAGGGACACCATCCCGCCGATCTTATCCATTACGAAGCCCGGTACGCGAGAGCCTATGTCCTTCCTGGCAGGCATCACGAAATCGGCGACCGCAAGCTCCCGCAGATCGTCACCGACCAGGTTCAGGTCGGAAGTGATCGGTGGGCACAAGCCCCTGTCGATAGCGGCGGCCAGTGGTTTGTTCACGCGTGGCTCATGGGCGATGACCCCCATCATCGCCAGGTCGACGGCAAAAGCATCGCGCCCGGCGGCTATCACGCCCAAAGGCCTTGCCCTGCCCTGCCTCGGCCCGTTGCCATCCATCCCGATGACCGCGTCCACCACGTGGAAGTCCGGGTCCGACGCGAGCGCCACATCCACGATGAGATTTGCGAAATCCTCCTCGCGGCTGAACCGGCCGTGGTAGGTGAACTTGTTCATCCCCGGCACCGCTCCGAACATGTTCTTCACCGCGCAGGTGACGTTCATGGACATGTGGGTTTTGAACTTGGAGACCGAGACCAGCCGATCGGCCGAAGCCATCGCCTCGGAGATCGTGAAAGACTTCATGCACCTGCCCTCGTGCAGGACGACCTGCCTGGCGGACGAATCCAGGCAGAGCGAGCAACCCGTCTCTTCGGCCACTTTCGCGAATCCGGTCTTCTCATACACGCGCTCGACGTTGAACGGCCCGCCCGGGTTGTCGCCGATAGTGATCCTGTCGGTCACGTTCTGCAGCTGAAGCGCGACCGCCCTTACGACCTCGGGGTGAGTGGTCACAGCTCGATCCGGCTCGTAAGCGAGAAGGGCGTTGACTTTCAGGAAGACCGACTCGCCGGGTTTGACCACCGCGGCGGGGCCGCCTACCAGGTCGAACGCACGGGCGACCCGCTCCTCGACCACCCCACGCTCGTAACTCTCACATCTGACCAGGGCGACATCTTTATCTCTCTCCAACAGTGGCTCCATTCTGCTCATGCAAGTGCATTTCGTCTATTATCAAGCATACTTGAGGTGTGTAAAGTTCAGGGTCACGACGAAAGGGGTTCAACGATGGATGTCAGGGTAGCCATACTCTGCGACAATACGGCGGGACTTATGACAAAGGCCGAGCACGGGCTTTCTGTCTTCCTCGAGGTCGATGGGCGCTCCTTCCTGTGGGATTGCGGACAGACGGATGTCGCGGTCTACAACGCCAACCTCCTGGGTATCGACCTTCGTTCCGTTGAGGGTATCGGGCTCTCCCATGGCCATGCCGACCATGCCGGCGGACTGTGGGCGGTCCTGTCCAACTCCGGCCCCAAGAAAATCTATTTGCACCCCGGCGCCCTTGCGCACAGGTATTTCGTCGCCGGCGCCATGAAACGGTACGTCGGGATCCCATACCGCCCCGAGGCACTCGAGGCTATGAGCCAGGGCATGGAGCTCAACAGCGGCCCCATCGATGTCCTGCCGGGGGTCAGGCTCACGGGAGAGGTGCCAAGAGTGACCGAGTTCGAAGGCCCGGAGCCGAACCTCTTTGTGGGTGAGGGCCGTGAGCTTGTGCCGGACCCTTTCACCGACGACCAGGCCCTTGTCGTTGACGCCCCGGACGGCGCTGTCGTATTGACTGGCTGCGCCCACTCCGGCGCGGTGAACATCTTGAAGCACGTGCTCGAGACAACGCCCTCCGGTAGCATCAAAGCTGTCATAGGAGGCACTCATCTCGGCATGGGCGCGCCCATCTCGAAGGTCGAGGCGACGATGGATTTCCTGGAGGAGATAAGACCACAGATAATGATGTTCAACCATTGCACCGGTTCCGTTGTCATGTCGCGCATGCAGGACAGGTTCAAAGAGCGTTTCATCCCGGGAGCTACCGGGATACTTCTCCAGGTGTGATGCGCCATGGTGGAAATTGAGACGTTCAACGTAGAAATCGAGTGCGAGGGACTCAGGCTCAAGGGAGTCCTGTATGAGACCCCGGGTCCAACCTCGCTTGTTGTCATGTGCCATGGCATCCCGCTCTCAGTACCCGACCCTTCCGACCCGGGGTACCCGGGCCTGGCGCGCACACTTGCCGCCAGTGGTTGCTCGACCCTGTTCGTGAACCTTCGGGGCACCGGCGATTCGGAGGGTGATTTCTACATAGGTGGCTGGTACGCGGACCTCAAAGAGGTTGTGCGATACGCCCGCGAGGATCTGGCCGGACGGTTCGATGGCCTCTACCTCGGCGGCTTCTCGGCCGGCGGGGCGCTATCCATCATGTACGCCGCGGAGCACGGCGGCGTCGACGGGGTGGCCGCGTTCGCCGCGCCGGCCCGCTTGACAGAAGTGTTCCCGAGGGATTACTGCATGTCGTTCATCGAAGGCGCGCGCGAAACCGGCATCATCAAGGAGCTACACTTCCCACCGACGCCCGACTGGTTCTACGACGACCTCGAGAAACACGACGCGATCGACTTTGTGTCAGGGGTCAGCCCCATCCCTTTGCTCATCGTCCACGGAGACGATGACGAGACGGTCCCGGTGGAACAGGGCATGGCACTCTTCGCGGCCGCGCTCGAGCCGAAGGAGCTATGCCTGCTTCCCGGGGGTAAGCACCGGCTTCGCCAGGACCCCCGGACGCTCGACTGCTTTCTCGAATGGCTCGGCCGCTTGAGGAATACTCAAGACTAACTTGCCCGGCCCGCACTCGTCATCCGGTCTTCCGGACCTTATTGGTCGGACGGGTCAGCTAGAGTCCCTGTGAGAGCATCAAAGGCGAGACATAGTCGCCAAACGCTTCCCTGGCTTCCTCGAGACGCTTGCGCTGCTCGTCCAACTGCGAGAAGAGCACCTCGGGGATACCCCATTCCTGGCGGTAGATCGCCTCTGTACGCATTGTCTTCGCGAGCTGCTCCGGGACCCTTACCGTGAACTGCTGCTTGTACTGATCCTCGGTATACTCAAGGCCCAGGGCGCTCTTGAAGAGCCTGCGGAGGTCTTTATAGAGCGGGATATACCCCGTAGGGGTCTTGAGGGCTCCGACCTCGTCGTGGACCCGCTCTTCAATCCAGAGCATCCAGACCTTCTTGTCGAGCATGCCCGTCATGTACTTGCCCTCGTTGTCGATCAGGAAGTAGTTGACCGCGAATATCTTCGGCGGCTTAGAGAGCACGGCGGCGAACTCGAGGTACTTCTGCAGGTACGTATCGAGGGAAGCCGCGAGGAAGTCGAGGTTGGACATCGGGTTGAACTCGCGCACGCCGTCGGCGCCGAGCGTCGCGGCGGTAGTCTCGGACTCGAGGGACGCGCCTTTGGTTATCACGCCGTGCACCCAGTCGAACGACTGTTCGACCGGCACGGACGTATCTGAATCGCGCCCTCCGAATATCATTGCCTTGACAGGCACACCCTCGGGGTTGTCCAGGTTCTCATCGCAGTTCTCGAGCATATCGAGGCTTATTGTGAACCGCGCGTTCTTGTGCGACGGGTCGATCTTCTTGCCTTTCGCGTCCTTATTGTCCTTGTGCCATTCACCGGAGAAGTTGAGACCGCTTTCCGGTATCTCGGAGCCCATGCCGAGCCAGTACGGCTTTTCCTCCTTCACGAGTACGTTCGAAAATATCACTTCGCCCGGGGAGGTCAGGAGGTCGTATATCCCGGGGTCGTCCTCGGGGTTGACGTCCTGGATTATGCCGAAGATGCCGTGCTCGACGTTTACAGCGCGGACGTCTCCGCCGATCTTCTTGAGGTACGCGATATCGTCCCCGACAATGGTCTGTCCCGGGATCATCGCGGTCGATGTCTTTCCGCACATGCTGGGGTAGGCGCCGGTCATGTAGGTCTTGCGTCCCCTGGGTCCTCGCACCCCGACAATGAACATATGCTCGGTCAGCCAGCCCTCGCGCAGGCCTTTCTGGATGCCAAGACGCATGGCCAGCTTCTTGAGGCCCATCGTGTTGCCGCCGTACTGGGTGTTGACGCTGTAGACGGTGTTGTCCTGGAGATCGATAAACATGCGCCGCTTGTCGATATCCGCACAGACTCCGTTCTCTAGTCTGCCCGCCGAGTGCAGGAAGCGGAAGTGCTCGACGCCCTCTCCGGCGTGCAGGAACTCCTCGTAACCGGGCCTGTATAGAAGGTCTTCGCTGTGCCCGACGTAGAACGAGTCGGTTATCTGGCAGCAGAGCTGCGAGAAGACGGAGCTTTTTGGGCCAAGGCAGTAAAAGCGCACCACCATCTCTTTACCGGACATCGCCCCATCCAGGATGCCGAGGACTTCCTCGAGGCCTTCATCCCTCAGCATGTAGTTGAAGTGCTCTCCCAGGTGGACGTTCGGGGGCAGCAGTTGCCGCGTGTTTTCCTTGTCGCGACCCTGGTCCTGCATGCCGTCGAAATGGCACGTGTGGCCTTCCATCGCGAGCTCGAATTCTTCGCCGAGCTCGATTGCCCTGCGCCGCACGTACTCGCGGTCCTCCGACGAGTCAGTGGCTATGAAGACGCTGGCCGGCTTGCAGAGCTTCACGGCCATGGCGACGAACTTGCTCATGTCGGTCTGACCGAGGTCCGCCAGCTTCTTGAAATGCTCCGGTTCGAGGTTCTCCTCGAGATACTTCAGTGTTTCTTCCATATGTCCAACCTCCCGTAATGGGTAGCCGGCGGCACGCCGGCACCGTGCAAACCACTAAATGTCACATGGGTAAAGTCGACCTCCGGTCCACTTGCTCAGGATTCTTGGAGCGGAGGAACACCCTCCATTTCCGAGTATCATAGTGATTTAGCGTACAGGCGTCAAAGCCTTTTTTCTGCTAACTAACACAATAATCGAGCAAGCGGCACTGTGGGGGCGTAACCGGTCACCTCGTGCGGCGCGGCCTTGACTTTGCCTGGTTTGTTTATTAACATGTGCTTGTATTGCTATGCCTCTTCTTCCTCTCCGTGCAGTCCGTGGACTCAAACGTTACCCGGAAGCCGGAGGCCCGATGCCTTCTTCAAATAAACGCGCGGCGGCTTTGGCCGCTCTCGCTCTCATGTTTATACCGTTTCTAGTTCTTGTGCCGGTCGCTCGTCTTCGAGCCGCGCCGGGAGGGTTTATCTGGCCTGTCTCCGGTGAGGTGCTGCGCGGCTTCGAGAAACCATCCGGCCCTTACGGCCAAGGCGGTCACCAGGGTGTAGATATTGCTGCCACGCCCGGTGAGACGGTCGTCTCCGCCCAGGACGGCAAGGTCCAGTGGGTCGGAGAGCTGCCTCGTGGCCGCTTCATCACTATCGCCTACTACGGCGGGGTCCGGGCAACGTATCTCGACCTCGACGCGATAGAAGTCTCGACAGGGCAGCGCGTCGCCCGCGGGCAGCCGATAGCCACCGTCGGGGGGCATAGAGATGACTCATCGCCTGCTCCACATCTCCACTTCGACACTTATCGGAACGGCAGCCCGATCGACCCGATGCTGCTGCTGCGGGGCGTCGATACCTCCTCATACGTGCGGCTCTGCCCCGTTGAGCGTGGTGACGGCAAGGGGACCGTTTCAACCGGGTCGGCAGGTGAATCCGGGAGCTCCAATCGGTCCCGCCATAGCAGCCGCCTGGAGACACGTCCAGAAGTTCATGGCATCATCGGTCTTATCTCGAGAGGCCTCGAGTACGCATGGGGAGGGGTGGAGGCGGCAGCGTCATGGACAGGCAAGGGGTGCGTGGCCGCGTGGCAATATATCCTGTACCCGGCGATGAGCAAGGTCGCGGCCGCCGCGAGGTACGTCTGGAGCAACAGGTACGTCCAGGCTGTAGCGGCAGGGCTGGCCGCGGCGGTCGTCGTCGTCGTGGGCGTGGTAGTCGCGTTCATCCTACTGCCGATCTCCGCTGTCGCTGCTTGCATCGCAGGTATTGCCGGAGCCATCGCCTGCATCGCGATGGCTATATATTATGCGGCAGTGCACCCCTCAGGCTTCTCGCTGGCCGGCTGCTTCACGAGAAGCCTGGCCGCCGGCGCGGTCGTGGCCGCCGGCGCCGCCAGTTGTGGCATGCTGTCCGGCACGTTCGCGGCCGGGTGGGCCGAAGTGGGCGTAGCTGGAACGCTCAAGGCCGCCTTCTGGAACGGTGTCTTCGCGGCTATCTTTGAATCGGGCACTTCTTACGCGTTCACCGGTCACGTCTCTATCAGGAGAATGCTCGTGGTGTTTTGTGTGGGTGCGCTCTCGGGCGCATTTGCCAGGGTCCTCAGCAGCGGCATTTTCACTGAGCGACTGACTGGTCTTTTCACAATCGGTGAGAGCTGGGCGGGCGCGACGGTCACCGGGTTGGGCTCCCAGACCGTGTTTGTCTTCGAACAGCTCTCGATCCGGTTTCAGGGAGTGCTCTTCGTCTGTAAAGAGCTCGCGCTTTCACTGGGACAGAAGCTCGCCTATGTCACCATCTCCGGTTCGTTCGCGGCAACACTCGACGCTCTGGCGTGCCTTGCCATGCACAGGCCGATAACGCTGTCGGGCCTGGTAGCCAGCTTCGCGGCGGGAGCGGCAATGGGTTGCATCGCGCTGTCGTTCAACGGTGAGGGCCCAAAAGCGTTACTCTCCAGGTTCTCGCTCTTCCGCCGGGGAATCGGTGAGAGACTGGGAGATCTCCTGTTGAAAATTGCCAGGAAAGGTATGCAGTCAGGCATCAAGAGTGGCCTGGAGTCCGGAATAAAGAAAGTTCTCAACGAGAAGGAGGCAGAATGGTGACCAAAAAGACCGTGCACAAGGAAATGAGAACTGGATTTTGCCAGCTCGCCATACTGCTGGCGATGCTCGGCCCGGGGCTCGGGGTTTTCTTGTGGGGATTATCCGCCTGCTCGTCGTCGCATCGATTCGGATTGCCTGGCTGCGTCGGAGTGCTCGCGGGCGTTTGCCTTGTCGCTTCAGGTGGCTTCTATCATTACAGGACCGACTACAGGCGCGAGTGCGGCGTCCGGGCCCTGGTCGGGTTTATCGCGACGGCAGTGATATCAGTGCTTGCCGCCTTTCTTTTCAACATTGCCTTTTTCCGGTAGTGGCTCATCTTCCTCGTCACCGGTGAGGCCAAGGCGGAAGCCCGAGCTGACAGCGCCCACGGGGCACTCCTTCTTGCAGTCCAGGCATCGCACGCACTCTGGTGAGTTGGCGTTTTCGTAGATGCTGATATCGACCGGGCAGACATCCCGGCACTTCTCGCACCGGTCGCATGTGCTATCGACATGCATCCTGTAGAGGCTGACCGGCGTCAGAATCGCGTATGCCGCTCCGAGCGCGCAGGCGGTTCTGCAGAACGGGCGCTTGGTGACGATCATCCATGCCAGGAAAAAAACGAGTATCCCGATCTTTAACCAGAAGAACCAGCCGATTGGCGGCAGGGAGGCTCTGGGCGGTATCGCCTCGAGTGGGAGGGCTCCTTCGAGGGACCCGGCCGGACACAGCCTCGAGTACCAGTGCACGCCCGTGAGGTACGGTATCAGCATGGCGAGCACAGCGAGCATCACGTATTTTCCGTAGCGCATAAAGCGAGGGAGCTTCAGCTTTGGAGCAGGTATCTTATAGAGGAGATCCTGGAGAAACCCGAAAGGACAGATCCAGCCGCAAACCAGGCGCCCACTTACCACGCCGATGATGCCGATGAATCCAAGCACGTAGAGCAGAGCCCCGATGGAGTTTGTTGCTCCCTGCCGCGCGACCTGCCCAAAGGCACTGCCCGCCGCAGAGGCGCTCTTGTTCGGGCCGATAAGTGTGAGAGATTGCTGAAGGCTGCCGATAGGGCAGGACATCAAAGCGAGCGGGCACGCATAGCAGTTAAAACCGGGGAAACATATGCCTTTAGCCCTGCCCTGGTAGATGGTCCTGGTGCTAAAGTATGCGAACAATGGATTGGCAACCAGTGTCCCCGCTATCTGAGTCCAGCGCCGGACCCTCATCCTCAGATGAGCCCTATGCAGTCAAGGCAGATAACAATACCGTTGGCTAGGACTTTACTGAACCCCCCCCAGAACAGGCCGAGCGCGAAGATCGCAACGAAAAAGAAAAGCAACAGGTAGGAGATCCGCACCTTCTTGAAGTATCCCGCCATCGTCATCCTTCTTCCTCTTCGCTTTTCAGAGATGAGCCGGGTCTCTCCAGGCCCGGCTCGCGGAGGATGCGCTTTCAAGCCACCCCCAGCCTCCTCCCTCGAGGGGGGAGGGACGATTACTCAGGGACCCGAAGTCTGGGGGACGTTCACCGGTATCGAAGATCCCGGCGTCACAGGTGTAGCCGGGGTGGTCACCGAGCCCGGCTGGCTGGTCTGCTTTTTTGAAGTACCGGGAATATAGCTTTCTATAGCGGCGGAGAGCATGTCCTCGCGGGCCGACCCCATGTATGTTTCCTTTATCTGGCCCTGAGAATTGATCAGGATGACGGTCGGGTTCATACTTACGTGGTATTTATCGATCTCGCCTTTGCTGGCGGGGTCGTCGAAGTCGACGTTTACCCAGGTCACCTTTTTTCCATACTTCTTCTGAAGCTTGTCGACCACCGGTTTCATCGTGCTGTAGGATTTGCTGCTCTTGCCCAGGAAAACCATCACCTCGGGTTTGCCCTGACTACCGCAACCCACCAATCCCATGAGCAGCCCCATCATCACCGCAGTGATAATAATCGTGAGAATCCAGCCTAACCGTTTTGATCTCATCCAAGTCCTCCATAGATCATAGATTGCCTGCCTTTGCCATGTTAGCACCATTGTCTTCCGCATATCAAAAGACATCGCAAGGTTCGCTTGAGGCCGCGGATTCGCGAATGAACACAGGAATTGCACCGGCTGGTACTTTATTGTTGCCATACCCGTTGCACCTTGATATCATGCACTTGCTTTTGAGCCTCGCCGCCACCTGGCGACACCGGAACCACGGAGGTATCTCATATGCACGGCTACGCTGGAAAGGTGCTTGAAATCGACCTCTCCACCGGTGACATTTCCACCCGTGATCTCGACGAACAGGAATGCCACGACTTCCTCGGAGGCGCTGGCATGGCCGCAAAGATGTATCTGGACATGTTTCCCGGCGACGTCGATCCACTCAGCCCGGACAACCCACTTATATTCATGACCGGTCCGTGGACAGGCAGCCGGGTGCCTGGTGGCAACAGGTTTGCCGTTGCCGCCCGTTCTCCTCAGACAATGCTCTGGGGGGAAGCATCGTGTGGCGGTTACTGGGGCCCCGAGCTCAAAGCCGCCGGTTACGACGGCATCGTCCTGACAGGCGCCTCGGACAAACCGGTCTACATCTGGATAAAAGATGACCAGGTTGAACTGCGGGACGCCGCTGACCTTTGGGGGAAGGACAGCTACGAGACCGCCGACGCTCTGATCGCAAGCAGCAAGGAAGAGGTCGGAAAGAAGGCCAAGGTCGCCGCGATCGGGCAGGCCGGAGAGAACCGCGTTTCATATGCCGCTATCGTGCACGACAAACACCACATAGCCGGCCGCACCGGGATGGGCGCCGTGA
>PMDX01000049.1 GCA_003154635.1 Actinomycetota bacterium | reverse complement strand
CACTGAACACAGGCGCCTGGACAAGGCCAGGCTCGATTTCATCAGGATCGCGGCCCACGAGCTGCGCACGCCCCTGACCTCTATGAAGCTCGGCTTCGAACTCCTTGCCAGAGAGACCAGGGGATCCCTGAACGCCGACCAGCAGCGCTCTTTCGACATACTCTCGATATCCATCGAGAGGCTGAGCAGCCTGGCAAAGAACCTGCTCGACCTGGCGAGCCTGGACGCGGGGGTCCTCACTATGAACCAGCAGACCGTCGCGCTCGTGCCACTGATGGACGAGGCGGTGGCCTTATTCTCCAGCACCATCGGTGAAAAGGAACTCTACTGCAAAGTAGAGGTCGCGGACGAAATCAGGAATGCGCATGCGGACCCCGGAAGGATTTCGCAGGTACTCTACAACCTGGTCTCGAACGCCGTGAAGTACACGAGCGAAGGCGGCATAACCCTGTCGGCGCGCGACCCGGGCGACGGCTTCCTCGAGGTATGCGTATCGGACACCGGCACGGGAATCTCCGCGAGCCACTGCAAGTCCATATTCACCAGCTTCGTAAAGGCGCAGGACAGCGAGACGGCCAGGGAAGGCACCGGCCTCGGCCTTTCCATAACGAAAGCCATAGTCGAGGCCCACGGGGGTAACATATGGGTAGAGAGCACACCCGGGGCAGGCTCGAGCTTTTACTTCACGGTGCTCGTGGAGGGCTCCGAGCGAATCTAGCCCAGAGTGACGCGGTTGCGGCCGGCCTTCTTGCTCTCGTACATTAGCTCGTCGACCCGTTTGACAAGGCTCTCGACCGTGTCCTCGGGCCTGCCCATGGTGGCTCCTACCGAGATGGTCGCCCCTATCACATAGCCGTCCATGGAAACTGACGATCGTTCGACCAGCGAGCGAACCTTTTCCGATATCCCCCACAACTCATTCGGGTCGATGTTTTCGATGATGGCGGTAAACTCCTCGCCTCCCCAGCGGCTGACTATGTCGAACGCACGCACGGCGCCCTGGGTCGAGCGCACGATGACCTTGAGCATGCGATCGCCTACGTCGTGACCATAGGTGTCGTTGAACTCCTTGAAATTGTCGATGTCGAAGAACAGCAGCGCAAAAGGCCACCCGTAGCGCTTGAGTTGCTCCAGCCTTGCTTCCAGGTGCATATCGGCATGGCGCCTGTTGCCGATTCCTGTCAGCTCGTCCAGAAGGGCAAGGCGCTCTAGCTCCTCTATCCTCTGCCGGGTGGCCAGCTCGGAAGAATCATCCGTAAAAACCTCGACCGCCCCCGCGATTTCTCCGCCCTCGTATATTGAAGAAATGCGCGCGGCGACAGGTACGCGGTGCCCGTCCTTGTGTCGCAGGTAGATCCGTTCCTCGCAAGGAATCCCCGTGCGCATCGTGGCGGCGGCGGGGCATGTCTCGAGCCCACAAACGGGGTTTCCCTCGGTATCCACATGCTCGAGCAACCCGTCATGGCACGAATGCTCGACCACCTCTTCGGCGGTGTAACCTGTTATGCGCTCGGCGCCCTTGTTCCAGTAAGTTATACGCCGGTCAAGGTCCACGAAGTAGACACCGTCGTACAGGTTATCCAGTATCTGCCTGGTAAAATCCCCATCGCCCTCAGCGCGCATGCGTCCCCCCATTGATACCTTGTCCATGGCGAGCCCCAGAGCCCCCACCTTACTTGCCCTTCAGGTAGTCTATCATCGGCCCGACGACCAGTGGGACGACATCTCCGATCATGTGAGGCATCAGGTTATCCATGACCTTCGGCATCAGGTCCGGCATCTGCTCGCGCATGTAGTCGGGCATTGGGATACGCTCCCCGAGACGCTCCAACATCACGGGCATCACCTTGGACATCATCATCGGCATCAGGATCGGGAACAGGAGCGGGAACATCGGCTTCATCAGGTCGAGCGCTAATGGGACCTTGCCCATCATACGCATCATCGATCCCATTCCGAACGGCATGGCATCTATGAGCTCGGGCCACATCGTGCCCATCAGGTCGGCAAAACCACGTGGCGACATCAGTTCGATCATGGCTTCAAAGACCGCCCACTGCGCCGCTACCTCCGGATTCGGATCCGGGAAATCGAAGCCGAGCGACTCGCACGCGAACCTGGCCAGGTCCACGACTTCTACCGGCATGTCATTCTTGTCCGCGCTGACCCTCAACTGGAACTGGCAGCACGGGCAAAGCGCCAGCACTTTTTCGGCCCCCGCCGCGACCGCTTCGTCTAGGCGGTCCTTGCCGATTTTCGCGGCAACCGGCGGCTCCTTGATGAGTGTCAGCACGGACCCGCATCACAACCCTTCCTCACGGTTGTGGTCCATCTCGACGAAATCGGCTCCCAGGGCCTTGATGAGCTCGCGGGGCGGCTCGTATACACCGGAAGCCCTTCCGATATGGCACGAATCGTGCCATGTCACCTTGACCTGCTCACCATCGGGCTGCGGGAACTCGAACTCTCCCGCGCGTATCTTTTCAGCGACGACCTCGCTGTAATGCTTTGCCGTGATTCCATAATCGATACCGAGCTTCTCGGACCACTCAGGATAGACGGTACGCCACATCATGTCGCACGCGGGACAGGAGCTGATAACCGTGTCTGCTCCCGCCTCTTTGACCGCCGCGATGTTGCGCTTCATCGTCTCGGTGAAGACCTCCCACTTGCCCGCCACCAGCATGGGTGTCGCGCAGCAGCTTTCTTTCTCGCCGAGGAACGTGAAATCCACTCCCGCGGCGTCAAGCAACCTGACCGAAGCCTTGCCTATGTCGTTTTCCACGTAGCTTGCGGTACACCCGGCGAAATAGACGTTCTCCGACGTGACACCCGGCCCGTGTCGAGACTTGAGGTCCTCGGGGAACCACGCGTCGCGGTCTTTCCTGTAGCCGGCCCAGATATCCCCTTCGGCGCTAATTGCGGCGGCCATCATCTCGAACGGAGGGAACGTCATCTTCCCGTCACGTTCGATGAGCGCGCCTCGCAGTTTCATCCACGAAGGCTCGATCGGGAGCGCGGCCGAGCAACGAAAGTCGCAGATCTCGCACGTGGTGCAGACCAGGAACGTATCTACCATTCGCTGGTCCCACTTCTCGCGCCCCTCGAGGTACTCCCTCAACCAGTACCACTTGCCCCTTGGGCTCTGGCTCTCCCACCCCCTGCCGTAGAACTGGTCGCAGGAGTCGACACAGCTGCCACACTGAGAGCAACTGTACGCGTACCAGGCCACGTCGCCCGGAATGCCTTTCTTCTCCGGGCCGGGCCTTTCCCCGACCCTGGCCGCGATGGCGTTGCCGAACGGCCGGGCCAGCGGCTCAGCCAGAGCCGCAAGCTTGAGCGCCATGCTGAGAAGGCCGCCCTCCACCACCTTTCCAGGGTTAAGAACTCCTTCAGGGTCGAAGCTTCGCTTGTAATCGCGGAGCCTGCGGGCCTTGTCCTCTCCGAGTATCGCGTCCGCTTTGCCGGAGAAATAGAGACCCGTGGCGTAAGCCCGCCCCCCATACTTTTCGGCGATCTTCATGATGGTGAGCGAGAGGGCGAACATGAAGTTATAACCGAGCGTACGCTCGTCCGCGGGAATGAAGCCCAGCAGCACGGCTTCAGGCTTGCCCCCCCGGCCTTTGCCTACGATGATGCCCTCTTTGAGAACGGGGTGGTGGACCTTGGACTCGATCTCCTCCATCGCGGCACCAAGGTTTTCCACCGGGACTACCACCTCGGCGGGAACAAGCGAAGGCCCGAGCCTTTTCACAAGCATTATCTTGAAGCGGTTGTCCCACTCGTGTTGCGCAAGATCGTCGTCCAGGGCCCGGGCGCCAACGCCGCCCGCAAGCTCGGCAAGGGGAGCTCTCACGGATTCAGCGTCTCGTGCCCTGTAAGTGATGACGGCTATGTATGCTTCCGGCAGCGTGACCTTATGCACCCCATCACCGTGCTCGGGCTCGGGAGCCCTGTTCCGCATCCCGGCCATCTGCGGGTTGATGAACATTATCGACCAGACCGGCATGCCCGACTCCATAACCGACGATATGAGTTTCTGCAGGTCTCCCGCGCGCCGGCACACAAACCCGGCGACCTCCAGATCCTCGAGCGGCTGTACCTTGAGCCTCACGTCGGTGATGAACCCCGTGATCCCCTCGGCTTCCGAGACCAGGTCGAGGCCGTCGCCGGATAGCTCTCTCACCGAAGCATCCGGCTGCACGACCGTCGCGGATACGACGTTGTCGCTGAAATAACCGTACTGGTAGCTGCCGAAGCCGGCGCCTCCCTGCGCCAGCCAGCCCCCGACGGTAGAAGATGGATAGCTGCTGGGATAGAGCCTGAGAGTGAGACCGTGTTCCTTGAGCTCGCGGTCGAGCCTCTCCCACGTCATCCCCGGCTGAACTCTCACATCGAGCGCTTCGATATCGACGGAGATCACGCGGCTCATGCGGAAGAAATCTACGACGACTCCGCCTTTCGACGGGACGACGCCACCGTAACCTGACGAAGCCTTACCCCTGGGCACAAGGGGCACTCCCTGCCTCCGCGCCCATCTGACAAGCTCAACGATCTCTGACTCATCGGTGGGCTGCACCACGGCATCGGGTACGGTCGACCCCACGAGCGGCTTCACAAGCCGCGGCAAGGCGCCGATATCGTGGCCGTACAGCTTACGCTCGACTCTGTCGAACGTGGCACGTTCGCCGAATTTCCACTGAAGAAATGATCTCTGTCCCCTGTCCAGCCCCATCACTGACCTCCTGATAGAAATGCGCACCTGATATTTCGCAGCCTTGGCTTGCTTTCTTACGCCGCGCCGGGTGTCTTTGAATCATGAGGCTCCCGTGCTCAGTTAGGAATGACCTGCGTCAAGCCATTTCGTTTCACCGACCGTACCGGATACCTCGAGTTCCGTATGATCGGGCCGGCCCGGAGTCATGACTGGCGGCTACGGCTTGCCAGGTGACCCGATAGTCTTCCACCGAACCAGCCAGGAACGGTTGCCAGCACGGGCATCGATAGTGAGAGGGTCAGGTATGCCGTCCTGGGACGGCCGGGGGCGTCCATCACCCGACGATCGGAAAGTCGCCAAGTCAGCAACGCGACCATATCGGCCCGCAGGAGGATTGACATGGACATCTTGACCTTGATCGGCTTCGTCAGCCTCGCTTTGAAGTTGAGCCATCATGTATAAAAGCCCGTGGTCATGGCGGCGGGGGTAGCTAACGCGCCGAGCACCAGCAGGTTGAGAGAGTCTTTCTCCAGGGTGGTCTTCCCTGTTCGCAATATGTAAAGAACGTCGAAAAGCGGTATGACTATCGCGAATACGAGCGGGAAGTGGATTACAACGAGGTGGGGCTCACGGCGGAAGATCGGGAACCTCTCCAGGAGCACCTGGAGGAAGGCCGTCACGCGTTCATCAACCTGACCTCGTCCGCCTGGGTTTGTCGCGTTGTAGTCAGCCCTCTGCCGGTCTTGGTCCCGCATCGAATCGATACCTCCTTATCACTACCCGGCATACATCATCCCCGCGAATCGCTCTTTGAACATATCGGGAGTGACCATAAGCCTGAAAGTCGCCTGTGCCTGAGCCACCATCTTGCCGTCAGCATCAAGTATCTTGAGGTCCATCGCCTTGTCGGCTTTCCCGTTTATCCTGAACTCCTCTACCAGAACGTCGACTTCTTCCCTGGTGACGCGGACGCTGCAACGGAGCTCTCCCATGGGCATCGCTATGAAGCGGATGGTGAGCATGCTGTTGAGCACGACAAACTCGGTAGGGTCAAGATAGTTGAATATGGCCATGCCGCCAGCCGTCTCGACCAGCCCGCACATCGCTCCCGCGTGGACGAGTCCGAACGCGTTGTAGTTCGAGGGTTCGTCTTCCAGGATCATCGTTATGTAACCCTCCCCGCCGACCCGCGTCACCCTCATGTGACTGCGTTGCGCGAACGGGCACGCGCCTTCGACCATCTTCACCATCAACTCGGCATCCATCGATGAGCACCTCCTGGCTGTTATCGGCGCCAAATGCCGCGGGTCGGGCAAACAACACCCAGGACCCTCATGGAGCGCCGCTACATTTAGCTTTCTTTTCTATTTCGCGTGAACGCCTTGCTTCCTTCCTGCGCGCGCTCCAAATGAGCTCAAGTCACGTCGACTACCGCCTCGATGCGTTCGATCGACCTCTTGACGAAGTCGGAATCCTCTACGGTCACGTCGATCGCGCCCTCGGGGCAGACCTCCGCGCAGCAGTAGCAGCGGATGCAGCGNNCAGCATCCTCCACAGGCAGCAGCACGTACAACAATTACAGATGGTAAGGAGCCGGTTGCCGGGATGCACGTTCAACCAGAACGAATCGAGCTTGTTGCGGCCAACGAGGTGGTACAGACCGGCTTCGCGGCAACGCTCGAGATGTTCGAGTGCCTCCTCTTTTGAGACCGGCCGCCCCAGCCTGGGATTGATGTCACGGGCGGCCTCTCCCAGAAACATGCACCCGAGGTCTATCGGATAATCTTCACATTTCATGGACTCGCGGCAGATGCACGTGTTCATGATCCAGTGGAAGCTCGCTTTCTCGACGAAATGTTCTACCACGCTCGCCGGGAGCAGCATCTCTTCGGAGGGCTCCACCGTCTCGTCGAGCCTCAGCACGGGCTCTCGGGGCAATATCATTATGTCGTCGTCCTCGAACATGATCCGCTCGATGAGACGACCGAGCAACGGAACCCTGGTGAGCCTGGCGATTCCGGTCTGGTACGGGAAACCGATCTTGAGCATCTTGACGAACCACATCGGTCTGGACATGCCAACACCTTCTTCCGTCGGTGGGTCGGTAGGCAACTCAATCTTAGACCCCTGCGCTGGTGCCGTACCAGCGTGATAATAGCGGCGCGTTCCCATGCTATAATGCGGCAGGCTTCAGAAGGGAGTGATCGGCTTGCCTTTCGACTTTGACGAGATCGACCGCATCATCAATGCGCGCTCCCTCGCGCTCGTGGGAGCATCCAGCGCACCGTTCAAGTTCGGGTCGTTGATGACCATGTCCCAGCTGACCATGGGGTTCGACGGNNCGGACCGGTCTACCTCGTGAATCCCCGTGAAAAAGAGATCATGGGACACGAGGTCTATCCTGATATCCGCTCGCTGCCCGAAACTCCGGACCTCGTCTACCTGACCATACCGGCGCACCGATCCATGAACGTTCTTCGAGAGTGCGCCGAGGTCGGCGTACGCGCGGTCGTTATAATCGCCGCCGGCTTCAGGGATATAGGAGAGCCCGGCAAGGAGCTCGAGGACGAAGCTCTCGAGCTCGCCCGAACCGGTGGCTTCAGGATCATCGGCCCTAACTGTTTTGGAATATACAACCCCCGCAACGGTCTCACGCTCACCCCGGGTTACGATTTTTCGAAGACACCGGGTGACATCGCGTTCATCTCGCAGAGCGGGAGTTACTCCGTCCACCTCACGAGGGAGGCACAGAGCCTGGGCATGGGCTTCAGCGCGGTAGTAAGCTACGGAAACGCATCGGATATCAACGAGTCCGACCTTCTCAGGTATTTCGCGCGTGACCCTGAGACCGCATATATCGCCGGTTACCTGGAAGGCGTCAGCGACGGGAGGGATTTCGTCGACGCCCTCTCTGAGGCGGCCGCATCAAAACCGGTCGTGCTGTGGAAAGTTGGAAAGGTGGAATCGTCCCGCAGGGCGGTTGCTTCGCACACCGGATCGCTTGCGGGCTCGTCCGAGATCTGGCAGGCGGCCCTCAAGCAGTCCGGGGTTATCCAGGCCTCCGGGATCGACGAGCTGCTCTATACGCTGGTCGCACTGAAGAAGATGGGCCTCAACCCGGGCAAGCGCGTCCTGATGTCCGGAGGCGGCGGCGGGTTGGGCACTTATGGAGCGGACATCGCCGAGGAAAACGGCCTCGAGCTACCCGCGCTCGATCCCTCATCGACGGCTGCCATGACGGAGGCACTCGGCCGCGTCGGGGCAGTTGTCGGAAACCCGCTCGACCTGGGCACTCCCATGATACCAATCCCGGAGTTCGAGGCAGCGATGCGGGAAGCTTCAACCAACCCTACGACAGATATCCTCATCTTCGATCTGGCAGTAAATTTCGCGTACCCGCTCGCGGGGCCGGATGGCCTCGAAAGAGCCGCGGACATCCTGGCGGAATACCGCCGCGATACGGGTAATCCCGTGGCCGTAGTCCTTTACTCGAGGTCCTACGACGTCGGGAACGTGACCTTTGAAGAGCTCCTGAGAAGAATCCGGCAAGGGTTGCTGAACGGTGGGGTAGCTGTTTTTCCTTCCATGACCAGGGCCGCGAGGGCGATCGCCGCAATAAACCTGTAGATATGACACACGTTTTCAGTAGTGCAGCGGTCCGCTAGACGCTCGGTGGCGTCGTGACCATGAGAAGGTGAGCTTCCTCACCAGTCATGTTCTCCCAGCCATGGCTCTTCTCGCCCCCGAAGTACACGCAGTCACCTTCCCTGAGGTAATGAGAGATACCCTCGATATCGAAGCGCAACTCACCTTTTATCACAAAGGCGAACTCCTCTCCTCCGTGCTCGAGAGGCTCCTTGTATTTCGCGTTCGGCTCGAAGGTGGCAAGGAGCGGTTCCATGTTTATTGCCGGGTCATCAACGACAAGCTCGAGCCTTATATGCTCGGAGCTCTCCATAACCTTTCTCTCTTCGCGCCTGAAGGCGATTTTCTTGCTGCTGGGAGTCGAGAAAACGTCGGCAAGGGTGACATCGTAGAAACTTAGGAGCTTTATCAGGTTTCTGATCGTTATGCTTGTCTTTCCGTTCTCCAACTTGCTGAGGAATGACAGAGAGAAGCCGGTCTCTTCCGAGACTTTTCTTATCGAATAGCCCCTGTCTTTCCTGAGGCCATTAAGAATCTTGCCGATATCTTCCATCAGACGCCCCCGTTCCCACCGTTTCCCTTGTTTCCCTTGTTTCCAAATGTTACTTAAGTGAGTAATAGCCTGTTGAATAACTTAGCACAGTTGACAAAGCGAGGCAAACGTCTTACTATATGACTTGTATTGTTAGGTTTGTCAGTAACTGTTTAGTACTTATTAGAAACGGGGTTATTGAAATGACAACAAACGTATCGACCGTACTGCTGAATGAGAAACTTCAGGAGATAAAAGATCGAGAACTCCAGGACACACCCTCAGGCACAGTACTTAGCTTCCCGAAGTACACGGAGGCGCAAGTAAAAGCAAT
>PMDX01000336.1 GCA_003154635.1 Actinomycetota bacterium | reverse complement strand
TCCAGGCTCATCGTTTTGACCGTTTCGGGAAGACCACTCGAGACGATGAGGTCCCTGATGTTCGCAAATGTCCGCACGATAACGCTCTCGGGAACGATGACGTCGACCTTGGTCGCGCGCAGGCCGTAACTCTGCACCTCGCGAGCCTCTATCTTGAACTCCTCGAGGTCGAGCGTGGATAGAGCCTCGTTTAGCTCATCCAGCTGGAGCCCGAGGTCGATCAGGACTCCGAGCACCATGTCTCCGCTGATGCCGCTGAAANNCGCCGAAACCGTTATCGATGTTGACGACCGAGACTCCGACGGCACACGAGTTCATCATAGCCAGCAACGCGGCGAGCCCCCCGAAGCTTGCCCCGTAGCCGACGCTCGAAGGGACAGCGATGACCGGGCAATGCGCGATGCCGCCGACAAGGCTCGCGAGCGCACCCTCCATTCCTGCTACAACCACGATGGCGCTCGACTTCTCGATCACTTCACTGTGGGCGAAAAGCCTGTGTACCCCGGCCACGCCCACGTCGTAAGTAGGTACGACATTGCTTCCCATGATAGACGCCGTGATACGCGCCTCTTCAGCGACCGGAATGTCCGCCGTACCCGCAGTGAAGATGGAGACCATGCCGAACGGCTCAATATGCTCTCGCTCTATCGTTATGAGACGAGAACGCGGGTGGTACTCAGACCGGCTGTCTATCTCGCGAATGAGCTCGAAGACCTCGGGTCCGGCGCGTGTAAGAAGCAGGTTGCCGATGTTCTTGTCCAGAAGCGCGCGCGTTATTTCGCGCACCTGCTCCGGCGTCTTCTTCTCGCAAAAGACGACCTCCGCGAACCCCTGCCGGAGCTCACGGTGATGGTCGACCTTCGCAAACCCGAGGTCTGAGAATGGGAGAGTCCGCAGCGTCTCGAAGGCGTTCTCAGGCGACTCATCGCCGGATTGCACCCGCAGCAGCAACTCCTTGAGTTCATCTTCGTATGTCATGCAAGCTCCAATCGGAGGGTTGCCGTCNNCGTCAAGCCTCCGGGAGCACCTCGTTCAGGGCTCCGGTTCGGTATCCGGCGAGATCCACCGTGACGTAGAGGAATCCGAGTTCCTTCATCCGCGACAGGATGCGCTCCCTGGTCCCGTTCACAGTCAACTCTTGTATCGACGAGGAGTTGACCTCGATCCGCGCGGTCCTGTCTTCGATGTAGCGCAAGCGCACCTGGTTGAGCCCCAGATCCATGAGGGATCTCTCACCCTGGTCAATAACCGAAAGTTTCTCGCGGGTGATCTTTTCCCCGTACGGGATGCGGGTCGCGAGACATGGACTCGCGCGCATGTTCCAGGTCGAAAGGCCCAGCTCGCGTGACAAGGCCCTTACTTCGTACTTGTAAAAGCCAACGTCCATTAGAGGGCTGCTCACCGAGAGCTCCCGCGCCGCTTCAGCGCCGGGCCTGAAGTCCGAGGAATCGTCCTGCTGGCTTCCCTCGACAAGCTCTGTGATGCCCTCGCGCGCAGCGATATCCAGCATCTCGCTGAATCGAAGATGCTTGCACAGGTAACAGCGCTCGGGCGGGTTGGAGACGAAGTCGTCGATCTGGAGCTCGTCCGCCTCGACGATGATGTGATTGACTCTGAGACGGGCGGCCATCCGGGAGGCACTTTCCACGACGTTCTTCGGGTGAAGTGGCGAGCTAACCGTTACGGCGAGGATATCATCGCCCATGGCCTCTTTGCCCACCGCGAGGAGCAGAGTGCTGTCGACCCCTCCGGAATAGGCGACAAGGACGCGGCCCATGCCCTCGAGATGCTTCCTCAGCTTATAGTATTTGTCATCAAGATTGGCATCCATCGCCTATTATCTTACCCTTATTGACTTTCGCACGGAATCCGACACCTGGCCCAGCGATGACCCCACCCCTTCTTGAGCCGGGTCTCTCAGGCCNNCGTGCTGGTTGGGTGCGCAGAGAAAAGCCAAAGACCAAGAGGGCTCCAATCCATGATTCAAAGCAACATAACGCCGATTGTGATAGTGCTCGGAGCGGTCCTTGTGGTGGCCGTAGTGCTAATCGTCTATCTTTTCTGGCGTACTCGAAGGCTCGAGGCCGACTGTGAACTGCTGGTGCGTGACACGCAGGGCCAGAACTTCGTCGAGATAGTCGGAGACAATATCTCGCAGGTCGAGCATCTGCTATATGAGGTCGAGATGCTCTCCGAGCAGTACGCACAGGTGCTGAGGCGCATGGCAGGCGCGGTTCAGCATATCGGGGTCGTACGATTCGACGCGTTTCGCGATCTCGGTGGGCTGTTGAGCTTCGCCGTAGCGCTGCTCGACGACAGGGGCAACGGGCTCGCCCTCAGCTCGATTTACGGGCGTAACGAGTCCAGGACTTATTCGAAACCCGTGGTCGAACGCGGTTCGTCATACGAGCTTTCTCCCGAAGAAAAAGAAGCCATTCGCCTTGCGATGCAAAGCAAAGAGCTGGGTGCCCTGCCGGTGGAGGCGCGCGACCGCGAGCATGAAGAGCGCATGGCAAATCTTAGATTGTTCCACGACCGCGAGTATGCGCAGCGTACGGGTGGCCCTCAGGGGCGAACAGAGAATGCCCGCGCCCAATCAGGCTCCGAGCGCACGCAAAACGCGAGGAGAGCGCAGTCCCGTGAAGACGAGTACGCGGAAGAACGAAACGAAGGGCGTGCCCCCGAAGAAGCCTCAGCACCACAGCCGCGCCCGCGACCCGCGCCGCGCGAGACCTATCAGCGCCGCGGACCCGGCAGAGTAAAGCATGTCGGTCCGCCGCAGGACGGGCGCCAGGAGCGGAAGCGCGAGCCGGAGCTCGAACAGGAGCCCCTGGAGCGCACGGGTCCGCCGATAGACCTGGTGTCCGAACTGATGGACGAGCCACCTCCCGAGCGCCGAGCGGACAGTACGCCCGAGAAGCAGGCACCGCGACGTCCGGCGGCTTCACGACCGCGCGGGTTGGATACCCCGGTCGAGCGGCTTCGCAACAGGGAGCCGAGGGGCGAGTAGGAGTGCCGAAAATAGGGTACCTCGGCCCGAGAGGGACGTTCGCCCAGGAGGCCCTCGAGGCCTACCTTCACGGGCAGTTCGACGAGGAAATCCCTTATGCCACGATACCCGAGGTGCTTCAAGCCGCCCAGTCGGGTGAAGTGGACAGTGGCATGGTTCCCATCGAGAATTCCATCGAAGGCTCGGTCAACGTAACCCTCGACACGCTTGCGTTCGAGACGGACCTGGTCATAGAGCGCGAGATAACGTACGAGGTCAGCCAGCAGCTCATGGCCCGACCCGGAGTCGCGCGCGAGGACGTCACCGCCGTAGTATCTCATCCACAGGCGACAGCCCAGTGCCGCAACTTCCTCTCTCGCTGGTTCCCGAACGTTCCGGTCCGGGCGGCAAACAGCACTGCCGAAGCGGCGCTCACGGTATCCCAGTCGAGCGAGCCACTGGCAGCTATTGCGACCGAGTTGGCCGCTAAGATATACGGGTTGGAGGTCCTGGCGAGCGATGTCGCCGACTACCCGATAAACCAGACAAGGTTCGTGGTAGTCGGAAAGAAAAAAGCAGCCCGAACCGGAAACGACAAGACGTCGATAGTCTGCTTCATCCGTGCAAACCATCCTGGCAGCCTTCTCGAGATGCTCCAGGAGTTCGCATCGCGCGGCGTCAACCTTACAAAAATCGAAAGCCGCCCGACAAAAAAGGTGATGGGCGAGTATTATTTCTTCATAGACATAATGGGACACTTCGATGATCCCGAGGTGGCTGGAGCGATAGGCTCACTCGTAGGAAAGCTCCGCGAGCTCAAACTCCTTGGCTCCTACCCCACCGCTTGAAAACCTGGGGTCAGATCTGTTTTTCAAGTCTGCAAGTCACAGAACAGGCCTGGGTTTTGAAGGCCCCGGGGCTCGAAAAGCCAATTGGTTACGGTAGCGTGACTCTCGATCAGAGGGGAGCATGTAAATGCTCGATATTAAGGTCATACGTGAAGAGCCCGGACGGGTCAAGCAGGCGATACTCGACCGCGACACGAGCGCGGAAGTCGCCGACGTCGACGGCGCACTGGAGATGGACGCGCGCCGGCGTGCTCTCCTCGTAGAGGTAGAAGACCTCAAGCACCAGCGTAACAAGGCTTCCGACGACATAGTCAGGCTCAAGAAAGAGGGCGGCGACACATCGGCGATAGTCGAGAAGATGAGGGCCATCTCCGAGCGGATCAAGGAGCTTGACGGAGAGGTGCGCGACGTCGAGGCTGAGATCGGCAAGATCATGCTCGACATACCCAACATCCCGCACGAGACGGTCCCCGTCGGTCCGGACGAGGAATCCAACGTCGAGGTCCGCCGCTGGGGAGAAAAGCCGAGCTTCACGTTCAAGCCCAAGCCTCACTGGGAGATCGGAGAGGCCCTGGGCATACTCGATTTCGAGCGTGGTGCCAAGATTGCGGCGTCCCGCTTTACCCTGCTCCGCGATTCCGGCGCACTGCTCGAAAGAGCATTGATCAACTTTATGCTCGATCTGCACACCCGCGAACACGGCTACACCGAAGTCTTCCCTCCAATCCTTGGGAACCGCGAGACCTTCACCGCGACAGGGCAGCTTCCGAAGTTTGAGGAGGACATGTACGTCTGCAATGACGACCTGCTGCTGGTGCCCACCGCGGAAGTCCCGGTAACGAATATCCACCGCGACGAGATACTCCCCGAGGAGGACCTGACCATCAAGTATGTCGCCTATACGCCATGCTTCAGACGCGAGGCCGGATCTTACGGCAAAGACGTGCGCGGTCTCATCCGGCAGCACCAGTTCAACAAGGTAGAGATGGTCAAGTTCGCTCACCCCGACAAGGGTTTTGACGAACTCGAGGCCATGATCATAAACGCCGAGGAAGTGCTTCGCCGGCTGGGGATCCACCATCGGGTCATGCTGCTGTCCACCGGTGATCTCGGGTTCTCTGCCGCCAAGTGCTACGACCTCGAAGTCTGGCTACCGGCCGCGGGAGAGTTCCGCGAGATATCGTCGTGCTCGTGCTGCACGGATTTCCAGGCGCGCCGCGCAAATATCCGCTTCAAGCCCAGCGGGGGTGGGAAGCCGAGGTTCGTGCATACTCTAAACGGTTCGGGCCTTGCGGTAGGCCGAACGGTCGCGGCGATACTCGAGAACTTCCAGCTGGATGACGGACGTGTTGTGGTGCCGCCGGTGTTGCAACCGTATATGGGAGGCAAGACGGTCATCGAGTGACCCGCGAAAGCGCTCATCGACCAGGGAACAATCGCCTGGCCTGTCTTATTTGTGGAGGTCGATGAACTCCTTGAGTTTGCCGCGCCGCTCGAGGACTTCGACGGCCATTTCCGACATCGAGCCGGGGACCGTGAGAGCGTCATCGCGACGCGCGAGCTCGAGCGCGTCGGTGCCGCAGCCGGTCACGCAAAGTGCGCAACCGATGCACCGGGCTTCGTTAATCACGGGCACGTCATCGACCATCTCAATGGCATCCATCGGGCAACGGTCTTCGCATACGGCACACCCGGTACAGAGGTCGGTATCGAGGCTAGGCTGGTATCCTGAGGACGCGAGGAAGCTCGGCTTGCTGACATAGCGCGTCACGCGCAGGAATCCGCAGCAGCACGAACAGCAGTTGCAGATAAACTGGAGCTTGTCCTGGGAGTTGTTCACGTTGTGAACGAGCCCCATGGCGTCGAACTCGCGAAGGAGCTTCTTCATCTCATCCTTGGTGATGTAGCGCGCGAACCCTCTGTCCACGAGGAACTCGCAGGTGTCGTCGAACAGCATGCACGCTTCGAGCGGCCTGTCGCAATTGGAGAACGCCGTACGGCAGGCACAGTGTGAGAGCCCGACGACCTTGGCGTCGTCGATGAGCTTGTAGACCATCTCGTACGTCAAGACCCTGGGCTCGTTTTCGACCTCTTCCTGGATCGGGATAACCCTGGCGAACGGCGTGCCACCCTCCATCATGTCTGACGCATGGGTCATGAGATAGACTTCCCAAAGCTTCGCGAGCCTCTCGAGCGTCTCATCCTTCCGGCCTTTCATGTACGGAAATTCGAAGATGCCTGGCATGATAGGCATCAGAGAGTAACCCCAGACGCCGTCCTTCTCGCGTGCGAAGAGCAGGCCTTTGTCGGCCATGCTCTCGAGCGCAACTTCAGCCTCGTCCACAGGTGCACCCGCGCGCTCCGCTATGAACGTCGCCGATTTGGGGCGAAACACCGCCCCGAGTGCGACCTTTGCTTCCTCTGGGGTGAAGAGCGTCGACAGGATCTCGATTATCCCTGGCCCCTCGGGAGCCCCGCTCGGGTGCTTGTCGAGGTGAAGCCTGAGTTCCTCGTAAACATCTGCCATGGAAAAACCTCCGTGCTCCAGAACAATATCAGTCTTGCCTGTCGAGTCCCTTTACGTTCTCGAGGAAGCGGGACACGGTCTCTTCGTCCCCCTTCGAAAGGCCCGCCTTGAGCCTGTTGTTGACCTCCATCGCGGCTGGCAGGACCTGCTCGGCCTTGCGCCTGCCTTTTCTGGTGAGGAATACGCAGAACGCCCTGCGGTCCGCAGGGTCCGTCTTGCGCTCGACAAGGCTCTCTTTCTCCAGGCGATCCACCAACCCGGTTATGGCGCTGCCGTCGATCTCGAGTTGCTCGGCCAGTGTCTTTGGGTTGAGCCCGTCTTCAGCGAGCAGGAGGAAGAGGATGAACGACTGAGCGATTGTGATCCCGTACTCGGCACAGTGGGCGTTGTACTGCTTTTGCATGCTGCGTGCCGATGAGCCAAGTTTGAAGCAGAGAGAATCCTGCAACCTGTCCATGATACTTAATACCTCAATAATTGACATGTCAACAATTGAGACGTTAACCTGATTTTACGGACCTGTCAAGACCGGCGGGCCGGCGGCCCTGACCCGCTATTCGAGCTCACCAACTTCGGGGAAGTCATCAAAGACCTCCATGCCGTGTGGAGCGTTCTCCATCGCTTCGGTCAGGTCTTCACCGGCCTTGTGCTCGCCGAAGTGGTCGCCGTCCTCCCACATGTCGCTATCGGATACGTCATAGACCTTGCCGTTTACGGCGACGTAAGAGTCGCCGTCCTCGCCGCCGTACCCCGCCAGCTCTTCGCTGGTGAACTTCTTCTTGTCGTCCATTGCGCTCCCTCTGGATTGAGTGTCGTCGCAGTTGTGAATTCTACGCGTCCGCGTATCGTCCTACCTCGGAGCGGGATTGCATGTAAGTTGTAAATCAGGCGGGGGCGGGTTCCTAGTGGGACGGAGCACTAGCCGGAAATGACAGCCCTTACGATCAGGCGGCTCTGTGACGACCCGTACGGGTGGCACGTCACCAGAGTCAGGGAGGGCAGTGGGGTAGGGTCAAGCACTGATACCTGGCTCGGGCTCACGACCCAGATCCGGGTCACGCGATATATATACCTTGCACCCGCCGGGCCGAAAACGACGATCTCGTCGCCGGCCTGAAGGGAACCAAGTTGGGCGAACGGCATGGAATAGGTGGAGCGGTGTCCCGCGATGCCGCAGTTGCCGGCGGTACCCGGCAGGGCCGTGCCACCGATGTGCGCGGGACCTTTGTTCAGGTTGGGAGTGTCGTCGCAGTTGGCCATCTCGAGGAGGGGCACGTCGAGGCCGATCCGTGGAATCTGTATTCGCCCCATGGTCTGTCCGGGTGCAACAGCCGCCTGCGCCCGATGATCAAAGTTTTCTATCAGGGCTTCAGGTACCTTGAACTGGAACACCGGCGGTTTCCATCCCGCTCCAGTCGACCCTGAGGCTGAGGTTCTGGCAAGCGACGGTCCGAGGAACAAGCTGGAAACGCAGACAAGGGCTGCCACCGCAAGCGCCACGGCCGGTAGCCTCAAGGCGACGACGGCTCCGTTGGCCTCGTGGCCGCGCGACATGCGTTTCGTTCTCCAGCAGCTCATTTCCGATTCTCCCTTCAATGGAGTTATCGGAAGTGAGCCAGGGGACTTGAGCGCCCTGCCCCTACCTGTTTTCGGTTTTGACACCCTTTTTCACAGAGGAAAAGAAATCGGAGAGAACGGGATCGGCCTCTCGACAGCGCGCAAGATCGCGCGAATCTGCGGCGGTGACATACTGGCGTACGACAACAACGGCGCCTGCTTTGAAGTTATTCTGAAAGACTATTCGTAGAGAGCCCGGTCGACCAGCTCGATAAGGTGATAGTTTTCGAGCCCGGACGATTCGGCGACTTTGCGAAGGTTGAGGACGCAAAGCGGGCATAGGTAAGCCATGCCTTGAGCCCCGGCGGCGACCGCGTCGCTGATGTTGCGCTCCTTGACCTCCATTGCCCTTTTCCGGTCGCGCGGCATCAACGGAGATCCGCAACAAAGGGCGGATGCGCGATCGTAGTCGCGGTCGACCCTTTCGACACCTATCAGGGAGAAGAGTTCATCGAGCTGTGCGTCCTTCCAGGGAGTGTAGCGAGAAGCGCACGGCTGTTGATATGCGACCTTGATACCAAGGGGCTTGACCGCCGCCTGCTCTTTCGCGCGCCGCAGGAGGTACTCGATGATGTGAACCGGCTGGAAAGGCACCTCTATGCCATAGTCCGGAGCGATTGAAGCCATGAGGGCATAACAGTCGTCGTGGTAAAAGACGATCTCGTTCGCATTGGATGCCGCGAGGTTTGCAATGACCCCCGGCGCGTTCTCGCGCAAGGGTGCCTCTTGCCCGAGGTGTACCCACCCCACGCCGCAGAAATAATCGCCGCCCTT
Source organism: Actinomycetota bacterium (assembly GCA_003154635.1). Classification (GTDB taxonomy): domain Bacteria; phylum Actinomycetota; class Geothermincolia; order Fen-727; family Anoxymicrobiaceae; genus FEN-727. The sequence continues at coordinate 831 of PMDX01000336.1, read as the reverse complement.
GAGCACGGTCATCCCTTTGAAGAGAGGCCCATCGAAAAGACCGGGGAGCAGCTCGCCAACGCTGCACAGGGAAAGCGCCGGGCCGTCGGCGTCCCCGGGGATCACCCGGCTTGGAGCGTTGGGGAAATTCCGGAATAGCTGTGTGTTCTGTTCGGGGATGTTGAGCACCCCTGTCCGCTCCTGCCGCTCAAGGATGAGGTCGAACGGCCCGGCGCCTTTTTCGCAGAACTGGTTGCAGGCGACACACGTGATGCACTCGCTGACTATCCGGGGCGTACCACCTTCGATCAGGCTCTGGAACTGCTCTATAGCCTCATCGCGCTCGTAATCTACGTAAGGGCACAGGGTCAGGCAGTCACCGCAAAGATCGCATTTACTCTCGTCAAACATGTCTCCCCGCTTTCCAGCTATTCTCCGGTTGATTGCTCCGCGGACCACTTAAGTATACATACGTCTCGACCTTCTTGAGCCGGGTCTCTCCAGGCCCGGCTCCGCCCGCCCGCCATCAATTCTTTGACCTGCAGCTCAACCCGACCAGGGCAACAAATATTACGACAAGTCATAATTCCACATTCACTCCGCTTCGCCTGATGTAAAATAGTCGACGGAGGGATGGCAGAGTGGACGATTGCGAAGGTCTTGAAAACCTTTGGGCTGTCACAGGTCCCGCGGGTTCGAATCCCGCTCCCTNNGAATCCCTCTCCCTCCGCCAAGCAGTGACTAACCTTTGAGGGTTCGAACCCCCGGAGCCAAAGGTCGTACTCGACCTAAACCACTCTTGGGGTCACCGCGGACGGAGGCCGTGGGGCGGGTGAGAATCCCTCTCCCTCC
>PMDX01000162.1 GCA_003154635.1 Actinomycetota bacterium | reverse complement strand
CTGTCCGGTTGCGCTTACGGCCGACCTCATGCACCAGGCGGTGTCCGATTTCCGCGGGGAGGAGGATGTCGAATGAACCCGTTCATCCTTGTCATAGGCGGAGGAAAGGTCGGCGCCAATCTCTCCAGGGAGCTGCTAGCGAACGACTTCGAAGTGGTTGTTATCGAGCAGAGCATAAGGAAATACGCCGCTCTTGAGAAGGAATTCGAGCACGCCGCCATCATGGGCGACGGTACTGAAGTAACCGTTCTGGAGATGGCCGGGATAGCGAGAGCAGACTATGTCATCGCGGTCACAGGGGACGATGAGGACAACATTGTCATCTGCCAGCTTGCTATAGAGAAGTACGAAGTCAAGAACATAATCGCACGCGTCAACAACCCGATAAACCAGCAGACGTTCGACCTCCTCGGCGTGAAGCCAACCGTGAGCAGCGTGCGCACGATTCTCTCAATGGTGGAGCACAGGCTACCCCACCAGCGCCTGCTCAGCCTCCTGAACTTCGAGGAGGAGAATATCCAGGTCGTGGAGTGCATACTCTCCGATGACTCAGTGTCGGTCGGAAAGACGCTCCGGGACCTGCCGCTACCGCAGGGCATTCTGCTCGTTCTCATACTCAGGGAGCATGAGTCGGTCATACCAAACGGTGACGTAGAACTCAGGCCCGACGACCACCTCATTATAATCACGGATAAAGGCCGCGAGGACGAGGTCTGTGACTTGATCGTCAGGGATCGGGAAGGGGAATGCTGAACCCCTCTAGGCTTCCTTGCCCATGTACTTGAAGGAGACCTTGGCCCCGGCGCGATAGGCGGCCATCTTGCCGTCCTCGCTCTTCAGGTCCATTTTAGGGCCTTTTGGCCGCAGGGTCGTGAGGGTTCGAGTCCCCCCTCCGACACTATCAAATCCCAACGTAAAGACATTTCGCACGGCTACCTGTGCTAATCAATCTGAAATCGAACCTGCCAGCCGGTATCCGACTCCGGGTTCCGTCAGGATGTAGATGGGGCGGGAAGGATCGGGCTCTATCTTTTTTCTCAGCTGACCGATGTATACGCGCAAGTACTGGATATCGGGGACGAAGTCAACACCCCAGACGCGGGTGAGTAACTGCTTGTGAGTTATGACCTTATCAGCGTTGGTTGCAAGGTACTTGAGTAACTCATATTCGGTCGGAGTTAGACTGACCTCTTTACCCGAAACACTCGTCAGTCGCTTCGAAAGGTCCATCCATAAGTCGCCGACTTCGAGAACTGGGGAGTTTTCGCCGGGTATGAGGGCGCGAAACGCCGCCCGAATCCTTGCTGTCAGTTCGTCCATCCCAAACGGTTTGGTAACATAATCGTTTGCCCCGGCGTCGAGCGCTGCGACCTTATCGTCCTCGCGCTCTCTGACCGACAGTATGATGATTGGTACGCTAGACCACTCGCGGATGGCTTTCACTACTTCGAGGCCGTCCACGTCGGGAAGGCCCATGTCCAGGATGATGAGATCCGGATGGTCGAGCGAGGCTCTGTCGATGCCTTTTTGGCCCGCCTCTGCTTCCAGGACCACATAGCCGTGGGCGCTGAGAGCGACTTTCAGCAGCCTGCGGATTTCAGGCTCATCGTCGATTACGAGGATTCTGGCGCCACCCGTTTCCGGAGTCATCGGGTTTCACTTTCCGGCTTACGCTCTACAACAGGTAGAGAGAATACGAACCTGTTTCCGCCACCCGGCCTGGTTTCAGCCCATATCGAGCCACCGTGTACGTCAATAATGGACTTGCATATCGAGAGGCCGAGCCCGCTTCCGGCTGCCGTCCCGGGGATCTCGATTCGGTAGAACTTGTCGAAGACCCTATTCAGCTCTTCGTTGGGGATTTTCGGGCCCTGGTCTTCGACAGATACTACCACTCCGGCTGATTCGTGCCTTGCGGTTGTTTCTATCTTACTTCCAGGCGGCGAGTACTTGAGCGCATTGTCCACCAGGTTGACAAGCACCTGAACGATAAGTTCGAAATCTATCTTGAGGAGTGGCAGGTCTTCCTCGACATTGACAACCGTAGGACGGTTTTCCAACTCCTCGCCGAAGGCGGCCAGTGCAACCCCGATGACGTCCTGAATGTCGCACCACTCGGTCTTGAGCTTGAAACTATCGCTCTCCAGCCTCGCCATATCGAGCAGGTTGCGGACCAGCCGGTCCATTCTGGCCGCTCCCTTGTTGATTGTATCAAGCAACTCGATCTTCTGTTCGTCCGTATAGGCGACCTCGCTGCCTGTTAGACTGGTTACGGCCCCGATTATCGAGGCCAGAGGGGTGCGCAGCTCGTGGGACATGGAGTCGAAGAGAGCGCCCCTCAGCTTGTCACTGGCTTCCAGGTTCTTCACGTGCTGGGTGGCTGCCGACAGCAGGACCTTGTTAAGCGCGAGGGTCGCGAGCCCGGCGAAAGCCAGGAGGAGCACTTTCTTCCTGGCGAGGTCACTGTTTGTTTCTTCAGAGACGTCGATTCCAAGAACGCCCAGGATCTCGTCTTCCCACTTTAGCGGCACATAAAGCCCCCTTGCGCCCGGCAGGGTGTCCGTTCCGGGACCCGCCTCCTGCCCGTATTCGAAAACCCAACCGGCGACGCCGCCTTCGTTCCTGTCTGTTGCCAACCGACCCTCCGGGTTACTTGCAGCCATGAGTGTAAATACGTTGCTTCTATCAGGCAGATATAAGGCTGCATCACTGCCGGTCGCGTCGGCAACGCCGCTCACGATGATGCGCGACAACTCACGCACGCTGGAAACCGCCGTCAACTCGGTGCTCAGGTCGTACATCGCCCTGGTCTGGCCCAGGGCCGCCTCCGTCTCCTTTGTCTTGTTCTTTAGGCGGTCACTGATGACACTCGTGGTAATACCCACCAGAAGGAAGATCACAAATGTAACAATATAGTGAGCATCGGAAACAGTGATGGTGTACAGCGGGGGAACAAAAAAGAGGTCGAACAGCAGGACACCGGCGATCGCAGTGGCGACGGAAGACCAGATATCGGTGCGCGCACCCGCGTAGATGATCGGCAACAGGTACAGCATGGCGACATCCGTAATGTTGAAGAACTTACCTGTGGTCTTACAGACGATGGTTACAACCGCTAGCAGGGCAAGGATCACCAGGTAATCAATAATCCTGCGGCGTTGTTCGACTGTCATCGGCCAACCACCCGATCTTGGAAGTTCGCTGCCCATCGTCTGGCCTTCAATCTACCCCCTACTTGCTCATTCTGTCGAGCGCCAGGTTCAATTCGAGAACGTTCACTCTCTGCTCGCCGAGAACGCTCAGTTGACGACCCTGGACGTGGCTCTTCACCAGTTCAAGCACAACTGCTTGTGGGAGGTTCCTCGCTCCGGCGACACGCTTGACCTGCAGCAAGGCGCTCGCAGGACTGATGTCCGGATCGAGTCCGCTGGCAGACGCTTCCACAAGGTCGGCGGGAACCTTCGCGTCCGGTGCAAGGCCGTTTTCTTTTCTCACTTCGTCTGCCCTCTGGGAGATTAGTTCCGTCAGCTTCGGATTAGTGGGACCGAGGTTCGAGCCCCCGGATGCAGTGGCGTCGTAACCGTCGGTTCCAGCCGCGGATGGGCGCCCATGAAAGTAATTGGGGCCCGTAAATGACTGGCCAATCAACGTCGATCCAACTGCTTTGCCGTCCTGATTGACGATCGAACCGTTGGCCTTAGATTTGAAAGCCAGCTGTGCGAATCCGGTCATGAACAGTGGATAAGCAAGGCCGGTGAGAACAGCGAACACCGCAAATATCACCAGGCAACTGGCCCCGTAGTTCCTAAAGAAACCCTTGATCCTTGTAAGCATCTCCGTCTCCCTTATCTCACGCGAGCCTGATCGCGTGCAGGATGATGTCTATGAGCTTTATTCCGATGAACGGTGCGATCAGCCCTCCGACCCCGTAAACTAGCATGTTCCTCCGGAAGATCGCATTGGCGCCCAGCGGCCTGTATTTGACCCCGCGCAGGGCGAGAGGTATGAGGGCGACGATGATAAGAGCATTGAAGATAACTGCGGACAGTATTGCGCTCTGCGGCGTGGCAAGCTTCATGATGTTGAGGGTCTTCAGGACCGGGTAGGTAGCAATAAAAAGCGCCGGGATTATGGCAAAGTATTTCGCCACATCGTTGGCGACGCTGAAGGTGGTGAGCGAACCTCTTGTCATCAGCAGTTGCTTGCCTACCTCAACAGTCTCGATGAGTTTTGTCGGGTTGCTATCGAGGTCGACCA
>PMDX01000179.1 GCA_003154635.1 Actinomycetota bacterium | reverse complement strand
ACCTGGTACCTCGCCGAAGGCACCACCGCCTGGGGCTTCTCCACCTACATATCCATCACCAACCCCAACACGACCCCCGTCCACGCCTCCATCACCTACATGACGGGCTCCGGAAACGTCTCAGGTGGCACCATAACCCTTCCCGCCTCCTCCCAGACCACCGTCAACCCCACAGACACACTCGGAAACAAGGACTTCTCCACAAAGATCACCTGCACGGAAGGTAAGACAATAGCGGTAGACCGCACCATGTCCTGGACCGGACCCGGGGCCGCATCCCCCGAGGGGCACTCCAGCGTAGGGGTGACATCTCCTTCCAAGACCTGGTACCTCCCCGAGGGCTCCTCCGCCTGGGGCTTCGAGTGCTGGCTCCTCATCCAGAACCCGAACACGGCAACGGCGACCTGCAGCGTCACCTACATGATAGAGGGAGCCGCACCGAAGACCGTTTCCCACACCATCCCCGCCAACTCCCGCCAGAGCTTCAACATGCAGACCGACATAGGGCAGAAGAACGCCTCCATCAAGGTCGCCTCCAACGTCCCGGTCATCCCCGAGCGTGCCATGTACCGCAACAACAAGAGAGAGGGCCACGACTCCATCGGCACCACGACCCCGGCTGCCGACTACTTCCTGGCGGAGGGCACCACCGCCTGGGGCTTCACCACCTGGGTGCTCATACAGAACCCGGGAAGCTCTCCGGCCAACGTCACCATCACCTACATGACCCCCGCGGGAAAGAAGGCTCAAGCCCCCTTCAGCCTGCCCGGCAACTCGCGCAAGACCATAAAGGTGAACGACGTAGCGGGAATGGGAGGAACGGACTTCTCCACACAGGTACACGGCTCGGCCCCCATAATCGCAGAGCGCTCCATGTACTGGGACAACGGTACGGGAGAAGCCTGCCACGACTCGATCGGCATGTCACAGGCCCACACCACCTTCTACCTCCCCGNNCAGAACCCCAATACCAGCCCTGTAACAGTAGAGGTCTCCTACCTTAAGGCCGGTGGGGGAGCAGAGACCCTCACCTCAACCATCCCGGCCAACTCCCGCAAGACCTTCAACATGGCCGAGAAGATACCCTCCGGCAGGGCCTCCATCAAGGTCACATCAAAGACCTCGGGAAAGAAGATAATGGTGGAGAGGGCGATGTACTGGAACAGCAAGGGCGCGGNNGCGGGGACGGATACGATCGGGGGGTTCTCGGATTAAGAGGCCACCGAACCCGCGGTGCGCCTGTGGCTGAAAGCCTTCATGGTGGGGTCACAGTGTGACGAAGGAGCAATGGGCGGGTGAGAATCCCACCCTCTCCACCATCCGTGTTGGCCGTACGGCAGGCCGTGATCGGAGAGGTACACGACGAGGGTATCCTCCTCCATCTTGTTGCGCTTGAGGGTATCCATTATCACCCCAACACCGTGGTCGACCATGGCGTCCTGCGCGGCGATGTTGGCCCGGCTCGTGGGCGCGGTGCTTGGTGTTGCCACAACACCCGAGCGCGCCTGCCCACTGGTTGTCCACGACGATGATTAGAACATTGGGCTTCTTCTTGCTCGCGCGTGCCACCCGATAACCCCCTCACGATGCCAGGCCCTATTGCTTAGCGAGTGAACCCCAGTTCTTATACGCATTTGGATTTCCGGGCACCCACTCGGGTGGAACTCTGTAAGCGCGATAGAGCGCCTGCCAGGGTCCAAGAGTGTATTCCCAGACTATTTCATCTTGGGGAGTCACTTCGATAATGCGTCCGGGGGCGCCCTCCGTTATCATGGTGTTGCCATTGGGGAGGCGCTGGGCTCCGCTTATGAAGAAACTGTAGAACAGGTGGCCGTCTCCAGCGGGAATGAAGAAACTACCGTTGGGGTTTTGATACTCCCATACTTTATCGAGTGTGACAGGATTGAATTCGATCACTCTCGAATAGCCGCGCGTTACCGGTGGGTATCCGGCGAATCCGCCGTTGTCGAACACAAGGATGTTTCCTTCGCCCGGGAGACCCCTGGGAATCATGTGGGCGTTATGCTGCCCGATGATCTGACCCAGTTTCTGTCCCTCCGGAGTATTGGTCGAATAGTCGGGTCCGACCCTGTATACGATGTGCCCGGTCTTTCGGTCTATGATCATGATAAGGTTCGCGCTGCGTGAACTGGTGATGATGTTATCGGGGTTGAAGCGCGCATCGCCCGCGTCGTACCACTTGTTGGGCCCCAGGGTGGAGATAGCGTTCATATGCAGGTAGTCGCCCCAGAACCCTCCGAGCCACATGATCATCCATTTTGCGGTATCGTTAAAACCCATTTCGTTGAAATGATCGATGGCGTGCCATTCGAAACCGGTCGACTTTCCATCCGCGCCCACCTCGTAGATAACCGGATCCAGCAGTTGCCACCAACTGATCGCAGGATTGTTCACCCTGGTCTGGGACAGGACCAGGGTCTTGCCGCCGGTGACCATCGGGTCCATGCCGGGCGCGTAATAACCGACCGGATTTCCTTCCCTCTGAAAATCGTGGTGCGCTTCGGCCGATTTCTGTCCCCCGATATCCGTCCAGCCGCTGAAGCTCCACGTTAGCGTGTTGTTCCAGTCGAACTGGAGCACCTTGGTGATGTTTCCCGTCTCGGTGGTTTTCCCACCGAAGCTCATGATGGAACCGCCGGGAAGTGGCTTGGTCAGGTAGCCAATACCATCTGCCGCGGTCCATTTCTTGACCGTGTAGCCGTTCATGTCGATCAGCCTGGCGCAACCCGGTGAGCTGGTCTCGTCGCTGAAAACCGTGTATCCGTCACAGCACCGGCCTGCGTTGTAGACCTTTACGCCCTGCTCCCAGGGAGACGTTCCACTCTGTGCTACGCTTACGCCGGCGGGAGCAATGAACGAGAGGACGAGGAATGCCACCAGGAAGAGGGCAAAAGCGATTAAGAGTCCCGGATTATTTCTTATACGCCGGGAAGTCGAGAAGAGATAGACGGATTTTGGGCACATCACCTGAATCACCCCTTCTGATCACAGAGACATAAATCCGAGTTGCCTGAGCGAGGTTGCACCTGCCGTCGCGCCATACGCACTGGTCGCGCTTCAGGTACCGTTCTTGATACCCCCAAGCTACGTAATTCGTATACTCATCTCAAAACAAAGTCAAGCAGCGTAGCAATAGACAAGGGCATGCCGGTCAGCAACTCCGGACTCCCGCACGATTAATGGTCATAGAGCCCAGGTGTGGAAGCCAGGTGGGGCCGTCGCGCAGCGCCGGGGTGGCAACGATTGGACAATTGTTACCCCGGGCCTGGGACGCAAACGCAGGAGGTGCTGGTAGAGAACAAGTACCCCATTAGAATGGCGAAACCTTCGCCGCTATTGCTGCCGCTATGCCAAAGTAGAACATGAAGCCGACCTGCAGAAGCCACATGCAGATACCGAGAATTTTTCCTCCGTCAAAGCCCTTATACCTGACCCGGGCAAAGAAAAGGAAAAAGGCGAGGCCGAGGTAGAGAGCGTAGGTCAGCATCAAGGCAATCTCTGAGGCAACCCCCCAGCTACCGAAGAAAGCGACCAGGGCAAGGATTCCGATAGCACCGTTGGCAAAGCCCAGCTCGATCATGTAGAAAGGGTCCGAATCGACACCGGCTCGTCTGGCGTCACTTACGTGGAAGACCGCGTGGCGGATCAGTGCGAGGACCCCTACCGCTCCAACCACCAGCGGCAACGCGTAATGAACCGCCTTTGGCCCGCCACCCCTGGTAAGCCCGTATATCCCCAGGGCAATCCCGGCACCCCCAACGACATACGTGAACAGCATAAGGTAATCCGACACCCTGGGGTCAGCCCACCAGGCGTCTTTCGAGCTTCCGCCGGAGTCAGGCTTCGCGTTGCTCATGTGCATCTCCCGATGTCGAACTCAACGGTCGTCTTAATATAGAATAAGCTTCCATGAATGCGGCTGCCAAACCCGACATTCTATCAGCGTCTGAGATGAGAGTTGATAACCTGCAACACGCGGCTTTGGACACAATGACCCGGCGAGGATGGGAGGCGGCAACGTTGAAGAACAGGGTCCTGTTCATCACACTGGTCGGCGTCGCGTTGAGCGCGGTAATAGTCTCAAGCCTCGTCGGTTGCGGCGGAAGCACCACCGCGGTCAAATACGATACCGCGCCAGACAAACCGGTGGTGGTACTGACCGGCTATAAGGCCATAGCACCGGAATACAACCCCGGAGCACCGGAGACTATCGTCTACGGTAACGGTCTCATCGTGCAGAAGAAGGACCCGTACAGTTATATTGCGGGGATGGCTGCCGGAACGCAGGTGGCGAGCATTCTGAAGAAGCTGCAGGACCAGGGATACTTCGACCTGAACAGCGACTACGCGAGCAAACAGCCTGTCGAAGGAGGAACGACGACCGTGCTCACTGTTTACGCGACGAGCAAAACCCACGAGGTCAAGGTGGAAGCGGGTGCGCAGCCCCCGGGCTGGGATGCCATCGTCAAGACGGTCCAGGGCGCCAGGGCTCCGAACATGCATGTATACAATCCATCGAAAATCAGGTTGTACGCGACACAGGTCACCAGTGTCCCCGGGTCGGCAAAGGTTTACGAGTGGCCCGCCCTTAGCGATGACCTCCAGAACGCCGCGGCGGCCGGCTCGAAGGGGTACACATTGGAGATGGAGGAAGCTATAAGCGACTGGACGACCATAGGGAACGCTTTCGAGAAAGGGAGTCTTCAGGAAGCATACTGGAAGACCAACGATGGCAAGGTGTATTCATCTGTCTATGCCTACCCGGTATTCCCCGGGCTGCCCGTGGGGCGTTAGTGGTGAACGATCTGGTGGCTCCGGAGGGGACGCTCAATCGCATTAAGGCATGTACCCAACAAGAACGTCTCCCCGCGCGCCACCGCCGACGACGCTGTCTTGATCGAGCGCCCCATGTGNNCCCATGTGACGTGGACGGGGTCGTTGTTGGGGTTCATGATGCAGACCCATTCGTCGAATCCCTGGATGGCCGTACCCTCGGCGAAAAAGACCTCCTTGCCCGGGACGGTCGCGCCAAGAACGTCGTGGCCCCCGGCAATCGCGCCATTGTAGACAAAGTACATGACGCGCTCGGCGACCACCGGTTGCGTCGAATCGACAACGATCGAGAACTCGGCGTCGCCGACATCGCGACGGGCATCGACGGTCAGCCTGCTTTTAGACAGTGTCAAGGGCATTGGTAGCCTATGTTCAACCTGTCGTTTATCCTCGCGAGGCTTCTGTCCAATGTCCATATGGGGACCGCCGACATCTTCTTCCTGGAGGGAGAGACCGCATCCATCACAACAGACTCCAACGGCCAGGCCACCTGGACCCACTCCACATCCCTGCCCTCAGGCACCCACACCCTGGCGGTCACCTTCTACCACCCCTGGTGGGATAGCGTCCCGGCATTGTTTGTTGCTTGCAACTTAAACTTAACGATACCTTAATCGCGTAGAAACCTACTCTAAACTCTTGCCCATTATTATTTCTATCAGGATGCTCGTGATGCCGGAGGCAAAGCGGTTTCCAGCCCGCCCCGGTCGGGGAAGAACTACCGCGGAGTGCGAGCTCCAGACCTGAGCAGGTTAAGCAGGAAATGGAGGAGCGATGGGCCTTTCAATCGAGGTAAAGGATCTGCCGCCGCAGCAGGTTGTCAGGATTCGCGCGAGGGTGCCTTCATGGGCTATCGAATGGTTCCACGACGAGGCGTATAGAAGGTTGTTCACGTATCTTGAAAGCCTCGGGGCGCACCCCGTTGGTCCACCTTTCAGCCTCTATCACAACTCCGTGACTGCCCGCAGACTGGATTTGGATTTCTGCGTGCCGATAACTACGGTTGCGGCGGACGAGAGCGGGGTGGCCCCAGGCAACCTGGCGCTCGGCGAGCTCCCCGGTGGAACGTTCGCGTCGACGGTCTTCGCGGGAAACTCTGAATATATCGGCGAAGCCTACGCTCGATTGATGATCTGGATAACCGAGAACCAGTATCGGCTCTCGGGCCCATGCAGGGAGGTCTACCTCGCGAGTCTGGACAGGCAGGACAGCCCATCCGAATGGATAACGGAAATACTTTTCCCGGTCACGAAGGCGGCGTGAACATTCACGAACATCGTTCCATTACGGAGCGCATCGCCCGAGGGTTCGCGGAAGAAGCTTGTAAGGATCGACGAACCCACAAAGGGGGCAATCGGCATGGGTCAGCTATTACAGGTACGGGGTGGCGTGGAGTTCTGGGAGTGCCTGAACTGCGGTAACGTCCGAAGGATTCTGCCGGAAAAGGTCGCCACGATATTCCTGGTCCCGCCGGAGTTCTGTTCCGCACGCTGCAGGCGAGACTATATGAATTCCGATCGGAGCCGAGAGCGTAGCCTGCAGGACCAGATGACGTTCGCGGAGATTGTGGACTACGCTGTCAACGAGTAACCCATGTCCACCTTCCTGACTGAACGGGCATTGTCTCTTTGCCCGGAGAGGAAGCAATAATGAAAACGGCAGTCATCTACTTGCCAAAACGGGACAGTTGCCGGCTTGCAGCCGAGCACATAATGGACGGCCTCAGGGATGAGGGCCACGACACTGTCCTGTTGAAGATGGATCCTGCGAACGTGCCCGACCATACGTTTGACTTCATCGCCCTGGGATGTCATACGGGTGCATGGGGGCTCCCCATGGCAGCGAGGCGGTTTCTCAGACTGATGGATTCCACCTGGGAAGACAAGCCCTGCGCCTCCTTCGGTACCGAGGTCTACGCGCCTGGGACCAGGCCGAGGCCTCAATCGGCGAAGATGATGGTCGAAGCCCTCATGACCAAAGGGCTGAGGCCCATCCTTCCACCTTTCCATATCCTGTTGTGCGATAGGTCGGGGCCGCCCGTCAACGGCGAACTTCAGCGCGCGTATCACTTCGGGAGGCAGGCTGGCGTGATCCTCAAGGGACTCGGGCGCAGAGCGCCCGGGAAGGTCTCTTTTCTCAGGAAAACCCTGAGGTCCCGGTACTCGCCGGGTGACCCCACGAACAAGCGAAAAGCGTCCTGAGAGGAGCCGGGCACGGACGGCAGTTGCCTACGCGCCCATTTCAGAAAAGCCACACTCTCTTTCCTGTTGCTCCTTTTCTTCTTTCTCGTCAAGAGCTCTGTGCGCCGGATCGATCTTCTCGATCGGATAGGGAAGAGTCGCGCCGTCCGGTATGTTATGAATATACTTCCTTCTGAACTCGGGGTCCTGGATACGGCAGGTCATCGTGTTCCTGTCGTATTCAGGGTGCCTTTTCATTCTCTCGAGAATATCCCTCAACGGTTCGTTACGGACATTGCCCCAGTGTATAGGCATGAAGTCGCAAGGGGTAACGTAACCGTTGTGCGTGATGTGTATCTGCCATCTAACGCCAAAGCAACCCATCACGTGTGGATCGTTGACGTTGCTCATCGCGGAGACGCGCGGTCCTTTTCTGTCCAGCCACTGGTGTTCGTGTATCTTGCGGCCTTTTTCGCGGTCTCCCGACTCGATCAATATCTCATCGTGTTTGATCAGCTTGCCGGTCGGCACGAGGTCGAACGCGGTGATCTCTCCGATGCCCAGCTCTTTGCTCATCTTGACGTACTTGCGGTGGTAATCCTTATCGATCTGCTCCGTTCCGAGATACGTGGAGAGACCCACCGACATGTCCATTTCGACGGCACGTTTGATTCCGTCGATCGCTTTCTGCCAGGTGCCGTCTTTGCCTCTCAGCACGTCGTGCTCTTCCGCGTGAGGGCTGTCGATGCTGACGAACAGGGTATCGCAGCCGGCGTCTTTGACTTTCTGGAGATTCTCATCGGTCAGCATTGTCCCGTTCGTAAAGATGTCGGGGATGCATCCGTTCTTCACGATCCGCCGTACCAGGATATCCAGGTCCTTTCTCAGGAATGGTTCCCCGCCGGTTATGATGAGGTCGGTCATTCCCATCTCGGCGCACTGGTCGATGACGCTGCACCACTCTTCGGTAGTCAGCGAGTCCGTCGTTTCGCGGCGGAAAGCGGAGCAATGGATGCACTTGAGGTTACAGTCGGACGTCACCGCCATCGTTATCGCGTGCGGCGCGGCGTTGCGCCCGAGACCGCGGTTTACGATATTGTCGTAGAACCGCTGGTAGGCTTCGGAATACACCGGCGGCATGTGGTAAGAAAACCGGTCGTCCCGCGCGTATTTCAGGAAAGGAACATATGGACCTATGGTCCGAAGGATCGAGGCTCCTATCACCATGAAGAAAGGGAAGGTCGGGGGCCCCAGGTATTCAAGCACTTTTCTCCAGCCGCGTCTTACTATGTTAGCTTCCACTTGTCGTCTCCTCCATATGGCCAATGTACAAACATCGATATTACACTATGCCACCATAGTCAATACACTCCTTGGGGGATTTGCCGGTCGTTATTGGCATCGGATTCGAAGGTTCTTGTGAGGACCCATCGATACTCACTATACTGTTACCGGCTGATATCCAGAGTACTGCCGCGATTGACAGTTATCACGAAATCACGAGGAATAATCGACATGCCGAAAGAGAGAGAATTAAAGAAAGCAGAAGAAAAGCCATCTGACTTGAGTGAGCTGAAAGGCAAGGCTATAGGCTTCGTTGCCGCTATAGCATTGCTTCTGGCGGCCGCGGTGTCAGGCGTCTTATACGGCTGGGTCGACTATATGGCCCATCCCGAGATCTTCCGCTCGGGGCAAAAGCCGGCTCCGCCGGACCGCCCGGCGCCCGGTACGGCCGAAGTATCTTCAGAAGAGTTGAAAGCCGGCATGGAACAACAGGTTGTTACCCTCAGTTTTGTGGCCGGCGAAGGGGGAATATCTGAAGATGGAGGGCTCAAGGTCGGCTTGTGCAGGTTTGTTGAAGAAGATGGGGCGCGGGTTCCCGAACCGTTCCTGTTCAACGGTTGGGGCATTCTTCAGAATAGAAGGCCGCGGCTTCCAAACTACTTCACGTGCGAGGTCTTCTCGTCCAGCCCGGTGCGGCTGGAGGTGGAGAAGAAGAGCGTTGTTCCATTGCGCTTCTTCTCAAGGTGCTGCGCCCGTGAATTCATGCGGCACCGGGGGATAAAACTCGATCCGATCGATTATCGTTTTCTCTATCTCGAGTACTCCAAGGTCAAGGTCCGGGCAAGAGACAGCCGGATTGAAGAGGGCGACAGGATAATCATCAAGCTCGGCGACCGCGGAAAAGGCAGCCCAGGATGGAAGCTCCCCGCCATTCCAACGAAGACCGAGTTTCTCGTTGAGGTCGACGAAAGGGCTCTTGGCATCTACAGGCCCATCGATGATATTCCGATGATTGAGATCGGCGAAAAGATCAAGAAACAGCGCCGGGAATTCAGGTAACACGCCGGTGCTGAACAACATCGGTGTCCCGCGCCAATGACCCGCGCTGGAGGGAGGGAATACGAGCTATGAAGATAACCGCGTTCAACTGCAGCCCCAGGATGGGCACCAGCAACTCGGAAAAGATAATCGGCCCACTTCTCGAGGGTGCCCGGGAAGCCGGCGCGGAGGTCGAGACCCTGTACGCAAGGAAGCTGAAGATCGCGCCGTGTACCGGTTGCATGACCTGCTGGATGAAAACGCCCGGCGTCTGCCTGCAGAAAGACGACGCGGACATGGCGCGCCGGAAGATGATGGATGCGGACGTCGTCGTGCTGGCGACGCCCATCTACTTTTTCAACATGACCTCGTACATGAAGAACCTGATGGAGCGCACGATACTGCCAACGGCCCTTCCGTTCCTGAGGGAGGTCAACGGCAGGTTCGGCCACCCGTCCAGATTCCCCGACAGGACCCTCAACGTTTTGCTCGTCGCCAACGCTGGCTTCTGGGGCGAGGACGTCTTCGCCCCGCTGCTTCAAACCCTCGAAAGGTGCCGCGAAGCAGGTCTCGAGGAGGACGGGCGCGAGCACATGCATTTCGTCGGAAATATACTCGTTGGTTTTGGGGAGATACTACAGACGGAGCCCTTCGGGCATTTCTTCGAGCCGCTCTTCGAGGAGCTTCGCGCTGCGGGCGGGGAGCTCGTTGAAACGGGCGAGGTATCACGGGCCACGTGCGAAAAGCTCGCCGAACCTCTTTTCACCTACATGAACATGGACGCGGACCAGGCGGTCCAGATGGCAAATACATATTTCGAGAACGTGATAAAGCACGTCGAAGAAACACAGGCATAAGCCGGGTCGCTCAGCCACGGCATCGCCCAATCGTCTGCTTAANNCCTCCCCCTCGAGGGGGGAGGGAAGAAGACGGGAAACAAATTGCAGGAAATCCGGAGGAGGGGTCAAATCTGAAGGGCAATGCAGGTAATCGGTTGCGTCTCGAGGGGGGAGTAGTCAGATGAACAAGCGGAATGCCTCAGTTCTCGTATCCATTGCGCTGGTGGTGACTTTCCTGTTCACTGCCGCGCCGGCCTACGCAGGGCCCACGGCAACAAGCAGCACCCGAACCCAGAGTGCAACAAACAATACGCCAGTTCAGGCCCAGAGCCAGGCCCAGGGCAATTCGAAGCGGGTGACTACCGCGGACAGACAGGCCGCGGCTGCCAGTGCGGCGGCGGCGGGCCTGGAGCTCGGAAGCAGTAAGACCGGGCTTACACCCACGCCGGGCGGGACGCCGGACTACTTCGGCANNGTACCCGAACTACGCCAACAGCCCGTTACCCAAGGCGATCGCAGCGTTTCCTTATCCGACGTTCTACTTCGCGGAAGGTACGACCCGACCCAATTTCGAGACATACTTCACGATCCAGAATCCTGGAAGCAAGAGCGCCGACGTGAAACTGACATACATGAGGGGCAATGGCACTACGGCGTCAGTAACGCTCACTGTCCCGAAGAACACACGCTCGACCGTCAATCCATCGACAACCCTTGGAATCGGAAACGATTCCGCCCACGATTTCAGCACGACGATCCAGTGCCTGAATAAAGTGCAGGTTGTAGCAGAGCGCCCGATGTATTTCAACTACANNTTCAACTACAACGGCGTCTGGACCGGTGGGTCGGACGCGGTCGGAGCAACTTCAACCGCGCCGACTTTCTACTTTGCCGAGGGTACGGCCCGTCCCAACTTCGAGACTTATTTCACCATCCAGAACCCGGGGACAAAGACGGCAAACGTCAAGTTGACATACATGACTGGAGCCGGCACTACAAAGACGCAGGGCATAGTTATGGCCGCACACACGCGCAGCACCGTGCGTCCGGCGGACGTGCTCGGTGTCGCCGCTGACGCCGCCCATGATTTCAGCACGAAAGTGCAGTGCACCAACAGCCAGCGGATCGTCGCCGAGCGGCCGATGTACTTCAACTACAACGGCGTCTGGACAGGAGGGCACGACGCCATGGGGGCGACATCTCCGGCGAGCGCCTTCTATTTCGCGGAGGGCACTTCACGGCCCAACTTCACCCCGTATTTCACGGTGCAGAACCCTAACGGCGGTGACGCCAGCGTAAAGATCACGTATTATCTGGCGGACGGCACGAGGAAGGTGCGGACCATGACGCTACCCGCGCATTCCCGGGGCACCGCGATTCCCTCGGACACGCTGGGCTCGACCGATATCGCACATGACTTCAGCGCCAAGGTGGAGTGCACCAACAGCCTCAAGATCGTCGCCGAGCGGCCGATGTACTTCAACTACAACGGCGTCTGGACGGGTGGCTCGGATGTGGTCGGCACGACAGCTTCGGCGGCCAGCTACTACTTCGCCGAGGGCAGCAGCCGTCCGAACTTCGACACCTATCTGTGCCTGCTGAACCCGGGCAACGCCGAGGCGAACTTGACGATAACGTACATGAAGGGCAACTCGACGACCGCGACCGAGTACACGGCGGTGCCGGCGCATTCTCGTGGGACAGTATCCTGCCGACAGGTGATGGGAACGGGCAACGGTTCAGCGTTCGATTTCAGCACCAGGGTCGAGTGCACCAACGGGCAGCGGGTCATCGCCGAGCGGCCCGAGTACTTCAACTACAACAGCGCCTGGACCGGCGGGCACGATGCCATAGGTCTTGCTTATGACGCGACCGGCGTTTCCTCCGGCACAGGTATAAGGAAGTTCGTGGACTCGCTACCGGGTCTCGGGGCCGCGCAGGCGAACGACCTCGGCCAGTACATCCCCGTAGCGATTCCGAATACGACGGCATACGCCGGCTCCGACTACTACGAGATCGAGCTCGGCCAGTATACAGAACGGCTGCATAAAGACCTGCCACCGACTACCCTTCGCGGCTACAGGCAGACGAACACGGCGGACTCAAGTGTGAGCAAGTTCAGCGACCTGGGGCCGCTGATCGTCGCCCGGAAAGGTCGGCCGGTGCGCGTGAAGTTCACGAACAAACTGCCGACCGGAACGGGGGGCAATCTGTTCCTCCCGGTTGATACTACGGTCATGGGCGCGGGCATGGGCCCATTGCAGATGGGAACAACCCCGGGCTATCCCATGGACTACACCCAGAACCGTGCAACGTTGCACCTGCACGGCGGGAATACTCCATGGATCAGTGACGGCACGATGCATCAATGGACAACCCCCGCGGGTGAACAGACGGATTATCCAGAAGGCGTCAGTGTGAAGAACGTCCCCGATATGGACAGCGGCACTGAGCCCCAGGGGACTCTGACCTTCTACTACACCAACCAGCAGAGCGCCCGNNTGTTCTACCACGACCACTCCTACGGGATCACCCGTCTCAACGTCTACGCCGGCGAGGCCGCCGGTTACATCGTGCAGGACTCCGCTGAAGACGCGCTCATAAACAACAAGGTGATCCCGGCAAACACCGCCCAGATCCCGTTGATCATCCAGGACAAGACGTTCGTTCCGGACGCTCAACAACTGAAGGCCGAGGACCCGACCTGGGACACGACCAAGTATGGCGGCAAGGGCAACCTCTGGTTCCCCCACGTGTACATGACCAACCAGAACCCCTACGTCAACTCCGGGGCCAACGCCGCCGGCCGCTGGGACTACGGGCCGTGGTTCT
>PMDX01000124.1 GCA_003154635.1 Actinomycetota bacterium | reverse complement strand
GACCGCGGCTTGAAGCTTATCACTGAAGGTTTCAAGGACAAGAAGATACAGGGCATAAAGTGCTCCAACTGTGGCACGGTCTATGTGCCGGGCCCGACGTTCTGCCGCAAGTGCTTCATCGACATCGACGAGATCGTTGAGGTCAAAGACACCGGCACCGTCATGAGCTACACGGTGGAGATGGCTGACGTCCGCGGCAACCCCAGGGACGAGTTCCTCATCTCGGCCATGATAAAGCTCGACGGAGCCGACAGCTGGTTCGTAGGCGCCGTGACAGGCATCGACTGGAAGGATGCGAAGGTCGGAATGCGCGTCAAGTCCATCTGGGTCGACGAGCCCGTCGGCAGCCTGGTAGACATTGAGCGCTTCGAGTACATCCCGGATTAGACCGCAGGGCTGGAAAAAGTAGCACACAAAGAGCATGAAGGCGGGTCCGTTGACCCGCCTTCATTCTATCCAAGGCACCTCCAAGGGGTGCATATCAACTTAGAACAGGAACTTGAACACCCTCACCGTGTCCCAGCCCCTGATGCGCCTCAACCCCAGCGTTGCGCCGTCAAAGGGCACGCTGTTGGTGCCGACAGGCAGGTTTACCGACATGTTGCTGAAGTAGAGCACCAAGTCCTTCCTGCCATCGTGGTTCATGTCCATTGGGTTGCAGCCTATCGGGAACGTGCCCCCGAAAGAGCACCCCAGCGGGAACAGCGTCGTGGCGTCGAAGTTGCCCTCCGAGTAAACCACCACCGAGTCTATCCACGGCGCACGGAGCCATATTGCGTTGAACAAACTATTGGAGTAGACGTCGACGTGCGCGTCAACCGAGAAGTACTGCCAGTAAGAGACCCCATCAGCATTGCTGAATGATACGGTCCAGTCGGCACCGATATACGCGTTGGCAGGGATGGTGAAGTCGCCCTTGACCTGTGTCGATGACACCCACTTAACGTTCTTGGCTGTAATGACGTCCCCACCCCTTATCAGCTGCAGGGTCGTAGCAATGTTACGGAAATGGCTTCCTGTGAAAGTCATAGTAAAGGTCGTGTTTGGCCTGCTGTGGGTAGTACTTACTCCGGTGACCTTCGGCGGCATGGCCCTGACCGTGAAGTAATCCGCCTTCGTCGCTTTCCCGGCAAGGTCATCGATATGCCAGAAGCTCGTGTCCCATGTGCCGACCGTGGCATACTCGGGAATGGTCATCTCGGCGTACTCGAGGTTGCTCGCCTGGTAACTTAGGCTCGTAGCATCGATCTTCTGGCCGGAGGTGTTGTTGCTGAGCTCGAGCTTAGCCGCGACATCCCGGAAATTAAATCCGTTGACGTACATGTGATGGATCTGGTCGCCCTGCGTCGCACTATTGGGTACGACTCCGTCGAGAACGACGCTCGCCGGGGCGCCGGTGGCGTCGGCATCGGCCTCGATCTCGAACGGTGTCCTGATATTCTCGTAGACCTGCAGCTTGGTAAGGTCCGTGTTGAAGCTCTTACCGACTTGCACGTACTGCCACGTGTTCGTATTCATGAACATGTTCTGCCTCTGGTTCACCGTGGCGAACATCGTCCCATCAACCAGGCTGACCGAACCATCTGTCAAGCGGGCAGCATGGAAGGTTATAGAAACGTTATAGATGCCTCCAGTATTCGCTGACGCCTGGATACCCGTCTGCTCCTGACTCGCTCCTCCGCGATCGAACCAGAGGTTGCTGTAAATACTGCCCAAATCATATGTGGCAAGCGAGACATCTCCAAATGTGTCTCCGGGGTATATGGTGTCGTAAGAGTACTCGTCTTTTGTTGGACCAAGTCTCGAACTGTTCAACACTAGCTTGTCGTTGAAGTCGAAGGCGCTTGGATTCTGCTGATAGCCGGCGCCTGTCCACTGATTTCCCGGTGTCCCTGCCGACAGCCAGCCGGCCGGCTGCCCGAGCGGGCCGGCGACACCGACCTCTGACCAGTCCTGGTTTGAAGCCGCGGGCACGTAACCGGACGTGTCAAGCGTGTAGGACACGGTGAGGTCACCGCGCGTCAGGTCCCAGACTGTGCCTGATGGATCAACAAGTGTCGATCCTGTAGCGCTCACATCCGGGTACGCTCTCGTTACGGCTATGCTATCGGCCAGCGCCAGCGCGCCGGCGAAAAGGGAAACAAGTATCGATGATAGCAACGCGAATACCATCAGAAGAACAATTGACCGCCTCATATACATTCTCCCTTCACCAGTGCCTGCCAGCGCTCCAGTTCATTTCACCACTGAGACCCGACCTCTCGAACTGGATTACAGAAAATCTAACATCCTATGACGGCTTAGTCTACTGACTTTCATGGTTTTTCATGCTAATGGGTGAGGGTGATTTTCATACTTTTGGAGAGCGAAATATTAGACCAATGGGTGACTCAATCAGACCAACCAACGGCAATATGATAAGTATAATAACCAATTGGAGATACTAACTATATTAAATAGGTGGTTTTCCACTCGTATGGGGGACCCGGGTCTAGTCGGCCAGAAGCGAGGCCTCGTAGGCTAGCATTGCCCTTGTCATATCGGGGTTGACAAGCCGCTCGGGGCGCTTGATCTCGTCGAACTTCGCGTACTCCCTGAAATGGAGCACGGGCCAGCCCCTGCCTCGTGTTTCCTGCCTCAGCTTCAACTGGGGGTTGACCATCACCGGGTGCCCGACGGCCTCGAGCAATGGAAGGTCGCTGGCGCTGTCCGAGTAGAACCAGCATTCTTTCATGTCAGCGCCCTTTGACT
Organism: Actinomycetota bacterium; assembly: GCA_003154635.1. GTDB lineage: Bacteria > Actinomycetota > Geothermincolia > Fen-727 > Anoxymicrobiaceae > FEN-727. Next base: position 14,356 of record PMDX01000124.1, on the reverse strand, counting down.
CGCAGTACTCAGCCGCCATGTCGAGCTTCCCTTCCATGAAAGCCATGGGTCCGAGCTCGTCGCTCGTCATATGGTCTCCGTCGGTCGGTGTGTAGCTCGCGATTATGTCGTCCGCCCCGAGTTGCACCCTCACCCGCTCGGCGATGTACTCCCCGGCGGCCGTGGCGATAACGGTGACATGTCCCTTGTCGCGGTGTTCCCGGACGACATCGACCCCACCCTGGTACAACCTCGGGATGACATGCGTCTCGAAATTGCGGTCCATGAAACCGATCATGTCGACGATGGTGTACTGGCCCATTATCTCTAGGACCCGCCCGAACACCTCTCGCCTCGGCAGACGGTTCATCTTGTAGAGAGNNCCACTTTACTGTCATCCAATTTGATCACCCGGGAAGTATTGTAAGCGCTTTGCCGGTGGCGCGAAAGAAACCTTGCTGTGCAAGAACGAAAAGCGTGGTGACCCGGACGCTCGAGCCGAACGGATTACTCCGTGAGTGCGGTTCTCGCGGCGCGCTCTTTATAGACCTTTTTTCCGGCCCTGCCCCCTTCGCGCCGCAAGGAAAGAAGCACCGCTCCGCCTATGATCAGGAATATCGAGGCGAGGCGGAGAGAAGCCATAACGCCGCTCGTCGGGAACGGCTCGCGGAACGCGACCAGGCCCACGATGATAGGTATCAGGTTGCTGAAGCCGGTCACAAGTGGAACGACGACTATGGCCGAGCCCCTCTGTAATGCTATCTGGAATATCACGAGCGAGACCAACGTGGTCACGATGGCGATCCAGAAATAAGCGGAATAGACGAAGCCCGCCACCCTGAATTCGCCCCATCGGTTGCCGATATCCGTCCAGGCCATCTTCATGAATATCGCGGTCAGCCCTACCAGAACCCCGTTGCCGATGCCTAGCAGCGAGGAGGCACGGTCGTCCTCCCTCATGAAAGCGGCAGTCAAGCTCGCGACAACGACGCCGACCAGCAGGACGATGAAGAGCCACAGGATTGCGGGCCTGTATTCCGGAGTCTTGGAGCTGGACTGTACCAGCGTGACGCCGAGCAGCAATACCCCTACGATGATGGAGCCGATGCCTATCCAGTCAACGATGGATGCCTTCTCCTTGAGGCGGGTGACGGCAAGAAGCACCAGCAGGCAGATCCCCGAAGCGTTTATCGGTTGTATCACCGACAGAGGCGCGAGGCCGACGGCTATGCCGTGTCCGAAAGTCCCCATTATCTGGAGGCCCTGCGCCTGGAGCCATGGGCGGCAGTTCATGAACGTGCGAATGGTCTTGATGGCTGATTGGCTGCCGATGCGCGGCAGGAACTCGAGTTCCCTCTTCATGAGGTAGTTACTGTAGTTGACGAGTACTGTGCCGATCAGCGAAAGCAGCACTCCGAAAGCAAGAGCCATCCAGCCCCCTGGAATATTGTCGGGCCCACCAATGCATGTTTACGAGGATTTCGACGCCGTCAGGCCTCGGGCATTCAAGAAAGTATAACGCGAAAGGCGCAATGCTGTGGACGAGCGGGAAAACATGAAAGTTCCCGGCTGGGTCTTCCACACGGCGAATCGAGGCTTGCTACGAGGTGTACTGCTCCACTGCCTTGAATATCACCTCGAAGTCGCAAGGCTTTGTGAAGTACTCGTTGGCGCCCGCCTGAAGGATCTCGTTGCGCGACTTTGCGTCACTCAGCGCGGTCAGGACGATCACGGGGGTCTCGCTGTCGCCCATCTTCTCCCTGATGTGCCTGCAGATGCCGACACCGTCGATATCTGGCATCACCAGGTCGAGTATGACGGCGGAGGGGCTGGTAACACGGAGTTCTTCGAGTGCGCCCATCCCGCAGAAAGCGCACGTAACGTCAAGCCCTGACAGCTTCAGGTATAGCTCCAGAATCCTGACGAAGTCACTATCGTCGTCCACAAGCAAGACATGCTTGGGATCAGAATCCACGGCCATCTTCGACTACCACCCTGCATTCCTCCGACCGCACCAGCAGCCTACCCTCGTATTGCCCTGATATTATACAGGCGCCCCTTCAATATCAACAAAGGGGGCGCCAGCCGTATTCTATCCACCCCGGTACCACCTCGGACCTGGTCCGACCCGGGTCTGCGCTACTCAACGCAGATGCGAATCGAGAAAGTCGGAGTCCGGAGTTGTCACATGCTCGACAGTCTTGAATATACGCTCTGGCTCGCACGGCTTGGTGAGGAACTCGTTTGCCCCCTCCATCAGGAGGTCCATGCGAGAGTTCGGGTCGCTTAAGGCCGACAGGATGATGACGGGCGTGCTGTCACCCATCTTCTCCCTGATGTAGCGCACGACGCGACGCCCATCGATGTCCGGCATCATCACGTCGAGTATGACGGCTGACGGATTGGTGATGCGAAGCTCTTCGAGCGCTCCAATACCACCGAACGCGCACGACACCTCGTAACCCGCGTACTTCAAGTACACCTCAAGGGTTTTCACGAAGTCTCGATCGTCGTCAACTACGAGCACTCGTTTTGTTTCAAGCTCGTTCTGCATCTTCGCCCTACCTCCGCTATCGTGGGTCCGCGTCAGCACCCATCATGATGCGCATAACATCGCCTTCGATTCTGAAACACGCGCCTGTAGATATGAATTATACCTGCCTCGCTCAGGGATGCAATCGCCGGTTGGTTGGATTGCTAGAGTTGTATCGCCACATAATACTGTCGGGTGATGCGGTCTTTGAAGGAAAAAACGGGCGCCCGCCGAGCACCGGCGGCCCGGAAAAAGATCTGGATTTCATCTTCTCTTGTTCAACCGGGGCTCTTGGGCGCCAGCGCGGCACGAGCGACTTTGACCATATCATCACAGACGTACTCTTTGCAGACGGTAGGCTGGAAGCGCGCCCTCAGCATACAGTAGCCGGACTGCGGGTCGCGCCACCTGCACGGCTCCGCCCACATCCAGTCACGCTTGAAGCCGAAGCGCTCTTTCTCCTCGTCCAGCAGCGCTATTCGTCCCTCTTCATTCGGCCGCTGGCAGCACCAGCCCTCGCACTCGGCACAGGCGGACTTGGCCAGCGCCTGGCACGAGCGGCACAGGTGCGGCTCCATGTCCCAGTAGACCTTGTAGAATTCACGCCCGCAGGCATCGCATTTAACCTTCACCGGGGTCGTCCCTCCCTTTGCGCCTACCGGCGGCGGCAGGCACGTTTCTTATCGGGTGAGATGTGATTTTACCCTATTTGGGCGGGGCGGTGTGCCACGCGGGCGCGAAAAGGAAGCTACCGTCGCAGGAACTCCGACCTCAGCGTTGAGATCTCCGCGGCCCGTGGGGATGCGGCGCCAGCGCCCGACCCGTCCACGTATGAGGCTATCAGCCCGAGCGAGCAGTGCGCGCCCGCTTTTCCGTCACGCGCATTTATATACATTGAGCGCTCGGCCACAACGTAACCATCGCTTTTCACGCGAGTAGAGACGTCTCCGGTGACATAATCGTTGACGTGAAAAGTCATGCGCGAAGCCGGGGGTAGCGACGCGCTGGGTCCCGGCACGACGCCTTCAGGCGTCATGAACGTGAGCTGGACGCTCACCGCGGTGTCGGGACTCGGGTTCATCACGAGCACCCACTCGTCGTAACCCGGAGAAGTGCACCCCTCGGGCAGGTACCAGCCGGTGCTGGAGTACTCCGAGGCGATCGAGTTGTGTGCGCCTAGCTTTCCGTCGGACGCCCTGACATACATGGAGCGTTCGACGACTACCTTCTGGGAATCGGCGGCAGTGAGCACCAGGGTGGAGACATCGGAGTTTGGAAGGTAGTCGTTCACCCTGACGGAGACCCGCTTTCGCGGCCCGACCTGCTTGACGGGTCCCTTCGTCACACCGTCGCCGGTCATGAAGAAGAAATACGCCGTAGCGGTTGTCGAGGTCGGGTTCTGCACGAGCACCCATTCGTCGTAACCGGGCCACGTGGCTCCCTCGGACAGCCCCCATCCGCTGCTGGGCTCGGTCGCCCCGATGGAATCGTGGCAGTCAACCTTGCCGTCGGCGGTCCGCATGAACATCGAGCGCTCGGCGACGATCCCCTGCCCCGAGGTCAGTGAGCGCACCTCCGTCGACACATCCTGGTTGGGTACGTAATCGTTGACGTGGACCGTCTTTCGCGTCTCCGGGCCGAGCGAGAGTGTCGGGCCGGTAATCTGTCCAGCGGGTGTCTGGAAGTAGAGCCTGGCCTGGACCGTTTGAGTGCCGGGGTTAAGCACCTGGACCCATTCGTCGTAACCGGGCCATGTCGCGCCCTCCGCCAGGTACCATTCCTCGGAAGCGGATGCGGCCCCTATCGAGTCGTGCGACCCCCACTTGCCGTCGGACGCATTGAAGTACATCGCCCTCTCGGCGCATACGCCCGGCCCGGAAATCACGCTTATGGCAGTCGATACGTCCTGGTTGGACACATAGTCGTTGACGTGTACTGATACGCGGCTAAACGCGGGTACGGAGAACGACGGCCCGGGCACCTTGCCACCCGGGGTCATGAACGTGACGGAGACTTTCGACTCGCTGCTGTTCGGATTTTGTACCAGCACCCATTCATCGAAGCCCGGCCACGTGGCTCCTTCGGCGAGCAACCAGCTCGGAACCGGCGTGCCATCGGTATTGTACTGTCTACCGTTCGAGCTCTCGCCGTCCCATGCGTAGACGTTTACGTTTCCGTTTGTCGCTCCTTTAGGCACCCTGACCTTGACCTGGGAGTTGGTCCACGATACGACCGACGCGCTCGACGCGTCATGGAAGCCTGCGCGGGCCGATCGCCTGTAGGCGCCGAAGTTGTTTCCGGAGATGGTCACGAGCGTATTGGCGCCACCGGCGTTCGGGCTCAGGTTCGATATTACGGGGGTGCTGTCGAGGTCGTTGAAGTACCACGCCTCGAGTGCCCACTTCTGGACGAACTTGTAGCTGAGCCATACCTTGCCGTTTCCGTTCCAGCTCGAGCCCCAGGAGTTGAGCATCAGGAAGCCCCCTTTGCCGGTGCCTCCCGCGTTGTCGTCGTAACCGGAGATGAACACGCCGTGCAGACCCATAAACTGGCCACTTGAATAGGAATCATTGGACAGATAGTAACTGGACTCGGCGTTTCCTCCGTAATCGGGAAAGTCCGAGAAGATCGGCATGCCCAGCACGATCGGGTGGCCGGCGCTCAACCAGGTCTTAAGCTGGCTTATATCGTTCGAGAATGCGTGCGGAGCGGTACCCATCGAGTTGACGAAGAAATAGCCCCAGTCGCTGGAAATCTTGTACTGGGCGGCGGCCTGCCTGTCCGTCGAATCAGGCTGCTTGGTGTAATTCGCGTCGTAGGGAAACTCCGACCAGTCGCAATCCCCCGAATCGGCGAGGAGCTGGAACGCGTCGTACAGGCTCGCGCCGCCATCTGTGCCTCCGTTTATCTGGTTATAGACAAAGGAGGGGCTGAACTGGTGTTGCTGGCTGCTTGTATCCCAGGACGGGTGCTCCGCCTTCTCCATCCACGACTTGGCGTAGTAACCGGTCGAGAAGGCCGCGCAACTCGAGAGTTCACCCTGGTCTTTGATGGGAGGCGCATAAGCCGACAGGTCGACCGAAGAGGCGATGGCCCTGCTACCCGAAGTGCCCCGGGATTTGAACCGACGGTCAGCAGGCGGCTTGCTGGGCTTCAAACCCAGTTTCCGGCCGGATACGCTCGCGCTACGGGGGCTTGCCGCCGCCAGGCCCAACGGAGCCAGGGCCACGACGAGCACAAGCGTAACCATCACCGCTATCAGCGTCATCGCTCTTCTCGTCATAGCAGTACCCGTTCGTCTTTCCGGTCCAGGCGTCGCTCCACTTTTCTCCCAGTTCTTTTCTCGGCTGTCCAGGCTACCGACATGAGTTTCCCGCGACAATTCACGCTTCGATGAAGTCAGACGCCTCCAGAGGCGAAGGAGTTCTTTGATGCGCGGCGTCGCATCCCTTTGAGATCGAGCTTATTCGGTCAGGGAATGCCTGGTGCTGTAAGCCCAACCGTCGAGGATCGCAACCCGCTCTCCGGACGAGTTGCGCACCTCCATCTCGTAGTGTAGCGCGCGCCCCGCGCGACCCGCCGCCTTTACCTCCGCCTCGAGATACGGGGTGTCACCGTGCGGACCGAGGAACTCGATGCTTATATGGAACGCCATGCACTTGTTGCCGTGCGAGTTCGCGGCGGCTCCAAAAGCGGCGTCCGCAAGTCCGAAGATCGCTCCACCGTGAACCGTCCCGAGAAAGTTGAGGTGCCTGTCGTCCAGGTTCATCCTGGCTATCGAATGGCCTTCCTCCACCAGGACCAGCTCCACCCCCAGGTGGGACGCGAAGTTATCCGTCTCTATCAACTGCCTCAACTCGGCATCAAGCATGTCCATCTCCATGTGTTCCGTCCAGGTCTAATATCAACGGGCGTATCTAATTATACAATGCATGTGCGTTATCCCTTGACGAGCGTCAAGAGATGATCCGGGGAAAGAGGCGGGACATCATGTCGAAAGCGAGGCCGGGCCAGGTGAAATCGCGCATGCGCCTGCCTTTGCCGGTCTACCTCGTTCTGCAGATAGGCCCGGCGTGTTTCACAGGGCATCAGGTTCCAATCCTGGCGTGTCGGATCTTCGAACCAGGCCCTCTCTTTGATAACAGCACCATGCGCCGGGCACCGCTGTCCTATGGGGATCGGCACCGGGCGCGGGTTCGGCGGCGCCACTTCGTGCAGGGGTCAGCCCTTTGCTTTATAGTATCGGTTGAAATCTACCGGAGGTTACACCTTCGGTCCTGATGAACATGAAAGGAGCCACATCCGGATGAAGGCCGGCGAAGACCTCGACCAACTGTGTGTCAACGCGATCCGATGTCTGACGGTGGACGCCGTCGAAGCGGCGAAGTCAGGCCATCCCGGCGCGCCTATGGGCCTGGCGCCAGTCGGCTACACACTATGGACGAGGTTTCTGCGACATAACCCGGCCAACCCCGGATGGCAGGGCAGGGACAGGTTCATCCTCTCAGCGGGCCACGCTTCGATGCTCCTTTACAGCCTTCTTTATCTGACGGGTTACGAGCTCCCACTTGACCAGATCAAACAGTTCCGCCAGCTCGGAAGCATCACGCCGGGACATCCCGAGTTCGGCGTGACCCCCGGTGTCGAGGTCACCACGGGGCCGCTCGGTCAGGGAGTAGCGAACGCCGTCGGCATGGCATTAGCCAGGGAGCTCATCGGCGCCAGGTTCAATCAGCCCGGATACGAACTCACCGATTATTTCGTGTACGCGATCTGCAGCGATGGCGACCTCATGGAGGGAGTCGCTTCCGAGGCATGCTCGCTTGCCGGACACCTCGGGCTGGGCCGCCTGATACTGCTTTACGACGACAACCGCATTACGATCGAGGGCTGCACCGACCTCACTTTCAGCGAGGACGTAGCCGGGCGGTTCCGTTCCTACGGCTGGAACGTTCTTTCGGTGCCGGATGCAAACGATATGGATTCAGTGGCGGATGCCATCGCCGAAGCGAGACTGGACGAATCGCGGCCGAGCCTGCTGGCCATCCGCTCCAACATAGCGTGCGGGAGTCCTAACCTCGAGGGCTCGGAAGCCTCGCATGGAGCGCCGCTCGGCCCCGAGGAAGCCGTTTTGACGAGGCAGAACCTCGGGTGGCCCGCCAACGGCGGTTTCTTTGTCCCCGAGGAAACGCTCTACCACATGCGCAAGGCGGTCGAGCTGGGCCGCCTCCAGGAACAAGAATGGAACGAGCGCTTCGAGGCGTACAGCAAAGACCATCCGGAGCTCGCCAGCGAGTGGACGCGTGTCCTGGACCGGAGGCTCCCGGACGAGTGGTCGGACGCCCTTCCTGTGTTCGAAGCCGGCATGAGCGTCGCTACGCGCTCGGCGTCAGGCAAGGTCCTCGAAGCTGTAGCGCCGGTGATCTGGGAGCTCATAGGCGGCTCTGCGGACCTGGGCCCCAGCAACGTAACCACTCTCAAAGGTTACGAAAGCGTTCGCAGGGGCGATTTCTCCGGGCGCAACATACATTACGGGGTGCGGGAACACTGCATGGGCTCGGTCATGAACGGCATGGCGCGCCATGGCGGCATCATACCGTACGGAGGCACTTTCCTGATATTCTCTGATTACATGCGCCCAGCCATCAGGCTCGCCGCCCTCATGAAGCTGCGAGTAGTCTATGTCTTTACTCACGATAGCCTCGGCGTCGGAGAGGACGGCCCGACCCATCAACCCATCGAACAGCTCGCCTCCTTGCGGGCGATACCGGGGCTCACGGTCATAAGGCCGGCGGACGCGAACGAGACCGTCGAGGCATGGAGGGTCGCACTCGAACGAGAGGGACCCACAGCCCTCATACTCAGCCGGCAGGGCCTTCCCGTGCTGGACAGGAACGGCTTCGCCCCCGCCGAGAGGCTTGCACGCGGAGCGTATGTCCTGGCAGAAGACGAGAAAGCCCGCATCACACTTGCGGCATCCGGCTCCGAGGTCGCGCTCGCTCTCGATGCGCGCGAAACCCTTGCCCGCGATGGGATCACGGCCAGGATCGTGGATATGCCGAGTTGGGAGCTCTTCGACGAGCAGGATGAGTCGTATCGCCTCGAGGTGTTCCCACCAGGGATGAAGACCCTGGCGATTGAAGCCGGCGTGTCTCTCGGGTGGCACAAGTACGTTGGCCGGGATGGCGCGATCATCTCCGTAGACCGCTTCGGCGTCTCGGCGCCAGGTCCCCAGGCCCTCGCTCATCTGGGCTTTACGGTTGAAAACGTGGTCGCTTCGGCAGCGGCGCTACTCGACTGACCTGAGATCCATGCAGGGCAGCCAGGTTCAAGCGTGGAATGATTCATTGAAAACATCACCGGGAGTTGCCATGCGTCGAGCCTTCAAGATATTCGTACTTGCGGCCTGCGTCCTCGCCTTGACGGCGTCGGCTCTTGCCATATCAGGCTGCGGCAAAAATACAGCTTCAACGAGCAGCGAGACCCAGCCGGTCGCCACCCGGGGACAGACCAAGTCGCAGCCCACGTCGGGAAATGCAACCAAGAACACCCAGCAGTCCGCGCCGAAAGTCCAGCCGATCTCACCGAGCAGCGACTCCAACGTAAACGGTGCGATAAACGCCGCGATGGCAAGCGCCCGGGCAAACAACCCCTCGATCGGAGAATTGAGCGTCCTCACGGTCAAAGTCGTCGATGACTGGGCCAGGGTGGACCTGCAGCCCACAGACAAATCTACTGACGTTGCTACGTGGCTTCTGAAGAAAGAGAACGAAAGCTGGACGGTAGTTGATTTCGGGACCACGGTGGTGCCTTCGGACCATCCAGATGCCCCCGCCGAAGTGTTCCAGTAGGGCCGGACGCAAGAAGAGCACCTGCCGGCGGTATGCGGCGTAGCTTTTTCAGGTCACTCGGGGCTCGCGTACCCGTTCTCTAAGAAATAAGCCGCGATCTTTTCCATCTCGGCTTCTAGTTCTTCGAACAGAGGAAGCGCCCCGTCTAGAGTTCCCTTGCCGCTCAGCTTCTCGAGCTTCTTGGCGACTTCGGTGGCATGCGGCGCAGCCATATTCGAAACCGCACCTTTGATTGAGTGAGCGGCAAGCCTGACTGACTGCGCGTTATCCAGTTCAAGTGCGTCTTTGAGCAGCTCGATGCGGATGGAGTAGTTTTTAACGTAGAGTCGCGCCACCTCCTCCATCAGCGTCCTGTCCCCACCCATCAGTTCGTAGAACGCAGCCTCGTCTATTGAGGGGCTTCCGTCATCTTCCGGCTTACCGGCGCCGTCGGGCTGTTGCCCGCCCGACGTGTTCAGGAAAAATTCGTTGATGCATTCAATCAAGTCCATTTGCTTCACGGGCTTCGGCAGGTAACCGTCCATCCCCGCGGCCTGGAATCGCTCCTTATCCCCTTTCAGGGCGTGCGCGGTCATTGCCACGATCGGAAGATGTCGACCTGCGAGCCTCTCCTCCTCACGTATTCTCGCTGTAGCCTCGAGACCGTCCATCTCAGGCATCTGAACGTCCATAAACACGATGTCGAAGCGCCCGCATCGCAGTGCTTCGAGCACCTCCGTCCCGGTAGTGACGCTGGTCACGTAGTGACCGTCTTTCTCCAACATGCGCTCGGCCACCAGCCTGTTGATCTCGTTATCCTCGGCAAGCAGCACGCGCAGCTTCCGTCGCGAGCCGGTGTCTTTGAGCGTTTCCCCGTCGCAGTCTCCGGCCCTCAGCATCACCGTCGCGTATTTACCCATCACTTTGACGATCCCGTCCAGAAGTTCGGATGAAGTTACCGGCTTGGTCAGCGACATGGTAACGCCGGCTTTCTGCGTCCGTTCCCCATCTCCCGGCATGACGGCGGAAGTCAGCATCAAAATTGCAGCCGAGCGGTGAACGGGATGCTGCTTGATCTTCTCCGCGACCTCAAAGCCATCGATCTTCGGCATACGCGCATCGAGCAGGATCAGATTGAAGCTCCTTCCGGAAGAGGCTGAAGCTTCGAGCGCCTCGAGCGCCTCGTAGCCCCCCTCGGCAAGCGTGGGTTTCATGCCCCAGCTCTCAACCATCCTGCAAAGCACGCGCCTGTTGGTGGCGTTGTCGTCGACGATGAGTGTCTCCAGGCTTCCGAGGTCTATCTTCTCCACCATTGGACGCGATTCGGATGGCGCAGGTTGCGAGCTGATCTCAAGAGGTGTCGTGAAGTGAAACGTGCTACCCTTCCCAAGTTTGCTCTCGAGCCAGATGCGTCCTCCCATGAGCTTTGCCAGCTGGGAAGATATCGACAGCCCCAATCCGGTCCCTCCGAACTCGCGCGTCGGCGATGAATCCACCTGGGTGAACGCCTCGAAGATCGATTCCTGCTTCTCGCGCGCTATGCCGATGCCCGTGTCCGATACGGTGAAGAGGACGGATGCTCGATCCTGGTCCATCGACACGAGCTCGACCTTGACGACCACCTCTCCCCTGTCTGTGAACTTAATGGCGTTCCCGACAAGGTTTATCAGCACCTGCCGCAGACGCCCGACGTCTCCGATGACGTTCTCCGGCACCTCAGGGTCGACGTCGAAGACCAGCTCCAGGCCTTTTTCATACGCGCGCGCGGCAAGGCCTTTCATCGTGGACCCCAGGCTCTCGCGAAAAACGAATGGAGCTATCACCAGGTCCAGCCTCTGGGCTTCTATCTTTGAGAAGTCCAGGATATCGCTGATCAGTGTGAGAAGGACGTCTCCGGAGTTGCGAACGGCTTCGGCGTATTCCCTCTGCTCGGGGTTGAGATCGGTGTCGAGCAGGAGCTCGATCATTCCTACGACGCCGTTCATCGGCGTCCGTATCTCGTGGCTCATGTTTGCCAGAAAATCGCTCTTGGCCCGGCTCGCGGCAAGCGCCGCCTCTTTTGCCCTCTCGACTGCTTTCTCCGCCTGCTTCCGCTCGGTTATATCCATGAAGCTCTCGACGAGGTAAGCGCGCCCGCCGATAGTCGCCTTGACGGCGGTCTTGATGATCGGCTTCCTTTCGCCCCTGGCGTTCAGCAGTATGCGTTCGGCATTGTTCAGCGTTTCTCCGAGATCCGTCACCGGGCAACTTCCCTCTTCGGTCGTGCAGATATAGTTGTGGCAGGCCGAGCCGATCAACTGCTCCTTGGTGTAGCCCAGCATACGGATCGCGGCGGTGTTCGCATCGACTATCACGTGGGTCTCCGCGTCGATCAGGAGTATTCCGGTCTGTATGGCGTATAGAATTGTCTTGAGCCTCGTTTCGCTCTCCACCAGCTCCTTGTCGAACTGCTTGCGTACCGTTATGTCCTTCGCGACCCCCCTGTACCCCTTGAGCGCCCCGTCCGCGTCCAGTACCGGTACGCCGCTCACCTGGATGATCGCCTCGCTGCCGTCTTTGCGCCGGGACTTGACCTCCAAGTCAATGATCGACTCCTTCTTGAGGGCGATCATCTCCAGCATCTTGCGAGCGCGCCGTTTCTCCTCGTCGGGCCACGCTACCGTGAAATGCCTGCCGAGCGCCTTTTCGGGGGGGAAGCCGAGCAGGTCTTCGATGCGCTCAGAGCAGTAAGTGTAGTTCCCACGCGCGTCCGTTTCCCACATGACATCGGCGCTGCTGCTCGCTATGTCCCGGAACCTTGCTTCACTGGCGAGCACGCGATCCTGTGCATCGTCGAGCCTGTTCAGCATCGAGTTGATACTATTGCCAAGGCTGGAGATCTCATCGTGGCCGGAGACCCACACCTTCTCGCTCTTGACGGGCCCGTCACCGCCACCCTCGCTGATGTGGCCTATCTGACTCCCCAACCCGGCTATGCGGCTCAACACGCTACGCTCGAGAAGGAGTTCGATCAGCACGAACGCGCCGGCTCCGATAATCCCGAAAGTCAGGAAGAAATAGAACAGGCTCTTCATGCCCTGGTTGCTTATGTCTCTGTTCGCGGTGACTTTCATCATGGCCACGGGCTTTCCCGAGACATCCTTGAGCATACCGTAACCGGCAAAGGTCTTTTTGCTCAAAGCTTTGGTCACCAGAGCATCTTTTGCGAGCGCCCTCTTGTCCGCCGCCGAAACGTCACCCGGCATCTTGCCTGCCTGAAGCGGGAACAGGTCGAGTTGAGTCCTGGTCATGGCGGCAAGGAGCCTGACGTCGACCTGATCGAAATACCTTCCCATCACCAGCGTGCCTTCGGGCGGCCCCGACAGGTCCGTCTTGAGGATCGATCGTGATGCAATCGTTGCCAGACCCTGTGGGAGTTGGATCAACCCGTTCTTCTTGCTCTCCACACGGGGCTCGGCGGGGATGACCCCACCAGCGCGAAGGGCTTCCATGGTCGCCGGCGATACCGCCTCCACCCGGTCAGTCGACTTGTTGTACTCGCCCGCGTACGGTGTGCCACCCTGCCTGTTGACGAAGATTATCAGGTTGATATTGAGCGAATTGAAAGAAGCACTGCCTTCCAGGTTCGCGTTGATGAACGCCTGGTTTCCGTTCTGCACGAATGCATAGGCGTCGTCCCAATTCGCCCAGTCTTCGCAATTGGTACCCTGCTGCATGCAGTAGAACTGAAGCGCGCTCTCGTTTCGCTCCACGTTCTGCCGCATCTGGTCCTCTTCGAGCTTCGAGAAACCACCCATTATGGAGGGATAGAACACGAGCGTACCGAGAAGCATCGCGAAAACCGCCACGGTACCGATCATCAATATTATCTTTAGCCTGATACTCATGTCCGGCCCCAGCCTAACCGAACCAAAGCAAACAGCCCGGTTCGATCTCGAGAACAAGAATGGCTGCACCTGCAGCCTCATTGCTAATATCGGTAATTAACCTGCGGGCACTAAAGCAATTTGCTATGATTGGGTTGTATTTGGATCTAGTGGCGGAAAGACGAAAACGAGGGTAGAGTGGCGGAAAGCGGCACACCAAAGAAAATCCTTGTCGTTGACGACGACGAAATAATCGTCGGGCTGGTTGCGACCATACTCAAGACGGCGGGGTTCGACACGTATGTTTCGATGAGCGGCGAGGAAGCCCTGGAGAAAGTCAATTCCGACAAGCCCGACCTGGTAGTGCTGGATATCATGATGCCCGGGATGAGCGGGCTGGAAGNNATATCATGATGCCCGGGATGAGCGGTCTCGATGTCATGCTCGAGATGCGCTCCGAGCCGGCTACACGGGACATCCCCATCCTCTTCCTTACCAGCGTCGACGACGAGGCGACAGTAGTCAAAGGGCTCAGGGGCGCCGAGGATTACATGGTAAAGCCGTTCAAGGCGCAGGAGCTCGAAGTACGTGTCAACAACATCCTGCAGCGAGCGGCAGAGATAAGGGACGAAGAGGAAAAGGGAGCCCCTCTTGAGCGCCTTCCCCTGAAGGTCGGTGGCGATACTTTCCTGCTACCCCTCGGACAGATCATCTTCTTTGAAGCCGCCGGAAAGTATTGCCGCGTCCACACCCGCAAGCGTGGATTCCTGGCTGACTATTCGATAGGCGACATCGAATCGCGCCTGGCCGATCGTGGCTTCATGCGCATCCACAGGTCTTTCATCGTCAACATCTCTCACGTCCGAAAGGTCGTTCAGAAAGCCGGAAAACGCATGATTATCGTTATGGGCGACGATGCCCAGACCCAGCTCAACGTCAGCGACTCCTACAGCCCCGAGCTCAAAGCCAGACTCGGAATGCGAGTCTGACCTCTCCTCCTTGAGGGAATGTGGATCAAGCAGGGGTTGCATTGAACAGGTCTGTTGAACCATCACTCAACTTCCACCCGTTCGGTAGGTACATTTATGATAGGCCGCACCCCGTTGCACTTGCATAAAGACAAAGGATACAACAGAATAACAAAGAAG
>PMDX01000328.1 GCA_003154635.1 Actinomycetota bacterium | reverse complement strand
CGTGGCGGGCAAGACCGGAACGGCCGCAAAGCCGGCGAAAGGCGGAGGAGGATACACAAAGACATATATGGGAACGTTTGTGGGTTTCGCGCCCGCGGAGAAACCGAGGCTGGTCTGCATGGTCGTGTTAGACGAGCCGACACCGATATTTGGCGGTGAGACGAGCGCTCCGGTGTTCAAAGAGATTATGGGGTTCAGCCTGCAGCATCTTAAGATACCACCCAGCTGGACAGGCCAACCTGCCAACGGAGGACAGCAGAATGCAGGAGACAGCAAGATTAACGATTGANNCGATTGAGGTAGTGAAGTGCGGCCTCCACAAAGACGATAGGCGTTTCTTGACTTTGATATGGCCGAGGCCTAAAAGGGTGGATGGACGCACAGGCAGTAAACGAGAAACGGGTGGAAGAAATGCGATTAGAAGAGCTTCTAGACATTATTGAAGAAAAGAGGGTTTCGGGGCCGAAAGACATTGAAGTAAAAGGCCTGGCTTACAACAGCAAAGAAGTTCAGGCTGGAAACGCCTTTTTCTGTATCAAGGGTCTCGTGACGGACGGACATCTCTTCGCCGGCGACGCTGTCGAACGCGGGGCATCGGTCATTTTCGTGGAAAGAGACCTGGACGTGGAAGTGCCCGAGGGCATTGCACGAGTGAAAGTGCCCGACACGAGATTGGCCCTCGCTCTCTGCGCGGCCAGGTTTTATGGCGAGCCTTCAAAGAAGTTGCGGCTCATCGGCGTGACAGGAACGAACGGCAAAACTACGACCGGCTTTCTAGTAGAGAACATTTTCAAGAAAGCCGGGATGACAACGGGCCTCATAGGGACCGTGGAGAACCATATAGGGGATATCGTCGAGCCCGTGAAGAGGACCACGCCGGAATCGCTCGACCTCCAGGCATTCCTGCGCCGTATGGTCGACGCGGGCGTTGAGGTCGCGGTGATGGAGGTTTCNNTCGCACGCGCTCGAACTGCATCGCGCCAGCGGGTGCGCGTTCGAGGTGGTAGTATTCACGAACCTTACCCAGGACCATCTGGATTTCCATCTTTCTCTCGAGGAGTACTTCGGCGCAAAGAAGAGGTTGTTCGAGGGTGAGGAGTTCGGCGTTCAGCGCACCGCGGTGATCAACTATGACGACGCGTTCGGCAGAAGGCTTCTGCACGAGACATCTCAGCCCACCAGAAGCTACGGCCTGGACGAAAAAGCGGACGTCAGCGCGGTAGGAGTCGAAGTCACATCGACCGGAAATAGGTTTGAGATACTGTTCGGCGAGGAGTCCATGCCTCTATCGACGAAGCTGCAGGGTCGATTCAACGTCTATAACTGCCTTGCGGCGGCTTGTGTCTCTTTCCAGATGGGCGTGGATAACGACAGCATCGTTGAGGGGCTCGAGACCCTGCCGGGCGTACCCGGCAGGTTCGAGAATATCGAGTGCGGTCAAGATTTCACGGCCATCGTTGACTACGCGCACACGCCAGACGGAGTAAGCAACCTCCTGGAAGCGTGCCGCGAGGTCTCTGGAGGCAGGGTAATAATAGTAGTCGGGTGCGGTGGCGACCGGGACAGGAGCAAGCGGCCCCTCATGGGAAGGGCCGCCGTCGAGATGTCGGACCTTTGCATTATCACCTCGGACAATCCGAGGGGCGAGGATCCGGCGGAGATAATCGGGATGATCGTGGAGGGCGTGCGGGACCGATATCCGTACGAACGCTACACGGTAGAGGTGGACAGACGAAAGGCCATTAAGAAGGCTCTTTCAGAGGCGCGCCCGGGCGACCTTGTGGTGGTTGCAGGAAAAGGCCACGAAAGCGGCCAAATCTTTTCGGATAGGATCATCGAATTTGACGACCGCCGGGTTGTCAGAGAATGTCTGAAGGAGGTAACGGGTGCGGAGTGTTAGCCTGAGGGAGGTCGCGCGAGCGACCGCCGGCACTCTCGAAGGAAATGGCGCGCTCACTGTTGGAACCGTCGGTACGGACACCAGGGATCTCGGAGGAAAAGACCTGTTCATCGCGCTGAAAGGTCAGAGATTCGATGGACACGCGTTTATCGAACAGGCGGTTGACACCGGAGCGACGGCGGCGATCGTCGAACGCAAAAATCCCAACGTCACTCCATTCCGAAGATTATTCCCGGATTTTCCATTGGTACTCGTAAGGGACAGCCTCACGGCGATGGGTGATCTCGCTAAGTTCGTGCGAGAGGGACTCGACGTTGTAGCCGTCGGCATAACCGGCACCACCGGCAAGACATGCACGAAAGATTACCTTGTCTCGGTGCTTTCGACCGGGCGTCGCGTCGCCGCTTCCCCCGGCAGTTATAACAACGAAGTCGGCATCCCACTCACCATCTTTCAAGCCGAGAAAAAAGACAGGGTGCTGGTGGCGGAGATGGGTGCGAGGCACCCGGGCGACATAAAGCGGCTGGCCGAGATCGTGAAGCCTGAGTTCGGATTGATCACGAACGTCGGCCCCGGGCATCTCGAGTTGTTCAAAACAGAGGAGGTCGTTGCCGGGACAAAGGCGGAGCTCGCGCGTGCGGTGCCTGAGGAGGGCGTGCTGGTGCTCAACGGCGATGACCCCTGGACAAGGTACATCTCAAAACAGACCAAGGCTCGTATTGTAAGGTTCGGTCACGGGCGGTCCGCCGACTATCGCGCCGAGCACATTAAGCTCGACGCGGGTGGACGCCCTTCGTTCGTGCTCCACGGCCCCGGGCTTGAAGTCCGTGTCAACCTGCCCGCTGTGGGACGCCACCAGGTGCAGAACGCGGTAGCCGCCGCGGCATGCGCTCACCAGATGGGAATGAACGCGTCCCGGATCGCGAGGGGTCTCAAAGGAGCAATACTCAGCCCATGGCGCACCGAGGTGGTCGAATCGAACGGCTGCACCATAATCAGCGACGCCTATAACGCAAATCCGTGTTCGATGAACGCCGCGATAGAGACCCTGACAGAGATAGGGTCTGGGAGGCGTACCATCGCCGTTCTTGGTGCCATGACCGAGCTCGGCAAGGATAGCCGACATTATCACGAGGAGGCCGGCCGGTACCTGGCGAGCAACGATGTGGACCTGCTCGTCACCGTTGGCAGGCGCGCGCGTTACTACGCTTCGGCTGCTGTTGCAGAGGGCATGCCGAAAGGCAGCGTGTTCAGGTGCGAGAGTCCCGACGAAGCGGCAGGGCTTCTTGGAAAGATAATTGAGACCGAAGACGTGATACTCATCAAGGCGTCGCGGGTCGCAGGGCTCGAATCAATTGTCGAGAAGCTGGGAAAGCCCTGCTTCTCGCGCGAGAAGTTGGTCGCGAATGTATAGGGTGCTTGCGGCCGCGATGATCGCTGGTTTTGTCTGCCTGTTCCTGACTCCGGTGCTGATAAAGATACTGCGCGGCAGGAATGTCGGACAGCCAATCAGAGAAGACGGGCCTCACGCGCACTTCGTTAAGAAAGGCACTCCGACAATGGGCGGATTGCTGATAGTGCTGGGCACATGCCTGGGCTATCTGTTGCTCTCGAAACGGACACCCGAAGGTCTTGCGGTCCTGGGTACCATGGTAGCCTGCGGCGTGCTTGGATTTGTCGACGACTTCATACAGATCAGGAAGAAGCGCTCTCTCGGCCTGAAGCCTTCCATCAAGTTCCTCGGGCAACTCCTTATCGCGGTCGGCTTTACCCTGGCAGTGACGAACCTGTCGTACGCCGGGCATCCCGCGCTGCCCGAGAAATTCAGCTTTCTCGGGGGCACGTTCGGCCCGTCACTGGGGATCTTTTTCTTTCTATGGGTCTTCATAATGATCTCGGCCGAGTCCAACGCGGTGAATCTCACCGACGGTCTCGATGGGCTGGCGAGCGGCTCGATGATACTCGTAACAGCCGCTTATCTTCTCATCGCTTTCACGATGTTCAGGCACCCGATAAGCCAGCATCCCAGGTTCTACCCGTTTACCGGGCAGCCCGCGCTCGACATTGCCATATTAAGCGGTGCCGTTTTTGGCGCGTGCGTCGGTTTCCTGTGGTGGAACGCGGCACCCGCGAAGATATTCATGGGTGACACCGGTTCGCTTGCCCTTGGTGGCGTTCTTGCCGCGATCGCGTTGATAACAAGGACGCAGTTCCTGCTCCTCATCCTGGGAGGACTCTTTGCCATAGAGACAATGTCCGTAGTCATCCAGGTAGGAGTGTTCAAGCTGACAAAAGGAAAACGGGTGTTCAGGATGGCGCCCATCCATCATCACTTCGAGCTCGGTGGGTGGTCGGAGTTTACGGTCATGGTTCGCCTGTGGATCATCTGCGGGTTCTGCGTGCTAGCGGGCTTCGCGATCTTCTACGTCGATTTTGTTGCCAGGGTGCCGTGATGATAGACCTCGCGGAAAAAGAGGTCCTTGTCGTCGGGCTCGGGATGAGCGGAGCCGCAGCTGCGCGGACGGCCATTGGCCTTGGTGCTCGTGTAGAAGTGATCGACAGGTCTGAGACACCTCTGCGGGTGACGATGGTCAAAGAGCTGAGGGATGCAGGGGTGCGAGTGTCCCTCGGCATGGAAGTCCCCGCGGACCTGACCGGATACGACCTCCTCGTGGTAAGCCCCGGCGTCCCTGACCGCGCCCCCGTGCTGAGCGAGGCTCGCCGATGCGGGTTGAAGATCGTGAGCGAGCTGGAACTGGGATACAGGTTGCTCGATGGTATCGAGATGGTAGCCGTCACCGGCACAAACGGCAAGACTACAACCACGAAGCTCATCGGAGAGATACTCTCGGAAGGTCGAGGGTCAGGGCGTGCCGTAACGTGCGGCAACATCGGCAATCCGGTGGTCGGGCTTTACGGCGAAGTGGGCCCCGAGGACGTACTCGTGATCGAGGTCTCGAGCTTCCAGCTACAGAACATCGAGAAGTTC
The DNA here is from genome assembly GCA_003154635.1 of Actinomycetota bacterium. Lineage (GTDB taxonomy): Bacteria > Actinomycetota > Geothermincolia > Fen-727 > Anoxymicrobiaceae > FEN-727. The sequence goes on along the minus strand of PMDX01000328.1, from coordinate 2,289 downwards.
AGGGCGCGGGTCGCGGTCGCGCTCAACGTCGCGCCGGATCATTACGACTGGCATCGCGATTTTGAAGAGTACAGACTGGCGAAGATGCGCCTTGTCGAGAACATGCTCTCTCACGATTTCCTCGTTTATAACCTGGAGGATGAGTCGTGCCGCATGATGGCGAAAATGGCGGTTGGCATCAGGGCAGGTTTCAGCGGCAAGCGCCGTCAGGAGAGCGCCGTGTGGATCGAGGATGGTTGGGTTACCGCGGGCCCGCCGTTCGACGCCGGTAAGGTGCTGTCGGTCTTAGAGCTGAAGCTTGCGGGCGCGCACAACCTTGAAAACGTCATGGCGGCAACGGGGGCGGCTCTTGCGATGGGGCATGCTCACGACGCGATACGCGAAGCCGCTGGAAAGTTCGAGGGGCTGGAGCACCGCGTGGAATACGTCACCGACATAGACGGGGTGTCTTTTTACAACGACTCGAAGGCGACAAATCCGCACGCCGCCCTGCACGCTCTCCGGTCGTTCGAGTCGCCTACCGTAGCCATTATGGGCGGTCGGAACAAAGGCCTCGATTTTGCGGAGGTGGCCTCCGAGGTGTGCGCGCGGCTCAAGGACGGGAGGATGCGCGGACTCGTGCTGGTCGGGGAGAGCGCACCCGAGATACTCGAGGCCGTCGAGAGTGTTTGCAGAGGCGAAGCGGACGGGCATCTAGCGATTGCCAAAGACCTCGCTGACTCTGTGGAAAAAGCGTACCGGCTCTCCGGGGGGTGTGGTGTGGTCATCTTCACCCCGGCGTGCGCATCGTTCGACATGTTCAAGGATTACGAGGATCGTGGCAGGGTTTTCAAGGAAGCCGTAGGCAACTACAAGAGGGGCAGTACCGGTGACGGCAGCAAGTAACGCCGCCCGTCGGGAAAGGGCTGATTCAAAGACTCCGACGTCCACGTCGAGCAGACGTCCGAGACCGATGCCCGCGAAGGCAACCACCGGCAAGCGAACGACACCCTCCTCCCGGAAGACCACGCGATCTCCCGGGAGTTCAAGTACGACGACCAGGAACAGTGCGTCAGCCGCTTCTCGCAAGCCCTTGAGGCCCGCGGCTCGCACATCAAGAAGTACCGGGACCGCTTCGGCGCGCAACGCTTCAGGCAGGCCCATGAAAGGCAAGTCCGTGAGCGCGACGGGAGCACGGGCTGCGGCCTCGAAAAAAAAAGCGGCTTCCGGGTCGAGGTCCGGTCCCGCGACGCGAAAGAGCCAGACGCGAACGCGAGCTTCCGCATCGAGCAAGACTCGTCCGATTGCGGCGAGGACGTCGACGGCGGCACGAAAGAACTCCGCTGGTTCAAGGCCGGCGACAGCGGCGCGTAAGAGAGCGACGGCGCCCGCAAAGAGCGCCGCGGCTTCGAATGCCGGCAATATCGCAAACGTTCAGAAGCGTCGCCAGTCGGCAGGAAGGCGAGGCACCACCGCCAGGACTGACGCCGCAAAGAGCGCAATGGCCCGAACTGAGCCCGCATATTTTGTCCTTGTGCCCACTGCCGCGATGCTCCTGCTGGGGTTGGTTATGGTATTCTCAGCCGGTTCGGTTATCGGAATAGGGCAGAGCATCGGGGGATACCACTACTTCCTTCAGCAGCTCGTGTGGGCCGGCCTTGGGCTGGTTCTGCTCGTCTTCTTCTGGAAATTCGATTACCACAAGCTCGGAAAGATCTCAGTGGTAGGCGTTGTCGCAAGCATTGTGCTTCTTGGACTCGTTCTATTCAAGGGCAAGAGCGCATACGGGGCGACCAGGTGGCTCGTTCTGGGACCGGTGAACATCCAGCCTACCGAGATCGCGAAGTTCACACTGGTGATCTTTGCGGCTTTTGTGCTCGCCACAAAGGGAGACAAGGTTAAGCAGATCTTTCACGTGCTCGTGCCGGTGCTGGTGGTTACCCTCCTCGAGGCGGGGCTTATCCTGAAGCAGCCTGACATGGGAAGCGCGCTGGTGCTCCTGTTCTCGGTCATGGTTCTCCTCGTGGTCGCCAGGACCAGGGGAAGGCACCTTGCCGTTATCGGGGCGACCGGGGCCGCCGCCGCCATGTATTTTGCCCTTGCGGCGCCTTACAGGAGAGCGAGGCTTTTTTCTTTCATAAACCCGTGGAACGCGCCGCGGGGGGCCGGGTACCAGGTCATACAGTCTTATATAGCCCTGGGTACGGGCAGTATAAAAGGGCTTGGGCTTGGGATGAGCAGACAGAAATTCCTCTACCTGCCAAACGCCCATACCGATTTCATATTCGCGATCATCGGCGAAGAGCTCGG
>PMDX01000274.1 GCA_003154635.1 Actinomycetota bacterium | reverse complement strand
GGACGGATACGATCGGGGGGTTCTCCGACTAGTACCTGCTCCCCGCGGTAATGGGGGCGGCGGGATGGGCGCAAGACGGCCAGACAGACCATGGGCGGGGACGGATACCATCGGGGGGTCTAGGGATTAGAGAAACAACAGCGGCATCTTAGTGGTCCGCGCTGGAGGGCTTGAGTCCGCGGAGGGCTGCGAGGATGGCGTCATTGGCAGAGATCGCCGCATAGACTGCTTCGGGCATTCGCTTCAGAGATGGGAGTGTCCTCTGGAAGGGCCTGGATGTTGTAGCGCCTGGAATCAGTTCAGCTGGCGAGAGCCCATTGTCGCAGTGAGAACACGGGAAATGGTTGGCAGGGCCCTTCTACAGTCCCTTTCTGAGCGAATCGAGCACGCTCTTGACATAGGTGATGTTCGGAGCCAGACTCTTGACCTTTCTGACGAAAGCGGTCGTCTTAGCGGCGACCTCCGCTTCGCTGACAGACTGTCCCGTCTTGGCCGCCTTGAATTGACTGCCGAGGTAGTCCAGNNTCTGGACACCGTTCATCTTGAGGATCTGCCTGTACCCATTACTCGCGTTGTTGAGGTCGGACTTTATCGAGCCGGCCTCCTGCCGTACTTTATCGGCCATCTGCTCGGAGTCCGAGGTGCTCGAGAAGGTCTTGACACTGTGCATCAGGTCGTTCGCCGATGATCCGAGCTCATCGCCCTTGGAGTTCAACTTCGTTATTATCGCGTCGGATTTCTTGACCAGGTCCCTCGCCTTGCCGGTATCACCCCCGTAAACGAAAACGAACAGCCAGACGACCACGATTACAGCGATTACCACCAGGGAAGTGACGCCAATGATCGCCCACTTGATACTCTTTTTCGGTTTTCCCGAGGGAGCCGCGCCGGTAATATCTGGGGGCATAGGTGGAGGCTCCGCAGGAGGAGGTGCAACCGCTTGAACCGTCGACTGCACCGGTGGCATTTGTTCGGTCGGGCCGGCTTTCGGGGGCGTTGGCCCGGAAGGAGGTGTCTCCGGTGTCTTGCCTGGTTGCGCCGGCGGCGCTCCCGGCTTGCTCGTGCCGGCGCCGCAGTGCGTACAGAAGTGGCTATCGTCCGGTAGCTCGTTGCCGCATTCGCTACAGAACATGATTCCTCCTATTTCCCCATGTCCGCCTCCAGGCATCATGATCTTACCATGTTCAGGTCGGATATCGAGCGTCGAAAACCGATTGGCGAAGACGCGAGGTCGCCAGCTCGCGCAGCGTTCGCAGAACAACGCACCTCCCCGATTTCCGGGGCTCCTAGAGAGTGTTGTGTCGGCGGAGGCGTTTCATGAGGGAGCGGTAGGTGAGGGTGTTGAGTACGTCGTTTTTTTCGAGCCAGCCACGGCGAGCCTGGTTGACACCGTGTCGCATGAAGTCCATCTCCTTGGCACTGTGAGCGTCAGTGGCGATTGAGACCTTCACGCCATGGTCACGCGCCGATCGGCTGGTCAGGTCGTCAATGTCGAGCCGGCGGGGTGCCGCGTTCAGCTCCAGCACAGAGCCGTAACGCGAAGCGGCCGCGATGACATCATCCATGTTGACCGCGTACGGGGGCCTCTCGTTGATCTTCCTGCCGGTGGGATGGGCAAGCGAATCCACATGCCGGTTTGAAAGAGCTCTTGAGAGGCGCCGCGTCATCTGCGGCCGGGTCATGTTCGTATCGTAGTGTACCGAGGCCAGAACGTAATCCGCCTGCGCGAGAACTTCGTCATCGATGTCCAGCGAACCGTCCGCGAGTATATCGACCTCGACCCCCTTGAGCGCGTGCGTGTCCGACATGGACTGGTTGAGCAGATCGATCTGACGCCAGTGCTCCATAAGGCCGCGCTCATCGAGGCCCCCGGCCATTTTCACGCGCTTGCTGTGGTTTGTTATCGCGACGTACAGGTAACCTCGGCGCCTGCCTTCGGCCAGCATCTCACCGATGGTGTTTCGCCCGTCAGTGAGGTCCGTATGCGCGTGCAGGTCACCTCGTATGTCCGACAGTTCGACCAGTACGGGCAGCCGGTCCTCCAGTGCCGCGGCTATCTCGCCCCGGTTCTCGCGGAGCTCCGGGGTGATCCACGGTAAGCCCAGCGCCTCGTAGACACCCTCTTCGGTTTCGCCCGCGATCTTCTCGCCATCCCTGAAGACGCCGTACTCGTTGAGCTTCAGCCCCTTGCGCAGAGCCATGCCCCGGAGGGCGACGCTATGAGCCTGCGAACCGGTGAAGTACTGAAGTGCGGCTCCCCAGGAGGCTTCTTCGACGATGCGGATATCGACCTGGACGTTCTTTCCCGCGACTATCGCGCTGCGGGTTCGTCCGTGCGCGATGACTCGGCTCGTACCCGGGTAGGAGATGAAGCGTTCCGAAGCCCTGGCAGGTTCATCGCATGCGATGAGGATGTCGAGATCGCCGACTGTCTCCATGAGCCGCCTGTAGCTACCGGCCACTACCATGTGCCTGACGCCCGGTAGCGCGCGCATGTGTTCCAGGATGTCGTTGGCGTACTCCTCCGCATCGGCGCGCATGATGCGGTTTCCCATCCCCTTCACCGCGTAGATGCCCTCGAGGATGTTCTGCTCGGTCTTTGGCCCGAACCCCTTGATATCCTTGACCTTGCCGGCCTGCGCCGCTTCCCCAAGGGTGTCCAGGTCTTTGACACCCAGCTCGAGGAATAGTGTATGGGCTTTCCTGGGACCGACCCCGGCGATCTTTATCACATCCATGAGCCCTGTCGGTATCTGGTCTTCGAGCTCGGCGCGGAGCGGGAGGTCTCCCGTGTCGACGATGGTCTTGATCTTTTTTGCCAGGTCTTTTCCGATGCCGGGAAGGTCATCGAGCTTTGCGGCGGGGTCTGCTGCGATGGTCGTGATCTGCGTCGAAAGGTCTTTGATGACGCGCGATGCGTTGCGGTACGCCCTCACTCGGAAGAAGCTCGCTCCACTGATCTCAAGAAGGTCGGCTATCTCGTCGAATATCCCCGAGATCTCGGCATTGGTAGCTGGCATCCCCGACTCCCGTATCGAAGGTCGGGACCGGCTTCCAGCGCCCGACGTATCACGTGCGGCCTCACTCTTGATGCGGGCCGTGACCCCGAACCGTCACTGTGTGCCTGACTTGTTCGCCCCTTTGCCGGTAGACCCTTTCAGGTAGTAAGGAGTGCCCTCGAGAACCCGTGTCAGCGAGGTCACCTCGTAGCCCCGCTTCTGTATCTCGGGGATGGCGCGCGCCAGCACTTCGTAGGTGTTGTGGCCACCCCAGTGGCAAAGAATGATAGCGCCCGGTTTGATGCCGGCAAGGAGCGTGTTCACCTGGCTGTCGACGGTCGGGTTGGCCGCGGTATCGTTGTCGGTGACGGACCAGTTGACCACCCAGAAGCCTTCGCGCGCGGTCCAATCGAGCGCGGGCTGGTCGTAGGCGCCGCCGCTGAAGCGAATGTACGGGTAGACCTGGTGAGTGATGCCCGTGATCTCGTTCTGGGTCTGCCATATCTCCATCATCACGGTCGCCTCGTCCTTGCCGCGCATCACATAATGGTCCCACGTATGGCTGCACACCTCGCCACCGCCTGCTTTTATCGCCCGCACCAACTCGGGATGCGTGTCGACCACGCCCCTGCCGCCGATCAGGAACGTCGTGAACTTTATCTTCCAGGCCTTGAGGAGGTCGAGTATGCGCATGTCGGCGTTCCACCCGTCATCGAGCGTCAGCGCCACTCGCTTGAGATTGGGGTTACCACTCGTCACGACAACCGGCTTGACCGGTGGGAGGCAGCCCCGCAGGTTCGACTTGTACGTTATGAGCTTGCCACCTTCGATGAGACCTTCGTCGGGGATCTTGTATTGAGCGATGAGCCTGGCGGAGAGGTCCTTGAACAGGTTGTAGTTGGCCTGCGCGCTGTTCCCGCCACCGCGACATCCCCAGGCGAGCGCCGCTACTCCCAGCAGAACGAGTACGATCGCGGCGGTAACCACCACCGCGCGCCTCCGTGCCACCACCGCGCGCCTGCGGTTTGTGGTCGTGAGCCTGCGAGCCTCGGTCGTCTGTGTCGAATGTCTACTGAACCTGGCTTTGATGATATATTCTCTTCACTAGGCCACCATGACAAATGTCAGGAAAGCGGTCACATTATGCATATAAAGACACATTTCATAGTTCGCCGCGGCATTCCTGAATCCCGTTCGGTTTCGCACGCTTTTCTGAATCGCGGAGACCACCTTCCGAAAAGGGTTGGCCGGGGTCAATGAAGATCATCGTGGAGGGAATGGCCGCCGCGGCCAACGGCTACGCGTTCGAGTACGAGGTAACGTCGCTCGGCCTTTAGACAGGAGAAAGACAATCAATACGTTTGACAGGGTATCGGACCAGTACGGCAACAAGTCGCTCGTCCAGAGGGAAGCTGCAAGCAGGCTGTTCAACATGCTCGAGGCTCGGAAAGACGAGTCGGTCCTCGATGTCGCATGCGGCCCGGGCCACATCACCGAGTGGCTCGCGGAGCAGACCGGCGGGCGCGTGGTGGGCACCGACATCTCGAAAGGGATGATAGAAGAAGCATCTTCGCTGTACCCCGACATCGAGTTCCGTCAAGTCGCTGCGGAAGACCTCGATTACCACGATGAGTTCGATATAGTGTTCTGCAACTCGGCGCTCCAGTGGTTTGCGGACGCGGGCAAGGCGATGCGGGCGATGTTCGAAGCGCTGAAGCGTCCAGGGAGGCTCGGTATCGCTTGCCCGGCGACGTTTGAGTTTGCACCCTGGTTCGGACGGATGGTCCTGGGCGCCCTTCAGCACCCGGAGCTTGCCGAGGTGTTCGCCCACTGGAAGCAGCCCTGGTTCCAGCTGCAGGACGTTGACGCCTACCGCGCTTTATTCGAGGAGAGCGGGTTTGAGACCTCGTATATCAGCCTTGACCACGAGATCGATGATTTCACCGTCGATGTGGCGTACGGAATCTGGGACACCGGCGCCGCGCAGGGGTTTCTGTGCAGGGACTACTACGATGCCGAGGTCGACGACGGCTACATCGACGCCTTCAACGGGGCTGTCCGCGAGGAGATGGAAAAAGACGCGAAGGACGGCCTCGTCCAGGTTACTTTCAACAGGCTCTACTATGTTGGCGTCAAGTGACTCCGTGGTAGAAGAATCACTTCCGGGCGCAGGATTGCCGGGGCATGGGTGAAAGTAATGTCCGAGCACTGGTTTCCGGATTTCCAGGCGAAACGTGGAGGATGCCGTGGACTTGGAGAAAGAGCTGAGCGACGCTGTGAAAGCTGGCGAAGAGGTCAAGGCGGATGAGCTGGCCCGAAAGGCCCTGGAATCGGGCATGGCGCCGAGGGACGTCCTGCAGAAGGGGGCTGTCGCGGGAATCTACGAAGCTGGTAAGTTATGGCAGGAAGGGGAGTACTTCCTTCCCGACGTGATCCTTGCAACCGAGGCCTTCAACGACGTGATGGAGATCGTGAGGCCCGCGCTGGAAGGCCAGCCAGACGTGACGAGGGGTCTCGTCGTGATCGGATCGGTCGAAGGCGACGCGCACGACCTGGGGAAGAACATCGTCGTCGCGCTT
>PMDX01000227.1 GCA_003154635.1 Actinomycetota bacterium | reverse complement strand
CCTCGGTGCCCGACTGCAGGAAGCGCACGACGTCGACCGACGGCATGTGCTCGACGATCTTCTTTGCCGCTAGCAACTCATACTCTGAAGTGAGACCGGTGGAAGGCCCCTTCTCCTGGATTATCTTGATTATCTCATCGTCAAGCGGGTCGTAATGATGCCCGAGTATGATAGGCGCCCCGCACATGAGGTAGTCGATGTACTCGTTGCCNNATGTATTCGTTGCCATCGATATCCCACATCTTGTAGCCCTTGGCGCGATCCATAGCAAGGGGGAACGGATGACTGGTCGCCAGGTTGTGCTCGACCCCTCCGGGGATGTACGCCTGGGCTTCCTCGTAGAGCTTCAGGGATTTTTCTCGGGTCTTGTAAAACTCGGCCTTCACTTTTTCGAGGGCGTCCTCCGGGATCGGATGGAGGTCCTCCTCCATACATCGCGCGCGGCGCTCCATTATCTCGTCGTATTCCATTCTGCTTTCACCTTCCCGGTATGTCGGATGCAAATCAAACACCCAAGGCGAAGTCGTGGCTCCCGGCCCAATCATTTTACCAAAAATACGACCTCTCCCAATATGCCTGCGACAATGTTATCGTTGGGTCACCAGCTTGAACATCCGGGGTCAGATCTGTTCTTCACGTCCTCCCCGGGATTCAGCCGGTATATGGGTGCAATTTAGCGGGAGGGTTTGGTGGTTGGTGTGCGGCCTTCCGCGCCCAAGGCGACGGGCCGCCGTCGGTTCGGCAGACTTGGAGGGCCATGATACAACCTGACGAGACGCGCATCACCGCATATCACGAAGCCGGCCATGCCGTTATGGCGCACCTTCTCGGCCACCAGGTACTTGGCTGCTCGGTCGATGGCGACGATTTGGGCGAAGGGTGGGTCAAGCTCGAAGACGGGAACGCAACCGTGGACAGGCATACCGTCGAATCGGGCGCGAAGATCGGCCTTGCTGCTTTCGCGGCCGAAAAACACATCGCCTCCCAGGTGTCGTTGCGGGGAATCCACGATCTGATGTTCGTCCTTGCCTACCTGGAGTGTGAGGGCGATCTCGACCTCCCCGCCGGCATAGCCCGTTTTGCCAACACCCTGGAGCTTCTCCTCCACTACGAGCATGGTCCGGCCCTGATAAAAAAGCTCGGGGACAAGCATGCCCCCGAATTCCGTAAGTTGTTCGAGGAGGTCGGTGGTGCCATCGATGTTCACTGGCTTTCGGTCGATGCACTGGCAGGCGCACTCATCAAGAGGGGCACGCTTGACGGACACATGGTCTCCGCCATACTGAAGGCCGCCGAAGCCTCAACGGCAGGCGCTTGAGGTTCTATCGGCTTCACCCCGGAAGTTCTTCAACGTCATTGCAATCGGCGATGCGGGCCAGTGCTCTTTCCAGCGCAAACGAAGGTGTCAACTCGACATCCCCCTCAGACCAAGTGATGAGGAGCATCCTGGGATTGCGCTCGTACCCGCTTAATCTCAGCCTGACGCGTCCGGTCACGTGCACGGCGTTATAATTCTCTGTGGTACTCTTGGCGGCGCCTTGGGCGCGCGGCCGTTTCGAAAAGGAGAGGAAAATGAAAAAACCTGTAAGCGCGCCTATGTTCAATCAGGAGGACTTTCCGATCAGCATCGTCAGGCTTACGATCCTCAAAGGCACCGGCATCGACATCGACGAACTCACAACAAAGCCGATAATCGGCGTGGCAAACTCGTTCACCGAGATGAACCCGGGCCACATGCACCTCCGCAACCTCGCTGAGCGTGTCAAGGAAGGCGTACACGCCGCCGGCGGTATCCCGTTCGAGTTCGACGTACCGGCCCCTTGCGACGGGTTGACCGAGGGAAACCCCGGGATGCGATTCGTCCTCCCCCAGCGCGAGCTCATAGCGGACACCGTCGAGACATACTCTCGAAGCATGCTCTTTGACGGTCTCGTCATGATTGCGAGCTGCGACAAAATAATCCCTGGCATGGTCATGGCCGCTGCGCGGCTCGACCGTCCAACAATCTTCCTGCCGGGTGGCCCCGGCGCTTTCCAGATACGCTTCTCCGCGTCCATGAAAGAGGGCACGATAAACGACAGGGACTACGATGATCTGCTCGCCAAGCTGGACACCGCGACGTGCGCAACGTGCGGCGCGTGTGAGCTGATGGGGACCGCCAACACCATGCAGTGCCTCGTCGAAGCTATGGGGCTTTCCTTGCCCGGCTCTGCCAACGTGCCCGCTTATCATTCCGAGAAGCTGCTGCTCGCGCGGCGGACCGGAAAACGCGTGGTCGAGATGGTCGAAGAAGAGCTCACCGCCCGCAAGCTGCTGACTCTCAAGGCCATGGAAAATGCGTTGATCGTGGACCTCGCGATTGGAGGCTCCACAAACTCGGCGCTACACCTGCCTGCGATCGCCCACGAGCTGGGCGTGGAGTTGCCTCTTTCGAGCTTCAATGTCTGGAACAAGAAGATACCGACTCTCTGCGCGATCCGTCCGAGCGGACCGCACGGCATCACCGATCTCTACCGCGCCGGCGGCGTTCCGGCCGTCATGCGCGAACTCTTGCCCCTGCTCCACCGCAACTGCATCACGGTGAACGGCAAGGCCATCGAAGCCAATGTCGCCGAAGCGCCGTGCCACAACCGCGACGTGATTCGCCCCTTCCACCGGCCGCTGTTTGCCGAGGGCGGCACCGTCGTGCTGCGCGGCAACCTCTGCCCCGATGGGGCGGTCCTCAAACAGACCGCCGCCTCGCCCCACCTTTGCGACCACACCGGCCCTGCGTACGTATTCGAGAGTTACCAGCAGATGCACGACACCATCGACAGCATGGACCTGCCGGTGGACAAGGACACCGTCCTGGTGATGAAGGGCTGCGGGCCGAAAGGCGCGCCGGGCTTTCCCGAGTGGGGCCACAT
>PMDX01000211.1 GCA_003154635.1 Actinomycetota bacterium | reverse complement strand
CGCTGGGCTTACATAGCCGGTCTCGTTAGCATCACGTGTTTTCTTCTGTTCTCGATCAGCCTCTACCTCGGGCGCACCCCATCCAGGTTTACCCGAGGTGTGCTTATCTGTCTCGCTGCACTGAGCGTCGCGCTCAGCTTCTCGCCGCTTGCGATAGAACGGGCGACTTACAACAAAGATGTCATTAAGATCACAAACGGCGCATTATATACGGTCGTAGCAGTCATGCTGTTCGGAGAAGTTACCGTGTGCATTTGCCTGGTTGTCGCGAGGTGGTCTCGATCTTATGGAGCTGAGCGCAACTGGACAAGTGTCATTTTGTATGGCATGGTTGGGTTTCTGACCGTCTCCTTGGTTTCGGTCCTTATAGCGCCCGCGATTTTCGGAAACGATTCTTCGGCCAGCTATGCTTTTCTTGGTGGATTTATTCCTCTTTCTTGCCTTACCTATTCCATAGTTCGTCTTCGCATCCTGGACACTCGCGTAATCGTGCATAGGACCGGCGTATTTGCAATATTGGCGGTGCTGATCGCGATACCCATTTTGCTCCTATTTTTGTTTTTCACGGCGGTTCATGCCAGCTTGTGGGCGCAGTACGTGATAATGTTCCTGGTCCTTATTTCCCTTGTCTTTATCGCTCCCGATGCATGGAAAAAGGTCAGGCAGTTGTCGTCTCGCCTGTTGTTCTCCGAATTGTATGATCAGCACGAATTGGTGAACGACATCACAACCAGGTTCATCTCTAATCCGAATCTCCCCGAGGGGATGGAGAACGTACTGTCAGTGATCGTCAATTCGCTCGGGCTTGAGGGTCTAGACGTGGTCATCAAACCGGGAGTGTTGAGCCAGAGGAGCTGGAAGTTCAGCTATTCTCAGGTTGCTGAAATCGGTAATAGCATGAGCGTCGATGATGATAATGATATGTTGCCATGGCTTAGCGACGTCGACAGTATGGTCATATCCAAGGAGTCGATCCGCCGACCATTGGACGCAGATGATGCCGCACTGGGCTCCGAGATGAGTCTCGACGGTGTCGCTGCATGTACTCGAATCCCCGTGGGAAGCGACTCGATCGGTTTCTTGCTGATCAAGAACAAAATCAGCGGTAGAAACCTGTCCGCGACGGATATCGCTTTCTTCGCGGAAGCTTCCTCGCGAATCGGCCTATTCATCAACAACCACAGTCTCTCCACCAGGCTCGCCGCTCAGGTTCGAGAACTCAAGAAAGCTCAAGATTTTGCATCGGAAATAGTCAAATTCACTTCTCACGAGTTTCGCACACCCGCAACGGTGATCAATGGCTTTGTGGACATGCTCTCGTCAAATTGGGAGGTGATGGACCGTGACGACAGGGAAGAGTGCATAGCATGCATTAGCGAAGCGAGCAAGCGCTTGACCAACCTGACGTTGAAGTTCTTGAGCGCTGATAAATTGGAGCAGGGTCAAAGATTTTATCACAAGGTTCCATTGGCATTAAATGACGTTATTGAAGCCATTGCCAGAGATCTTTCTGATGAGCAGCGGAGCCGGTTTGTGATCGAGAGTGACATGGAAATGACCATAAGCTCAGACCCACTCAACTTTCAGCTAATCTTAAGCAACCTGGTGGAGAATGCATTCAGATTCAGCCCGCCGGACCAGCCGGTCATCTTCCGCGCCTGGAAGGAGGGAGAGAACGCGCACGTCCAGGTGCGCGATTTCGGCGAGGGCATTCCGCAAGAGGAGAGGCAGAAGATATTCGAACCGTTCGTCAGGCTCGAGAACCCTTCACATGTGGGAGGTGTGGGACTCGGACTTTACATAGTCCGCCTTCTGACTGCCAGCCTGGGCATAGAGGTTGAGATCAGTTCCGGCCGGGAGGGTGGTACGGCTATGACCCTCAGTTTCTAACCTGGCTCAGATCCACTTCCACTATTGGATTCGCCTTGATCTCCGGTTCAGGGCTGGAGAAGGCGTAGTATGACTGGGTTCCCAGGAGGTGTTTTTCCAGTGGCAGGCCTTCTTCACCGCTGATCTTCTCGAGAATCTCCGGTATGAACCAACGGCTGTCACACACATCCATGGAAATGATCCAGTTCTTCTCTCTGACCGCGTCTACAAGCGCGGTGACCATCTGACGGACGAAGCCCGCATTCCTCAACTTCGGTGACATGAAGAGGCAAGGAATATAGACAAAGCGGCTCTCCCTGGAGGCTTCTGGAAAACGATTTCGCACGAACTCCGGATTGAGGTAGCCTATAGTCAGTTTCTCCACGTTGGTGATGCCCATGATGAAAGCGACAGGCACATCGTCGACCGCCAGAATACCCTTTACAAAATCAGTGTCCACCAACGCAGCCGCGAAGCTTTCCCGGTCGAAACACTTCTGCTCCTGGATCGACTCTTCCATTGCGAAGCTTTCCTCATAAAGCTCCCATAGTGGTGAAATCCATTTCTCTGGAACCTGCTTGATCCCGAAGTACACTTTTGCGACCTCGCCGTCTTGTTCGACCACGTAACGTTTTTCCTCGTCGTATTCGGGTACGAACTTGGGCTCGAGCGCTCGCTCGCCATACGTATTCTCCAGCGACTCGCCGGTTCCGATCATATGGATGTTGGGCGGCGCGAAGCCGTGGAAATTCGTTGCGTATACGAACGAGTATGCACCTGTATGGAGTATGTAGATCTTGTCGCCGATCTTGACCTCGGGAAGCCACGCTTCAGCGAGGATGGTATCGTCCGGATCGCACGTCGGTCCTGAAAGCACGTATTTCTTTTTGTCGTGTCCGTTGTGGGAGATTCTCGTTGGGTACGGGAATTTCCCCCGGGCTTGCTGGGCCTCGAGCAGTCCGTGGAAAGCACTCGCGTCCAGGAAGACCCACTCTTCTTCGCCGCGGGTAGCGCGGCCGATCACGGTTGATACCAGGATCGCCGACTCGCCCACGACATACCTGCCAGGTTCTATCATGAGCTTCATATCGGACGGGAACCTGTCGTGGAATATTGTGTAGACCTCTTCGGCGATTTCCTCGATGGACGGAACGTCCTCGTTGTACTTGATGGGGAATCCACCTCCGATGTCCAATGCCCGGCAGGATAACCCCTGGCCCTCAAGGGTTGCCATGACATCGGCCGACGATTCCATCGCCTCGCGCCACGTTTCCTTGCGCATGCATTGCGACCCCACGTGGAAGGCTATTCCGTGGGGCTGCAGGCCGAGTTCTCTGGCGTCGAGGAGAAGCGAGGCAGCCTGCGCGGGCGGCGCGCCGAACTTCATGCTGAGGGGGAAGAAGCTGCCCTCGTTGCTGACCGCGAGCCGCACCATGACCTTGCTTCCCGGTGCCAGTAATGCGAGCTTGGCGAGCTCCTCATCGGAGTCGAAAACAAAAAGATTGACACCCATGTCGTATGTATCGCGAATGTGTGACTGGACCTTCACTGGTGCGCTGAAGATGACGTCTTTCGGGTTTGNNTTGTTGGCTTTTTCTGCGTAATAGATCGATGCTCCCGGAAATGTTTCCGAGATTCGCCTGTACCTGCTCTGAACCTTTCCAAGGTCGAACAGGAAGAAAGGAGTCTGATAATCAGACATTGCCCCCACCCCCGCATCATGCGGCTTATGCTGTTGCGTCCT
>PMDX01000272.1 GCA_003154635.1 Actinomycetota bacterium | reverse complement strand
AGGCTGCCTGGCTTCCATATCGAGTTCCCTTACCCAGCCGGAGCTGCAATCCTCGCACACCTGGAAATCCGTCTGGTTGTCGTGGAGCCTCTCGATGACGTTTGGAAACGTGAAGTTTCCGTCACTCAGGCTCGCGATGTCAAGAAGGGTGAAAGAGGTTATCCTGTCCAGATCGGCCTGGATCTCTTCGAGGAACCATAATGGCACGGCGTGTTTTGTCCTGAGCCCGATAGTGCTGCCGCAGAACCTGCACGTATCAGNNTCGTTGATCTTATCGACCCCCAGGGTATAGCTTCCAAATAACATGATATCAATTCGCGATGCCAAAACGAATTGTTGTATGACAAGGTAAGCGAGTTCAAAAACACTATAATATCGAGGTGATGCCCGGCCCTGCGGGCCGCACCCCGAATTGGAGGAATGATGGCTGATAACACGTTGTTCGCGCCAGCGGAACGCGCTTCCGATGAAGAACTGCATGCCGGGCATGATGCGCTTTCAAATGCCGCGAACATCCGGGAGATCCTCAACGCTCTGACTGAATTCGTAGGGATTATCAACGTCTAGCGCCAGTTCCTGCTCGCCAACCAGGCGCTCCTGGACTCTTTCGGCATGGGGAAGATCACGGAGGTACTGGGCAAACGACCCGGTGAAGCTATCAGGTGCGTCCATTCAGACGACAACAACGGCGGCTGCGGATGCGCCGAGAACTGCAGGTATTGTGGTGCAGCCATGGCCATACTCGAATGCCAGGAGGCCAACCGGAGGGTTACGCGCGAGTGCCGGATCATCGCCGATTTGGGCAATGAGAGCGCCTTCCTGGATTTGCGCGTTACCGCGACTCCGTTCATTGTCGACGAAAACCGGTACATCATCCTCGGGATCAGCGATATCAGCCACGAGAAGCGAAAGCTGGCACTCGAGCGCATATTTTTCCACGACGTGATGAACACAGCCACCATTATCCACGTACTCGTGGACTATCTGCAGTCATGCGATGACGACGACGAGATCAAAGAGGAGCTTGGCAATCTGGACAGGATAAGCAAGAAGCTGCTCGAGGAGATAGCCTCGCACAGAGACCTGACGCTTGCGGAGAACGGCGACCTCACCGTCGAGCTCAGCGATGTGGATGTGCACGAGCTGTTGGAGGAGGCGGCGGCGGGCCTGGCGAGACACCGGGTCGCCGAGGGCAAATCCATAAGGGTCGAATCCCCTTCGGTGAGAGTTACCGTGATGAGTGACAGACGACTGATCAGGCGAACAATAGTGAACATGCTGAAGAACGCGCTCGAAGCTTCCCCGGTGGGGACCGGCGTGAGCGCCGGCGTGAAGAGCTACGGCGACAGCAGGGTGGGGGTCTGGGTTCACAATTCAACGACCATGGGCGAGGAGGAAAAGCACCAGGTGTTCCAGCGTTCGTTCTCTACGAGAGGCGCCAACCGGGGTCTCGGGACTTACAGCATGAAGCTGTTGAGCGAGAGCTATCTCAAGGGCACAATAACGTTTGATTCTGACGAGGCGAACGGGACGACGTTCATCGCGGAGTTTCCCTCGTTGCTCCCGTAGTAGTCGAGCGGTCGAGTTTCCGATACCTCGGCAGGACATCCCATTCTGCGCGCAAGGATGCCGGATAATGATTTGAACGCCTGCTACCGATGCTACTTGCGACGACTATTGGAGGAGTACATGTTTTGCCAGGAATGTGGCGCCCTGGTGCCGGACGGAACCACGTTTTGTGACGATTGCACCAGACGCATCGCTTCACCAGTTCAGCCGGCCGGGGATACGCCCACCCAGGGCCAGCAGCAACAGTATGGCCAGGCGCGGCAAGGTCAGGCTCAGCCGCGGGGCAATGAGCCCTATGTGGACGTGCCGCCGGACCAGCCATATTTCGCTCCGGGTGACGCGTTTGCTCAAAGACCCGGCGGCGAGATCGCTCCACCGCCACCGCTCGCTGAGTACCAGCAGCATCACAGCCAATCCGGCTACCAGTATCCGCGCTCCGCGCCTGCAGGCCAGAGCGCCTACAGGCGGACTCTCGCGAACAGCCAGGCGTTTATCGCACTGGCGATCAGTGGGGCGTGCGGCCTGGTAATACTCATATCGACGTTCCTGCCTTGGATATCTTTTGGAGGCCTCTTCAACGCGAGCGGTTGGTCGTATATGGTGAACGCCGGGCAGATGGGTGGAAACTTCGTATGGTTCAGCGGGGGTGGGGTCCTCTTCTTCACGGGGTTGTTCTCGATATTGGTCGGCCTGGTCGTCGTAGCGGGTGTCGCGCTCTTCTTTTTCAAAGGTATGTTCATCGGCGCCAGGACGGCGCAGGTCGCGGGAGGCATCGGCGCGGTTCTCGCCCTGATAAACATGATCACACTTTACACCCGCCTGGGAGGCTCAGGCTTCGGTATGTGGGTCTGCCTGATCTTCTGTATCGCCGCGGCTATCTCGGCCGAACTCGGAATAAAGGCGCTCAGCTAGGCTTCAGGATCGATTGGAAGTTCTCGAAGAAGACCTGGTCGTGCCCGCCACGCAGTGGAGCGTTTTCGACCCAGCCCTTGATGAGGCCGTAGTCGTAGTCGGGGCCCCTGGGCCTTACCTGGTATGGGCCGTCAGTTCCATACAGGCATTTCTCAGGCCCGAGGAATTCAACGGCCTTCGCGACCAGTTCCTCGTCGAGGTAGGGGCTGGAGAGATCGACGTACACATTTTCTTTGTACCTGATATATGACCAGAGTTCCTTGAAATACGGAATGCCCGCATGGGCATACAGCAGTTTCAAGCCGGGATACCGCTCGGGAAGCCTTCTAAAGTCGCCGCTATCTCTTTTTCCTCCCAGATGAACAAGCAGAGGATAGCCGTTGTCCCGACACCAGGCCGCGGCAGTATCGAGTTTTTCGATGGCATAATCATGCCAGAACGGGTGGGCTTTCACGCCGATCATCGCGGGGTTGGAGCTCCATTTCTCTATCTCTGCCAGCNNTCCATCCCAGCAGCCTGTCGGGGTACTTTGCGATCGCGTCCGCGACGGAAGAGTTGTCTGGCCAGTCGTAGATCCGATATTTTTTTCCGAGGGCGATGAAATACCCACTGCTTGTCCGACTTCCTTCGTAGAAAATGCGACCTAACCGGTTGGTCCGAACGAGCATCTTCCTCAGTATGTCGCCCGCTGCTTCACCTGCTCTTCCCTCGACATTGAACGGCTCCGACATCGCGGCGATCAGCGCGGTTTTCGAGATGCCATGGGCATCCATGCACGCGATCAGCCTGTCGACAGTCAGGAGCGCCGGTTCGTAATGCATATGGCAATCGACGATCATGGAGTCCTCCACGACGATTGCGAATGACGGCCATGCGTGGATTCTACTTCTTGGTTATACCGGCCAGTTTCCTCGCTATCTCTTTCTTGGACTCTATGTCGTACGTGCCCAGGATTGCAATATCCTCCATGATGGGGGAGCCACCGCCGTGCAGACCCGCGTACTGGAGGACGCCGGCCATGCTCGAGCAAGTGAAGTCCGCGATCCATGCGTAGCACTTGTAGATGTCTTCGACGCTGACACCGTCTTTTCGCTTGAGGTACTTCTGGACAAGTTCGCCGACCTCAGGGCTCGTGAACTCCGTGTCGTACGGCAGCGTTGCGGGAAGGCCACCGGCGATATCCGCAAGCAGGTTGTACTCGTGGAAAAGGCATTCGCCCGCGTGCTTGCGGGCCACGTTGCAGTAGACCATATCCGGCATCATCGTTCCCGACGGGGTCTTGACCGACTTGTAAGCGGCGGCCTGGCCGCACCCGTAGACGAGCTCGGCCGTGGTGATAAACTCGGCCAGCTTGCTTCGGACATGGTCCTCGCGCTCGATGCCGCTGTACTCCGCCACCAACGCGGCGGTGCCCATCAGCATGTCCGTGATCGCCGGCTTGCAACCGGTGTAGCTGTGCCTGTGGAAGAGCGCGAAGAGGACGGCCAGTTGCCCGCCGAACTCGTTTTCGCCGCAGAGGAAGACCCGCTCCCACGGGACGAACACATCGTCGAATATGGTGAGCGACTCGCACTCTCCTTTACCCGACAGGAGACCGGCCAGCTCTGGCATGCGGTCGCGATGTTTGGCGGCCCTTACCACCAGCTTTACCCCCTTGGCGTCACCCGGCACCGCGAACGCCACCGCCCAATCCTTCTCGTTTTCACGCAGGAACCTTGTTGGCGTGACTATTATCTCTTCGGCGAGCGGAGCGAACGAGTTATGGGCCTTGGCTCCCCGAACGACTATGCCGTCGCTGCGCCTCTCGACGACCCTCAAGTAAAGATCCGGGTCTGCCTGGTCACCTGGCCGCAGCGAGCGGTCGCCCTTGACATCGGTCTGGGCACAGCACCCGACAGTGTCGTTCTTCTGGAAATTCTCGATATAGGCGAGAAAACGGTCGTGGTACTCGGTGTTATGCGCCATGTCACACTGCTTTGTGATGACGGACAACGCGTTGAGGGCGTCGATGCCCATACAGCGCGCTATGCAACCTCCCACGGTGCGGGCTCCGATGCGGGTCATCTCCTGTTTCTTGAGAAGGTCATCGACGCTCTGATGGATGTTGCAGAAGCGGTTGATCTTTTCGCCACTGAGGTGCGAGGTCGCGGTGAAGATGCCATCGTTTTCCGGGAGATGCGCCAGGTCGAACGTCGCGCAAAGGATATCGTTTCCCGGGACCTCAGAGCGGTTAAGGACTTCGCCCCCCATGTACACGTTTGGAACCATTTCCTTAAGGCTTTCCATGTACTCGTCGGCGTGTCTCATTGTCAGTTCCCCCCAAAGTTTAGAAGTACTTCAATAATTGGCATTATAATATAGTCAATGTCAAGGATACAATGTATATTAACAATAGCAACTCTGATATTAGGAGGCATTGGTGGAGAAGAAGCCCAAGTCCGGAGCCAAAGTTCAGACAATAATCGACGCCGCGCTCAAGGTGTTCGGCGAGAAAGGGTACTATGACGCGACCATTTCCGACGTCGCGCGCAGGGCGAAGGTCTCCGAGGCCACCATCTACGAGTACTTTGGCAGTAAAGAAGACCTGCTCTTTGCCATCCCACGCGAGATCACTCAGACCTCTGTTGATTTCCTGCATGCGGTGCTGCCGTTCATGAACGGCGCGAAGAACAAGATCCGTGCAATCATGTACGGGTATTTCAACCTGTACAAAGAGAACCCGGAATACTCAGCCCTCGTGCTCCTCAACCTCAAACACAACAGGAAATTCATGGAAACCGAGGGATACGCGGTAGTCCGCCAGGCCGGCGGAGTCCTCCTCGAGGCCATCGACGAGGGTATAGAGAACGGTGAGTTCAGGACAGGGATAGACCCGAGGCTCGTCCGCTCCATCCTCCTGGGCACGCTCGAGCATGTATTCTTCCGCTGGCACCTGCTCGAGAGAAAAGAGGAGCTGTCGGAATTCGTAGACCCGCTGATGGACCTACTGATGAACGGGGTCGAGAAGGACGGCATCGGCAGGTCCCTGCAGATAAACATCAACCTCGGCGGGGACGGCACTGCCACCGTTGAGACCGGCAAACCCCAGGCCATCGTGACCTCTCCCTCGCCTCCCGCCTCCAAACCCGAGGTAGCTCCGCCCGGAAAACGCTCCACCGGGTAAAAAGGTGTCCGACCCCTGTTTGCGAAGAGTAGGGTTATGGCACGGCGACTTGCGAAATCAGCAAAGTTGGAGACGTACGTAGAGGCACCTTTTGATTTTGTATTGACGGTGGCGAAGCCTGCCGGGTGGCACTGGTCGACGCCTGGAGAGTTATTCGAAGACGGCACATTATGGGCCGCGCTCAATCTTGGCGCCACGCCGGTGGGGCTCAAACTATCTTCAGATGGTGATGGTGTCGTAAGGGCGGTCGCGTACACCGCGTCGGCTCTCTCGAGCAGCATGCGAGAGCACCTCCTGGCTACCATCGAACACGGTCTCGGCAAAGATATGGACATCGGTGCCTTTTACAGCTTCGCAGAGAAAGACGCGATCCTTACCCGAGTTGTCCGCGACCTGTACGGTATGCGCATCGGCAGGCTGGATGACCTGTTCGGGCGAGTCATCCTGACCATCACGCTGCAGATGGCGCAACTGTCGAGGAGCCGCCAGATGATGTGGGGCGTGCTGGAACATTACGGCACCCTTCTCGAGTTCGGCGACAGGCAAGTCATGATGTGGCCTACCCCGGCCAAGATCGCCCGGCTCGACCCGGCCGAGCTCGGAACCCGGGCCAACCTGGGATATAGGGCGAAGCTGCTATCGGGTGCCGCGCGTTACCTCGCCGAAAACCCGATGAGCATGCTCGAGCTCGATGCCCTGCCCGATGAAGAAGCATTGAAGCGAGTCAGGGCGATACCAGGTGTGGGTCAATACTCCGCGGGAATCGTGCTCGGGCGCTATGCCCCCATCGACGCGTGGAGCGTGATCGTGATGAGCGAGCTGCTCCTCGGGCGCACTCCAGCGAAGCCCAGGGAAGAGATCAGCAAGATCAACAAGCTCATCGACAGGCGATGGGGCAGGTTCAGCTGGCTCGCGTTTGCATATATCCTGAACGACCTCGAGAACCTCCAGGCCGACTACAACCTCACCCGGCTGTCCTGAATGATTCGCTCGGATCAGGAAGCGTCGCTTATCTCGAATTCGAAGCAGGTGCCGTTGTCGTTGTGGACGGTGATGGTGCCGTCGTACGCTTCGACTATTCTCTTTGCAATGGAGAGCCCTATCCTGGTGTCAGAGCCCTTTCCCCATTTGCTGAACACCCTGAAGACATCTTCCAAACGGTCCTCCGGGATTCCCGAGCCGTTGTCTCTCACAACGAATCTGTGCCGACCTGTTCCGGACGCGTCGATCTTGTGGACTTCTATCACCGGGTCGTCACGGTCGTTGTGGTGCAGCGCGTTGATAACAAGGTTGGAAAAGAGTTGGTAGACCTGGGTCTCGTTAGCACGCAAGGTCCCCAGGTCTTCGTCGGCTATCATCTTGAAACGCTTGTCCCTGAAAGTGCTTTTCTGCACGGCCGCTATCTCACGAATCAGCGATGATACATCAATGTCTGACACCTGGATGGGCTTCTGGCCGGCTTCGGCCAGGGTCAGCAGCTCGTTGATGAGGCCATGGCATTTGTTGATATTTCTCTGGACAACCGATGTCGCATCTTCGACCTCGTCGCGTAGATCCTCAATGTCATCTTCTCTGGCCGCTTCCTTGAGCAGATCGGTGGCGAGGGAAGCCGCCGCCAGCGGGCCTCTCAGGTCGTGAGACACATTGAGCGCGTAGCTTTCGAGTTCCTGGTTCGACACGACAAGGTCATCTGACAGTTCCTGCAACGATTTCTCCGCTTCCTGGAGCGTATGGCGCGCCTTCCTGCGCTCCGAGCTCTCGATTAGGATCCATTCACCTTCCCGCTTGATCAAAGCGTGCTGGTGGTTCGCGACGACATCGATCACCTCGAAGGCCCCGCACCTGTGGAGGGAGTAAGTGCAGACGGCCACCATGTTGTAGTCGCCGATGACGTCGTTGAGCGCTTCTTCGTACTCGGTCAAGCTGTGCCAATCCTCGTCTTCGAGCCAGGTGTTACTGCCTGTGGCTCTCAAGCCTTCGAACCCTTTATCCAGGGCTATCTCTAGCTTCGCTATCCAGTCGTTGAAAACCCTTTGCCTGTCGAAGTAGTAGTCACGCATGTACCAATCCGTGTAGGGGACTATCATCATCTGGCCGTACTCGAGCCTCTTGTCCAGGTCGGGCACCGCGCGCCTCAAAGCCTCCTCTGCCTCCTCGACCGCGAGGGGTTCGGAAGTGACCCACATGCAGAACTCGTTGCTCTCGAGGCCGGCTTTGAAGTATGGGACGAGGAGGTCCAGCAGGTCGTTCTTCGTCGTGTAGAACTGGCACAGGTGTGTTCCCCACGGCACTTCGCCCACGACATCGATGCCGCTTTTCCGGATACTGTCCATCTAAGACTCCAAACAGGGCCAAAGAGCCCTTTTCTGTTCCCATATCGAGAATCCTGAAAGGCAAGATTCACCTGTTAATTCGACGCGATAGATGCCGTTCCTGTGGTTTGAAACCTTACTAGATGGTGCCTCTCGCGGTATCGCCGTCCGGCGTGATCACGCTTTCGTCACGGCGAGTCGCCCCGGGGCGCGGGACGACCACGTGGCTTATAATGCACGTACTGGTTTTTCGCACGAACGTTCTCGTACGGTGGACCTGCGGTCCCGTTCGATGGAGATGGCTATATGGGGAAAGCGCTACTATTCGGTTTCATAGCGAGCAGCTCGCTCGTGATCGGTGCGATTATCGCCGTCGTGCTGGGTGACCTGCCCGAGCGGCGCCAGAGGGCTGTCGCCAAGATAAACAAGGGCGTGCTGGCATTCGGCGCCGGCGTCCTTCTCTGCACGCTGTCTTTCAACCTGATGGAAGACGCTTTTCGCAAAGGCGGCTACGACCACGCTATACTCGGCTTCCTTACGGGCGCTCTATTGTTCGTCGTGTGTGACTTTTTCGTCGACCGTCTCGGCTCTGGTTGGGAACTTTTGCTTGGAGCGCTGCTGGACGGCATTCCGGAATCAGCGGTCGTCGGCATCGGGCTGGTAGTGGCAAAAGGCCTGGGATTCCTGATGATGGTCGCGGTATTCCTGAGCAACCTTCCTGAATCCCTGTCCGGCGCGAGGGACATGCTCGACCCGCCCATGGAAAACCAGAGACACTATCCGGTGCGAGAGACGCTCGGCCTCTGGACAGCCGTTGCAGCCATCTGCTTCGTTTCGACGATCGTCGGGTATACCGTTTTCGGAAAGAGCTCACCAAGCCTCGTCGCTTTCATGCTCGCGGTCGCCGCCGGCGCGATACTCGCCATGGTGACACACACCATGATACCCGAGGCGTTCAGCGGGCTTCCAAAGTCGGCGGAGAAAAGCAGGCTTCCCGGCAAGCGCGCACTGAGGGTATATGACAAGATCGAAGCGATGGCAGTGGTAGGAGGCTTCCTTGTAGCTTTCATCCTTTCCAAGGTCACCGGCTAGCCGTCGGTTGGAGGCGGCCGCGACAGAGGGGGTCACTTTGGAGATAGAAAAGGTCTTCGTTGTAGGCGCCGGCTATATGGGAAACGGAATCGCGCAGATGGCCGCCCTCGCGGGGTACGCCGTAGTAATGTGCGACATCACGAGCGACATGCTCGAGGTCGGGATGGGCGAGATAGAGAGGTCCCTGGGAAAGCTTCTCGCCAAGGAGCGGATAACGCCCTCGCAGCGTGAGGCCGCGCTTGAGAACCTTGCAACCACGACCGCCCTCCCTGATGCGGCGGACGCGGACCTCGTCGTCGAAGCCGTCCCGGAGAAACTCGACCTCAAGAAGCGGGTATTTGCCGAGTTGGATGCACTTTGTGGTGGCGATGCGATCCTTGCAACGAATACTTCCGCTATCTCGATCTCGTCGATAGCGTCAGCGGCCGGCAAGCCTGAAAGGGTGGTAGGAACGCACTTCTTCGGACCGGTCCCCCTGGTCGGGCTGTGCGAGATAATCGGCGGCCTGCTCACATCGAAGGACACCTTCGACATGGCCGACGCCTGGGCTCGGAGCCTGGGTAAAGAGACTGTCCTTGTGCGCAGGGACCACGCCGGGTTCATAGCCAACCGCACCAATCTTCCCGGCTCGATCGAAGCGATAAGGCTGGTGCAAGAAGGTCTCGCGACTCCGGAACAGATCGACACGGCGGCAACGTTCGGGGTAGCCGGCGTGCCCGGGCCGATGCAGATAATGGACAACGCGGGGCTCGAGGTGACCTTCAACGCCCTGATGGCCATCTACGACACGATGCAGGAGCCCAGGTTCTACCCACCCCCGCTCCTGAGGCGGATGGTCGCGGCCGGTGTCCTGGGACGCAAGGCGGGGAGAGGCTTCTACGACTATTCCAGTGGCAGCAGAGTTGGTTACGACGTTGCGGGCGGCGTTCTCGTGCCGGCTTCCGATGCCGAACGCGCGGACGAGGAGGGGGGAGAGCGCCAGGCGGCGATAACGCAGCGCATCCTGTTACCCATAATCCTTGAGTCAGCGCGTGCGGTCGAGACGGGGGTCGGCAGTCCCGACGACGTCGACAGGGCTTCGCGGGTGGGGTTCAAATTTCCGATAGGTCCCCTGCAGCTCGCGGACAGCATGGGACTCGATGAGGTCCTGGGCACATCGGGAGTCATCTATGCGGAGACCGGCAACCACAATTACTTCCCGCCGCCGTTGCTGCGCCGCATGGTGAAGGCCGGTGACCTCGGCTTGAAGGTCGGCAGGGGCTTCTACGAGTACGAGACGGGTTGACGGAGCCCCGCGCCGGCGGCAAGCCGCCAAAATGGCAAGTAGTCCACTGGAATGTCTACCGTTTCTTCACCCTGATGTCTCTCGCACACGGGAGTGCATTGGAGCTATCGGTTCACCATATCTATTGAGTTAATAAATCAATCTTATTACATTCGTGCGACCGCCCCGTGCCACGCGATCTGGCTTGGATTGGGGAGAAAGGGGTTTCGATGGCTGCCGGGTGGGAAGACCGACCGGAGACAATGGAACAACGCGCCGCTTTAAGGTTATAATTGCGCGGTTACCCTTGGCGCACATGGGAGCAAGAATGCCTAAGTACGTGCATTTTCCGATCAATGAAGAGATCCGAGGCATAGGCGGCTACTACAAGGTCCTCGAGGAAGGCGTTATAGATTTCGAGGACGATAAGGTGCTCTTCGCGCTGAAAGGCGCACACTTCGATACATCCTGCTGTACCGTACGGGGCGTAGGCATGGTCGCCATTGCCGGTTACCTGGTTTCATGGAAGTCGGCACAGAACGAGAACGGCTTTCCCGTCAGTGAGGTAAAGCATATCAACGACAGCGAATCGCGGAAGCGAATCAAGGCCCTGTTGAAGAAGCGGTTCCCATATATCGAAGTTTTTGACTTTGATTAAGTTGACTTACCAGTTCCGGTAGTTGAGACTGTATGCGGCCATACGAGGGGTAAGGGAGTAAAAAGTCCGGTTTGCGGATTTAGATGAACCAAGCGATTAATCCATGGTGACTGTCGGGCATATAGTGCGGTAGGAGATTTCCAGAAAGGGAGTGATCAAATGGTTGGGATCCGCTCATATGGAGGGTACGTTCCCCGCTATCGATTGAACCGGATGGTTATTTTCGGTTCAATGGGCTGGATTAACCCCGCCAACATGCTTAATGCCCAGGGGGAGAAGGCGGTAGCGAACTTCGATGAAGACTCTGTAACGATGGCCGCCGCCGCCGCGGCCGACTGCGCGAAAGGTTTCAACAGGGACCTCATCGGCGGAGTATACTTCGCCTCGACCACTGCTTCTTACAAGGAGCGGCTCTGCGCGAATCTCGTGGCCGGAGCGCTCGCGATGCGCGAAGACGTAAGGACCGCAGACTTCGGCGGTGCGCTGAAATGCGGCACGACCGCGCTGATCTCCGCGCTCGACTGCGTGTCGGCCGGCACGGCTAATAACATCGTGGTGTCGGCGGCAGATTGCAGGCTGGGCACGATGGGCAGCCCACAAGAGTTGATGTTCGGTGACGGCGCCGCGGCGCTGATGGTAGGCGATACCGACATCATAGCCGAGTTCAAAGGTTCCTTTTCGACCGGTCATGATTTCGTCGACCATTTCAGGGGCAGCGAGAGTAAGTACGACCGGCAGTGGGAGGAGCGCTGGATCCGCGACGAGGGATTCGGCAAGTTCATCCCCGAGGTGATAAGCGGCATCTGCGATAAATACGGCATGGCGTTGAGCGATTTTGCCAAGGTCATCTACCCGTGCTACTTCGGAAGCGCGCGCAAATCCATCAACAAGAAGCTCGGTATAGAGCCTGATCAGGTTGTCGACAGCCTGCAGGCGGTGGTCGGCGACGCCGGCGCGGCACAGCCCATGCTTATGATGGTCAAGGCGCTCGAGGAGGCAAAGCCGGGGGACAAGATCCTGCTCGTGAGCTATGGCAGCGGTTGCGACGCCCTGATTTTCGAGGTAACCGACAAGATACACGAGCTTAAGCCGCGCCGTGGCGTGCTGGGCAACCTCAACCGCCGGGCCGACCTCGACAACTACGCCAAGTACCTGACATGGCGTCGCATGGTCACGGTCGATACGGGCCTTCGCGGCGAAGAGCAGAAGTGGACGCGCTGGTCCCTGATGTGGAGGGCCCACAGGACTATGCTCAGCCTCGAGGGCTCCAAGTGCAAGGCATGCGGGACCGTCCAGTTCCCGCCCCAGCGCATCTGTGTAAACCCGAGTTGCGGTGTTACCGACCAGTCCGAGCCGATCGTCCTCTCAGAGGGCGGCGGCAAGGTCGCGAGCTTCACTTCCGATATGCTGGCGGCTTCCATCAACCCTCCGGCGATATACGGATCTGTCAACTTCAACCTCGGGGGCCGTTTCCTGTTCGACTTCACGGACTGTACTGTCGACGACCTCGCGGTCGGAAGCCCGGTAGATCTCAGCTTCCGCGTAAAGTACTACGACGCATTGAGAGATATAACCGATTACTTCTGGAAGGCCGTGCCGGTAGCAGAGGGGGCGGAATAAATGGCAGAAGGAATTAGAGACAAAGTCGTAATCCTCGGAATGGGCTGCACCAAGTTTGGCGAACGCTGGAGCGATGCGCCCGAGGACCTTGCGGTCGATGCATTCACCGAGTGCCTCTCGGATGCCGGCATCGAAAAAAAAGAGATTGAGGCAGCCTGGCTCGGCAGCCACTTCGACGAGATAAACGTAGGCAAAGGCGGTAACTTCCTGGGAATGGCTCTCAAGCTCCCGCTCATCCCGGTCACCCGCACCGAGAACTTCTGCGCTTCCGGGACCGAGGCTTTCAGGGGGGCCTGTTACGGCGTGGCGAGCGGCGCTTACGATATCGCACTCGCCCTCGGCGTCGAGAAGCTGAAAGACACCGGGTACGGAGGCTTGCCCGACTCGCCGGCTTTCGGCCAGCAATATGCCATGATAGGGCCGAACGCCACGGCGCCAGGCATGTTCGCGCAACTGGCGACCGCGTACTCGGCTGCTTACAAGGTGCCCATGGAGAAGATCAAGGAGGCCATGGCGCACATCTCCTGGAAGAGCCATCAGAATGGGGCCAACAACCCCCGCGCACACCTTCGCAAACCTATCCCGGTCGAGCAGATACTTGGCGCACCGATGATCGCCTACCCGCTCGGGCTGTTCGACTGCTGCGGTGTGAGCGACGGCTCGGCGTGCGCCATCGTCACGACCCCCAAGATCGCAAAGAAGATCAAGCCGAACCAGGATCTGGTGAAGGTAAAGGCGATCCAGGTCTCGGTTAGCTCGGGCGAAGAGGCTCTCTACACCGACTGGGACGGCTCGGGGATGCTCACCACGAGGCGCGCTTCCAGCAAGGCGTATGAGGAGGCCGGCATCAAGAACCCGCGTGAGGAGATAAGCATGATGGAGGTGCACGACTGCTTCTCCATCACCGAGCTGGCAACGATGGAAGACCTGCATATCTCCGAGCCGGGCAAGGCTTGCGATGACATACTCGACGGGTTCTACGACCTGAACGGCAAGATACCGTGCCAGCCCGACGGCGGCCTGAAATGCTTTGGCCATCCGATCGCGGCGTCAGGCCTCCGCATGCTGTTCGAGATGTACAACCAGTTGCTCGGCCTGTGGCCCGAGGAGCGCCAGGTGAAGAATCCCAAGTTCGGGTTGACACACAACCTGGGCGGGATACCAAACCAGAACGTCTGCAGCATCGCAATCGTCGGACTGTAGGCCGGACACAACCGGACAATAAGCGAGAGCCGGGGCTCCGAAAGCCCCGGCTCTTTCACTCGTTCTGGCGTGTCAGTGTGTGACTACGTAGATCCACTGGTGGGTCGAACCCGGAAAAACAAAGGAGCCGCTGCTTGAAGCAACGGCTCCTTCCCCCAACCGCG
Source organism: Actinomycetota bacterium (assembly GCA_003154635.1). GTDB lineage: Bacteria > Actinomycetota > Geothermincolia > Fen-727 > Anoxymicrobiaceae > FEN-727. Next base: position 8,212 of record PMDX01000272.1, on the reverse strand, counting down.
CGGGTGGTGCTACCCGCTCCGCCGCCTCCTGAATCCCAGTCCCGCAAGGGAAAGTATCCCAAGGGTTGCCGCAAGGACCGAGATGCTGGCGCCGGTGCCCTGGCCGCAACCGGCGCTGACCGTAAAGCCGCCTGTAAGTCGGGCTTCCTGCCCGTCGGGGTTCTTGACCACTACGTCGTAGTTGCCGGTGGCTTTTCCATTAATGTCGAGCTTGCATGTGAGAGAGGCCCCCGAGCCCACGACTACGTCCGTGGCGCTGACGACGGTGGTGCCCTGTTCCAGCCGGACCGAGGCGCCCTGCTTGAACCCGGTCCCTGCGACAGTCACGGCCACCGTACCGGTATTTGTGCCGCTTGAAGGCGATATCGAGTTGACCGCCATGGCCGATTCGCCTTTGAGCGAAACGTCGTCGAACCACACGCTACCGCTTATGCCCTGGTTGTTTGCCCCGACGGTGAAGAGCACCGCCCTGGCCTGAACTGCACCCGCCGGTGCCTGAGCGGCCACCTCGAGAGGAGCCCAGTCGGTAGTATCGTGTATCCCTGTACTGTTGTTCCAACCCGCCATCGTGCCGTCGGCCTTCAGCCACATCAACGCTATGCCCGCGTTTGAGTTACTGCCAGCGCTGTAAGCGCCGTTCTCGTAAGACCTCACCACGCTATTTAGAGCCCTGGTCCTTGCGAAAGCATCAAGCGTGTACGTCTTGCCGACGCTCACCGTGACCGGGTTCGACTGCCAGTAACTCATGAAGGGAGCCACGTTTGCCTTTGGGTCTTTTATCCGTATCGAGTTCGTGCCGGTGTGTGAGAGCGAGGGGTCCTGGTTTAGCTCGAGGATACCGTTGATGCCTCCGTCCATGGCGGGGGCCCATCCGGTCATTCCTGACTCGAAGCCGGGGTTGGCCCCCGCCAGGATGTTCATGCCATCGAGACCCGCCGGCGCGGTTATCGCAAGCGTCCTGGCGCTCGACGTGTCGACGTTCGCCACGGTGAGGGTCGTGCCGGTCACCTCGAAGCTCACGGGGTTTCCGTCGAGAGTTACCTGGTAGTCGCCCTTCTCTGCCGGGAACCACTCGCCCACGAGCTTGAGGTCGGTCTTGCGGTAGTCATCCTGGACCTTGAACTCGGACTCGGGTGCCGTGTTTGAATCGAGGCTCACCGTGAGCTTGCCGCTCGCCGTGCTCAGGCCCATGCGTTTTACATCGATAATCGTGCTCTTCAGGTTCTTGACGTGGATGGCTATAGCGTTGCCGGCCTTGTCCCTGTGTACCCGCGCGAGCCCCGGCCTGTCCTGGTCGGGATATGCCGCCTCGACCGTGAGCCACCACGCCCGGTTATGCCTGGTGTCGTACGTCTTGTATGCCACGTCGTCCGGGTCCGTGTGATTCCGGCCGTACCTGGTGTTGAGCCTCAAGAACGACTGGAAGATCGGGTCCGCGAGGCTCGCGTCGGACTCGACCGCGCAGTGGGCCCCGTAGTTATAACCATCCATCGCGCTGTAGTCGGTGTTGTTCCAGATTCCCAGGGTCGGCACCAGCGGCCCGGGATTTCCGGTTGCGGCATCGTACAGGCTTGTCTCGGGCGTGCAGCCGGTCAGTCCCGGGGTGTTTGACCAGGTCTGCCAGATCGACTGGCTATTTGCGTAGCTGGAGCTCGGCCTCTGCGAGCCTTCCTTGACTTTGATCCATTGCCCGGCAGCCGTCAGCCACTTTATCGTCAGCGGGTTTTTCGTATTGGGCACGATGGTATCGTACTCCGCGTGTTCCAGGCGAACCGGCGTGTTGAGGGCATTTTCGAGGATGTATCGCGCGCTGCTCTCGTGGAAGTCGCTGTTGGTCAAGGTGCTGGTGCCCGGCTCGGTGCCGCTGTTCATCGCCCTTATCGCCTCATCGATATTGGAATCCTGTTCTCGCGCGAAGTACTGCCCGTTTACCGGTTGACTCGGGTCCTGGTCGGGGTATTGAGCTTTGATCCAGTTGTAGCCTTGAATCAAGTCGGTGGATCCGTAAGCGGGGTGGATAAATGAGAAGAGATCGGGGTAGTGCAGCCCGAGGTTCCACGCCCCCAGACCCCCCATCGACTGGCCGGAAAGGAACACGCGCGAGCTGTCGGCGATGCCGGCCCCCTGGCCCTGTACCGGGTTTAGCTCCTCCAGGCACTGGTCTATGGTATCGAGGATGTCACGCTCTCCGTACAGGGATTCGTCCTGGATGCGGACGTTATCGAACTGGTGCTTTGCGCCGAAGCTGGCGAGGGCAACCTCGCCGGAGGTAAATGTCGAGTCCTGGGCTCCAGCCGCGAGAATGTAGTCGACGTGTACCTCCAGGTTGTCCTCGAACATCACCACCTTGAGGTTGTGAGTTGCGCTTACGTCGAACGTATCCGGAAGCCGCGTCGTACTCAGCGTGGTCCACTGAAAGTCGCTGAATCTGAATATCCTGACCCATTTCCTGTTGGAGCTATCGCGGTCGAGATCCACCAGGTAGCAACCCCCGTTGCCCTGCCTTCGAACGACCAGACCCGCGGCGCATTCGCTGTTGCCGTCGCCGTCGGAGGACTCGAGCATCTTGATGTCGGCGCTGGCGGTGCAGAAAGAGCCGGTCGAGCCCGTGCGGCTTGAAAGTTTCCACGAGTCCGACGAGTCGAGCTGTTGATACGTGTCTCCCAGGGCCTTCCACTGGTCGCCGATGAGGCTGTTCCATCCGGTCGCGGCGTTGTTTGTGAAATCGTCCACGATGCGCGGCTCGGGGCTCGAGCTCATGTCCCTGCCGTCCGCGTAGAAGCTATGGTAGTTTCTTCCCCAGGGTGAGATTATGATGCAGCCGTTCGACTGGGCGCACGCCGCCATCTTCTCTGAGATTCCGCCCATCCCGCCAAACGCGTGCAGGTCCACCCACACCGGCATCTTCGTGCTCCTCTGCGGAACGTACACAGAGGCCGGCAGGACAGCCCCGTCGACGCTCGACCTGTAATAGCGGGTCATCACCGTGTTGTACTGGATTGGTTGGTTGGTCCCGGCGGCGCCGGCCATGCCGGCCACCGGAAACACGATCACCAGAAACGCACCGAGCACGACAGCCAGTCTAAAACGCCAAAGCTTATACTTGCGCATCTCTCATGCCCCCTCGAGAGAAACGCCTGTCGCCGAACCATATTCCCGCCAGCGATTGAGCGAGAAGGAACAGAGGGTGAGACAATCGATATGTAGCGCGCAGATTGATAACCACGAGCTTCGCCCCCAATATGCGGCTCAACTAGAGGTTGTCGAAGCCTGGGTCGATGGGCCGCCTACCCTTCCCGAACCTGCCGATGGCTATGATCAACCTGGAACAATCACTGCCGCCTGGCTAATTTCTATATTTATTAGACTAGATTGTCAATTGTTAATAAGGGTGAATTCAGGTGTGGGTCGATCTCGAAGGTAACCGCTAGAGAAGCTTGTCGCCGCCACCGACGCGCTCGTTGGCGAAGTCGAATGGGACCTCCCCGATGAGGAACCGGTCGAGATCCTCGCCGTTGTAGAGCTTTATCACTATCGCTCGGACTTTCGTGGCGATGAGCTCGAGGAGGTCTTTTGTCACCGGCTCATCGTAGAGCTCGCCCAGGTCGACCGGCACGCCGATACGGCAGGCCGCCCGCCTGTAGACGACCGATGAGTACTCCCGGTTGGCTTCGTTCTCGGTCAGCATCTCGACGTACGGCCCGGGGACCCCGAGTATCCTGCGCTCCGAGAGTCCGATAACGGCACACGGTATCACCGGCACCCTTGCCCGCAGGGCGAGCCTGGCGAACCCCGTCTTGAACCTGGTTATCTTCTCGGCTTTGCCAGGCTCCATCAGCGCCTCTCCACCCTCAGGGAAGATGCCGACAAGCTCCCCCTCGGCCAGCAGTTCCAATCCACGCTCGAGCTCCTCATTCCCTTTGCCCCCGGACAGCGTAAGTGGAAAAGCGCCGGTCCACTCGTGGAGCTGCCTGTACCCCGGGACCTTCCACGACCACGCCGCCGCCGCGAAGCTTATATAGCGGTTTCGTACCGAGTACGCGAGTATCGCGGGGTCGAGCGCACACCGGTGGTTGCAGACCATGACGGCCGGCCCGAGGTCGGGCACGTTGTCCTGGCCTTCGATCTTGAGCTTGAGGCTCAGCTTTATCATCGGCCCGATGAAGAAGCGTAGCGACTCGTAGAAGAGCATCTGGTTAACGTCTATGGTGATCCCGCCTCGCGATTACTGACGCCGTCATGTTCAGAATAGCCGAACCGGCACGCTTGAATCCAGCTGGTAACCACACTCCGCCTCTTGCGGATTTCGTCGGTCTTCCGTGCTTCTCCGGGTCTCATGAAAAACGAAGGGCGATCCTTTCGTCGGTGACTAACGTTCAGTATGCGGGGTGCCGAAAACCATGAAAAGACGTTGTATAATCGAAGTGTTGATATCGCAATTCTGACCACGGGGATGGGGAAGCAGGGGGGGCCGGTAGTAGAACTCAGTCATCCTGACTGGATCGCTGCCCGGTCTTGAAGGTTGTCATGGAGCCGGAACCACAGCCACGAATACTTGTTGTCGAGGACGAGAAGTCCATTTCTCTTATCGTGCGGCGACTCCTTGAGTCCAAGCTCGCTTGCGAGATAAAGGTCGCCGACTGCTGCGATGCCGCCCGCCGGGAGCTGGCATCTTCGGACTTCGAGCTCATCACCCTCGATTATCAACTCCCCGACGGCAACGGCCTCGAGCTCCTCGAGGAGATCAACTCATACGAAGACAGCCCTCCCGTGATAATGGTCACCGGCCACGGTGACGAAGCTACCGCGGTAGAGGCTTTCAAGCTTGGCGCCTCGGGCTACGTGGTCAAGGACAAACGCATGGCGACCCTGCTCGTCGAGGAAGCCGAGAAGGCCCTCGAGCTCAGGCGAGCCCTGAGGGCGCTCACCGAGAGAGAACAGCACCTGCGCATGCTGACCGACAACATGGTCGATATCATCATGCACGTAGATGCCGACCACCGGATCGTGTACATCAGTCCGTCGATAGACCGTGTCCTGGGGTTCAACCAGGAAGAGATGATCGGCGTCATCTCACTCGAACTTTATCACCCGGACGACATCCTCGTTCTCGCAGAGGCCATGAGAGACTCACTCGACAACGATGAGCCGTCGGTATTCCTCGAAGCGCGTGTCCGGCACAAGAACGGCACTTATGTCTGGATAGAGTCACACGTCAAGCTGCTTACTGACGAGGATGGAGAGTTCGCTGGGGCGATATGCGGCTCCCGCGACGTCACCGACCGGAGGCGTTCCGAGGAGCTCGTTGAGACACAGCGAGACCTCGCGATAGCGCTGAGCGGCATCACCGATACGTCGAGTATTCTGCAGCTGGCCATGGCAAAGGTTCTTGAAGCCACGGGTCTCGACTGCGGTGGCGTCTACATACTCAACAAGAAAACCGGCGACCTCGAGCTTGAATACTCCGTCGGCGCATCGACAGAGTTTACCGAGTCCGTCAGATGGATCAGTTCGAAGAGGCCTCAGGCCGAGTTAGTCCGTCGCGGTGAACCGAAATATATGTCCTACAGCGACTACGAACCCCAGGACTCGATCCGCCTGAACGAGGGTCTGAGGTTTCTCGCCGCGGTTCCGCTGAAGTACGAGGGCAAGATCGTCGGCAGCCTCAACGTGGCGTCCCGCTTGCTCGACGATATCCCCGAGTACCTGAAGAGAGTGCTGGAAGGTTTCGCCGGTCTTATCGGCCAGGCGGTGGGGCGCTCGTCCCTTCACGCGGCGCTTCAGGAGAGCGAGGAGCGCTACCGACTCCTGCACGACCATCTGGGCCAGGCGATATACGCACTGGATTCGAATGGCGTCATAATCGACGTCAACCCCGTAGCCCTCGAGAAGATCGGCTACATCCGGGACGAGATCATGGGCCGGCCCTTCCTGGAGCTTGGCATCCTTCACCCGGACGATCTCCAGCACGCTATCGATAACCTGGCGAAAATCTTCGAAGGCGAAGAGGTCGTAAAAGGCGAGTACTGCCTGATAAAGAAAAACGGGGAGCTGCTGTATGCGGATGTTACCACCAGCGCCANNAGCAGGCGCTGCGGCAAAGCGAGGAGAAATATCGCCAGCTCTACGAGAACATGGGCGAGGCCGTTTTTACCTACGACGTGGATGCGAGACCCACCGGGATGAACCACAAGGCAGTCGAGATGCTGGGCTACACCCGGGAAGAGCTGGGCAACGATCGCATTCGAGATCTTGGAATCATTTTCCCGGAAGACCTGGAAAGGGCGATCCAGGCGAACGCCAGGCTGTTCGAAACCGGGGTGTCGCAGCGCATCGGCCTGCGCCTGGTCAGAAAAGACGGCGATGCGGTAGAAGTCGAAGCCACCAACTCGCTTCTGCGGGACCATGACGGAGAGATCATTGGCGCGACAGGCGTGGCCAGGGACGTGACCGATCAGAAGAAATCCAGGATAGCGCTCCTGGAGAGCGAGGAGCGCTATCGCCTGCTTTACGAGAACATGGGCGAGGCTGTTTTTGCTTACGATAACGACGCCGTCCTCACCGGGATGAATCGCAAAGCCGAGGAGTTGCTGGGCTTCAGCCGCGAGGAGATCTGCGGCAGGCACATCGCGGACCTGGGGATCATCCACCCGGATGACCTCGAGAGGACGATCGAAGCCAAGCGGAAGTTGTTCGCCACGGCCGAGCCGCAAACGGTGAACATAAGATATGTAAAGAAGAACGGCGAAGTTATTGAAGTACAAGCGGTGAGCACGGTGCTACTCGGCGAGAACTGTCATGTGACAGGGGCGCAGGTGGTAGCCGCCGACCTGACCGAACAGAAAAGGGCAAAGGCGGCGCTGCGGGAGACGGAAGAGCGCTACCGGCTTCTATTCGAGAGCATAGGCCAGGGGATATACACGTTCGACCGCGACGGCGTCATCACGGAGATCAACCCGGCCGCCTGTGAGCTGATCGGCTACAGCAGGGAAGAGCTACTGGGCAGGCATATCTTCGAGTTGAACATCTTGCACCCCGACGACTTCAAGACCGGCGCGAGCATTGTGGGAAGGCTCCTGTCGGGTGAGTTGGATCTGGACAGGCACCAGTACAGGTTTATCAAGAAGAACGGCGAGATCATGGAAGTGGATATCACCGGAATGGTGCGCAAAGATGACGATGGCAACGTCATCTCCGTAAGCGACGTCGCGGTGGACATAACGGAACAGAAGAGGGCGGCGGAGGCTCTTCGCGAGTTCGAGGAGCTATGGCGAACGCTCATCGAGACCTCACCCGACGGCATCATCGTGATCGATATGCAGGGACGGGCAATCATTGTCTCCGAAAGGGCCAAAGAGATGAGCGGGGCCTTTGACGGCATGACGCGAGGCCGCGACGCAATGGGTTTCATCTCCGAGGAGGAGCGTGCCACGGCCGAGGCGCGCCTGGTGGCTTTTGCCGATAAGGGTTCGGTCACCAACGTCGAGTACACCGTAGCCCGGCCCGACGGTTCCAGAATCGTTGTAGAAGCAAGCGCCTCGCTCATACGTGACCGGGACGGCGAGCCGCAGGCGGTTGTGGCAGTCGCCCGCGATATCACCGCCAGGAAGCAGGTAGAGGAAGAGCTGTGCCGGATGAACGATGAGCTAAGGGGCTACGCGCAGACAGTCTCCCACGACCTGAGGGGGCCGCTCGCATCCCTGCTTGCGACGATCGGCCTGCTTGAGCGCTCTGTTGATGTCGGAGACTCCCGCGAGACCCTGAACGAGCTGCTTGACCTGCTTAAGACCCATGCCACGTTGACTTACAACAGGGTGGACGATCTGTTGAGACTCGCCAGGGCGGGCCAGGCGCCGGTGGACCCGGTGGGCGTTGATGTAGGCTTGCTGATAAACGATGTACTGGCGGGGCTCACCACGTTGATCGAAGACAGGAACGCTGTCATCGATCTTGACCCGGACCTCGGTTACGTCAGAGCCAACCCGGTCCAGTTGAACCAGATCTTCACTAACCTCATCTGCAACTCTCTCCGTCACTGCAACGCGCGGGCTCCGCATATCGAAGTGCGCTATCTCGGAGAGAACTCGACCGATGCGCACAAATACCTTGTGCATGACAACGGCCCGGGCCTCGCGCCCGGGACCGAGGAGTCTGTCTTTGAGCCGTTCTTCAAGGGCATGAGCACAGACGGCACGGGCATAGGCCTCTCCAT
>PMDX01000169.1 GCA_003154635.1 Actinomycetota bacterium | reverse complement strand
CACGTAACATTGACCAACGACGCCGTGGACCTCGGCGGCTCCGGGCTGTTGGATATGAAGATATGGAACGACGGGGAGTCCGAGGACTCCACGCAATGGCAGCGCTACGAGGTGAGCACCGGCTGGGAGCTCAGGCACGAGGCCGGTGTGCGCACGGTAAGCGTCAGGTTCCGCGACGGGGCGATGCCGGGCAACGTATCGGACCTTTACTCGGCGACCATCACGATGGTGGGAAGCGCGCCGACTATAGCTACCGTGACGCCGGGCGCGGCACGCGTGGGCGACCGGGTTGTGATCGCCGGCACTGACTTCGGGGATCGCCGGACTGCGGAGGGCAGGGTGCTCTTCAACGGCATCGCCGCGGATGTCGTGTCCTGGAGTGACGGCCGGATAACGTGCACGGTCCCGTACGGGGTCTGCACGAGCGGATTGACCGTCTTCACCGACGCGGGCAGTGCCGGCTCGGAGTTCCACGTGATGCCCATGATAGACTCGATCGACACCGACTACGTTTGTAATACGGGTCCCGTACACATCGACAACCTCGAGGGGACCGGTTTCTTTGCCGGTGAGGTGTTCCCGGCCGTCGAGCTCACTGACGGCCCCGTCGACATAATCGCGACGAACGTGGAGGTGCTCTCACCGCAGAGCATCACCTGCGACTTCGACATCACGGGGGCCACGGTCGGCTACTACAGCGTGGTAGTCAGGAACGAGGACGGCTACGAGGACAAGCTGGTAGGCTGCCTTGCGATCGACTCACCGCCACCCATGCTCACCGGGATAACGCCGGACAGCGGCAAGGACACCGGAGCCGTCGATATCACCGGCTTGGCCGGCGACAAGTTCCGAGACGGCATGCGGGCCTGGCTCATCAAGGGCGCAAGCGAGATAGAAGCCGAAAACGTTGTGGTAGCATCTCCTGCCCGGGCTACCTGTACCTTCGACATCACAGGCGCCGAGGCGGGCAAGTGGGACGTGCAGGTACAGAACAAAGACGGAAAGGGAGGGACCCTCTCGCAGGGGTTCACGGTCTAGTACCCCGCCCGGGCCCGTAACGGCGTGTAGTCATATTGGCGGTAGAATGGCGCTCAAAGCGTCACAGATAGAGCTTCGGCACGACCAGGAGCGGATGCCGGCAGGAAAAGAAAGGGGCCAGGCGATGAAAAAGTTTGCCGGAATTTCTGTGACATTAATTGTGATGGTCTTTCTGGTCGGGCTGATAGCGGGCTGCGGAAGCAGTTCGAACAGCGGCAAGGCCTCGAGGAAACATAATAGAATAGTCGAGTTCGAGTAATTGGATATTGAAAACGCGACATCAGGAAATATTCGGAGGCTCGCCTAATGCCGATATTTGAGTTCAAGTGCAAAGAGTGCAAGACAGGTTTCGAATCTCTCATACTGCCCGGGCATGAATCGGACGAATCGTGTCCAAATTGCGGAAGCGCTAAAGTAGACAAACTGTTCTCTGCCTTCGCGACCCTCCACAGTAGCACCGCTTACAAAATGGCCTGTTGTGGAAACGAAGAACAGTGCAATCCCACGCAATGCCAGCAAGCCGGTTCGTGCGGAAGCATGTGATGAGATTAACGTGCGTAAAGAGAGCCTTTCCACCGGGCGCCGCGACCTCGACCTGCCAGTTTCAAGCGCCAGTCGGGTTTCCGCCTTATCCACAGGTCCTGCTTCCCACGAGCTTATCGCCTCTTCTTGGACCTGCTCATCTCTGTTTTAATTAACGAGGCTTTGCATATCTTATGTAGTGAAGTACAAGATCTTGGCTTTCTGGCGTTATGCAATTGGAATCAAGCAGGTGGTCGTGCAAAGGGAGGCGTCTGTGAAGAAGTCCTTGAGCTTCTTGGCTGTCTTTTTCCTTCTACTTTCAATCGTGTGTTTCTCCGGTTGTAGCTCAAACAACGGTACCTGTACCAACACCCTGGGAAGAGTGAAGAGCTACAACGTCGACGCCCTCACCTACGACTCGGCTCACAACGTCCTCTACGCGGGGACCAAGGACCACGGTGTCTGGGAGTACGATGGTACCACCTGGACAGATACCAGTGGAGGCATGACTGGCTCCTGGATCTGGGCTCTCGCCTATGACTCGGCGCATAACCTGCTCTACGCGGCGACGAACAGCAACGGAGTCTGGGAGTTCGACGGCGCCACCTGGACCGACACCGGGGGAGTGATGTCGAGCTATAAGATCTACTCCCTCACCTACGACTCGGCTCACAACCTGCTCTACGCCGGAACTGACACCAACGGTGCGTGGAAGTACGACGGCACCCAATGGGCCAAGACCGGGGGAGGTGTGAAGAGCTACAGCGTCGACGCCCTCACCTACGACTCAGCGCATAACCTTCTCTACGCCGGAACTGACAGCAACGGGGTCTGGAAGTACAACGGCTCCACCTGGACCGACACCGGGGGAGGAATGAAGGGCCTCAGCTCCTACTCTTTCGCCTACGACTCGGCACATAACCTTCTCTACGCCGGAACGGACAGCAACGGGGTCTGGAAGTACGACGGCACTAGCTGGCACGGCACCGGGGGAGCTGTTTCGACCTACGATATCTTCGCTCTCGCCTATGACTCCACTCACCACCTGCTCTATGCCGGGACCGGCGAACATGGAGTCTGGTCTCTAGTAAACAAACAACAAAAGACCTGACCCCTTCTTTACCACACGGCACTCTCTGAGTAATGTCGGGGAAATCCATTGGACACAGATGAGCTATTGAATCATGACGCAGAAGATGCCGGGCGCGGCACCTTGTTGCGCCAGGCCTTTCAGCTCGAGTACTTCACGATAACGTGGATGGTGATCGAAGCTGCGATCGCCGTGACCTCGGGTATCATCGCCCACTCGATCGCGCTGGTCGCGTTCGGGCTGGATTCGGTCATCGAGCTGTTCGCGGCGCTAGTGGTGATATGGCAGTTGAAGGGCCTCGCCGAGGAGCAGGAGGCCAGGGAGCGCCAGGCTTTGCGGCTGATCGCGGTCACTTTCTTCGCGCTGGCGGCGTACATCACAGCCGAGGCGGTATACGACCTCGTTCGAGGCGCCCGGCCCGAAGTATCGATCGCGGGTATCGTCATTGCGGCGGCGGCCCTGGTCGTAATGCCACTTCTCTCGATTGTGAAGAAGCGGGTCGGAAGACGCCTCGACAACACGGCGCTTGTGTCAGAGGCGTCCGAGTCCATGTTCTGTGGCGTTCTCGCTGCCACCGTGCTCCTTGGACTCGGCATGAATACGGCCTTTGGGTGGTGGTGGGCTGACCCGGCGGTAGCACTCGTTATAGCCATCTTTGCCATTCGGGAAGGAAGAGAGGCGTGGGAAGATGCTTCTTGCACGACTCCGGAGGACCCGAGCCGTCTTGGACCTGGAAGAAACCCGTGAGCAGAAGCAGGCCCGCGGCCGGATCGTCAGCGTAAGGACAAGCGGGTACGAAAACTACGAGACCCGCCTCAGGCGCAAGGACAAGAGCCTCGTCGACGTAAGGGCACACCGCCTCGACTCCGGCAGGTACTTCGCGTACGTGGACGAGATCGCGTAATCGCCTCGAGCAACGCCCTCAAGAATCTTTCGGGGCTCAACCTTTAGGGTCATTGCCCGGCCGATCCCTGGTCCTATAATGTATGGTTTGATGGGTGTGAACAAGCCGGCAGGGGTCGGCTGCAAACGGGGAGTGATGTAAATGGCCAGAGGGAGTTCGTCAGGCAGGAAACCGCCGCCCCTTCCTCCACCGCCACCCGGGAGCCAGCCTCCACAAGAACCACGTGAGCAGGAACCGCGGACACCGGAGCCCGGTCAGCCTCCAACACTGGCCGCCGTACCACCACCGCAATCCGGGCAACCCGCGACCGTCCAGCCGCAAGCCGGCTATCAGCTGCCGATGCCGCCTCCTCCTCCACCGGGGGTAACGGTGCCACCCGAGGGCTTTCCGCAGTATCCGCAGTTTCCGTACGGGCCGCCACCCGCGCCAACGCGCCGGGGTCCCGGGGGGAAGGGCATACTCATTGCGCTCGGTGTCGTCGTGCTGGTCATTATCATGCTGTTTGCCCTTATCGTAGGGCTGTTCAGCTTCGGCCTTCACACGGTTGTCCGCGAGATCGCGCACAGGAACGTCGTGAAGGTAGCGGTCGGGCAGCCGGGCAAGTCGGATTATTTCACCATCACGGTCAACAACTGGAACCCGTCCGCTGGAGATGAGCTGAATAAGCCCGGGGCGGACAACAAGTTCATCGTGGTCAACGTATCGGTCAAGAACCACGACACGGTGACGAGGAGCATCTCCACGATGGCACAGATGACCATACGAACGCCCAACGGCTACGAGTACAGCGAGGGTTCCTACTACCCCGAGCCCCGATTCCCTGACGGAGATATCCTCCCGGGCCAGACCGCAAGCGGAACCATGGCCTTCGAAGTGCCGGCAAACATTGGCTCGATGAGCCTCTACTACGAGCCTGTGCTGCTCGGGGACATCGTCGAAGTAACGCTCAAGTAGCCGTGAGCGCCCGTCCATGCGGAGGTTTCGACCGCGCCCCCAAGCCAAAATTGACAAGTCCGGCCATCTGTCCGACACTTATTCGGATGTCTGCCCCCATCGTCTAGAGGCCTAGGATATCGCCCTTTCAAGGCGGCGACACGGGTTCGAATCCCGTTGGGGGCACCAAATGGTCCTTATCAACGCCTTCGGGCCCTAGAAGCCTTGGAATAGGCGAAATCTGGGCCACTAACTGCCTCTATAGGCGATTTAGAGCACCGGTAGATTGAAACCCTATCTTTACCCCTAATAGAGGGAGATAGGGCTGTAAGTGGCTCCATAGGGCAGCCCCAGTGGGCTTAGAACGCAAAATCAGTGCTCATGCCGACGTCGGCCGGCTCCGGGGGGCTATCCCTCATCTCCTGCATAGTTCTCGTGGCACACTCAGTCCGAGTACCCCCCAATCGTATCCGTCCCCGCGCCCCTCGAGTTCCAGTACATGGAGCGCTCCACCATTATCTTCTTCCCCGAGGTCTTGCTCGTCACCATGATGGCGGCTCTGCCCAAGGGTATCCTGTCGCCCATGTTGAAGCTTTTGCGGGAGTTGGCCGGGATCGTCTCGCTGAAAGACACGTCTCCCTTCCCGTTCGGGGTCATATAGGTGATCTGGACCGTGACGGGCACCGCGTTCGGGTTCTGCACGAGGGTCCAGGTCTCGGTACCGTTGTAGGTCTCACCGTCTGGCAGGTAGAAGGTCATGTGGGGAGAGGACAGTCCGATGGAGTCGTGGCAGGCCTCTCCGAGCGGTGTCCCCGCGCCCCAGTACATGGAGCGCTCGGCGATGAGGGGGAGGGAGCCTTGTACGTGTGTGGAGAGGTCCTTGGCCGGCACCACTCCGTTCACGCTTATGGTCTTGCGCGAGTTGGCGGGCACGGTAAAGGGA
>PMDX01000235.1 GCA_003154635.1 Actinomycetota bacterium | reverse complement strand
AGTCGGGTCGGAAGAGCTATCCCTGATCAATCCCATCGAGCCACCTCCGTCGGCCGGGCCAGGAGGGGCAACAGATCGGAGATTACTCCTGCCTGTCTCCAGCGCCTGGCGAAGTGGCCGAACTATAGATACATCAACCACGAGAAGGATTCGCGTCACGTCGTGCACGGCATAAACATACTGCTGAGCACCGCATACTATTCAAGTGCGCTTCACAGCCCGAACAATGCCAGCCCTTGGGTGGCGTTAGCGGTGTGGTTTGCCTTAGCCCTGCAGTTCGCCATCGCCCGCTCGGCCCTGGCCATCGACTTTCTTTCTAATTATCGTCGGTTTCATATGGGCGTTTTTGTTGGGGTTCAGCGTCGCTTCCAATCTCATGTTCTCTTCTAGTACGAGCTCATCGAAATCCGCTGGCGACCAGTTAGCGACCCATTCAAAAAGCAACTCCCCAATGTACTCCCCGAATTCCCACATTGCCTCTTCGGGAACGTCCTCACCGGAGGCGAGCAACGCCTCAAAGTGATACGCCTCACCTTGCCGAGAGCAGCGCACAACGAGTTTTCCCGTCCGATCTCTCCAGAAGTCAGAATCAGCCGACGTGCCCGCGCAGCCCACTCCTGGCGGAACGCATCGTGTGTAGCCGCGCCTCGCATCGAAAGGATGAATCTCGACGAGCTTGAATCTCCAGTCGTTACGACGAGCCTTCATCTCGTTCCCCTCCGTTGTCCACGATGGCGTAGACGCGACTCACGAGCAGATTGCACCTGTTGTGACGATTCGCGCTCCCAGCTCACATGCGCCCTCGATTGTAAGGAACGGCCCGAGGGGACGGGGTTAGCGGCGCACTGGCGCGCCCGGTGCACCCGCTTGATACTTCAAGGCCAGTCATGGTCTTGGGATAATGCAGATCGCCTGAATCCTCTTCGGGAAATGGCGCAGGAGAAAGTCAACAAAGTCTCCGATGATGAGATTGGGGCGACCCTTACCCCGTGTGACGACCCTGCACAATAGAATACTCGTATTCGCGTCCCACTCCAGGTTGATCGCGCCGTGGCGATCCGGTGATCTGCTATGGACCTTGCACCATCCATGCGGCCTACCTGGTTTCTGGTGTTCGGTGACCCTCAGGTTATGCTCGTTAAGCCTCGGATGTGTCCGAATGGCATCACGCAGGCTCCGGCCCTTGGAGCTGACCACCTGAATAAGAATCTGCACATCTGCCTCCTAACCTTGGCCTCTCTGCCCCAATCATCTCCGAGTGCGCCAACACCCACTTTCGCCGTATGGCAAGTCACCTTCCCGGCGGAAAATTGGTGCCTCGAACTTGCTCGTCCCGACCAGATGGCGACCTAGCCGTGGAGACACTGAGCGAGCTCGGTGAAGGAGCTTAATCTGCTCGTCGATCTCGACTGCGATGAGTATGGTCGACATTGGCTTCGCTCCAACAACAGAATACTCCCCTAGACAGGCCACAGCGAATCCACGGGATTCCGGACGCCCGTCTTGCCCTGATTCTGGATAGGGGTGGAGATCAGAGTGGTGGTAACAGTCTTGTGGTCGAGGCGTCCCTGGAGGGCGTGGAGGCGGCGTGGGTGCGACGAAGGCGACGGAAGGATCGGGAGTACAGGGGCGCGGGGACTGTAGATGAGCCAGACCGTGTAGGGAGTGCGGTGTGGAGCACGATCGCGAGCCGTCCCCATCGGGTCTCCTTCATCGGGCGTCCTGGGGAGGTGCACTGGTCAGGAGCCTACGCTTGACTAGGCATGGCTGTCAAGGCTGGCCTATTCCAGGAGGGGAAGGACGAGGCGGCCTCCCTGGTCAAGGCCACTGAGGATCTGCTGATAGCTGACCAGTAACGCTCGCGTCCTCCGTCTCTCACGACTCCGCACACGACAACTCCGCCGATCGAAATCCCATGCATACGCCTGAACCGGACCCGATACCTCCGACACCCCTTTTCCGTTTCAGGCTTGCACCATTTCCGTTTTCCCCCAAAGTTCCACCGAGTCATTCGGAGTTCCTCCGGAGTACTTTTGGCTGGCGGTTTTCTTGCAACCCCTTATCCCATCTTCTTCCCTCCGAAAGAAGGGGACCGCGAGCGATCCCGGGTCCTGCTGAGGACGGCGGGGAGGCCGGAGTGACCATGGGATGGCTCGACCTGTCAAGTGTTGGCACACTCGGTGGCAGGCGTCGGATGAGTAACGCGGCCAGGTCGTCACAGTGTGGCTCCTTGCCCACCCGGCCTGGTGCGCGTTGCCCATGGGCGTCTCGTCTGAAATTTCGATTGGATGGAGCCAAGTCGAGAGTGGATGGAGGATTCTTGCTCGATTGGCGTGCCGGGGGTCGTCTGTCTGTCCAGCTAGCACGAATCCGGAGACACCTCTGTGCCAGCCGCACGCTTCTCCCAGATGTCCACGAAGTCCCGAAAGCAGGTCCTGATCGGCTCCTCAAGGACGGAGAGGGCGAAGTGTTCCTGTTGCAGGAGCAAGATATCGAGCAATATATGATGACTCAAATGGAGAGACGAATCCGCCTCCTCCCGATGCGATTCGTCCTTGAAACTCACCATCTCTTCCGATCCGGTGAGCCGAAAGACTATTCCGGCTGAGGTGCTATGGCCGTGCTCTAGCGGGAGGTAATAGGCCGGTACGATCAGGGTGCCGAGCGATCCCACCTTCTTCGCCATCGAGGCAAAATCGAGCTTGCTCCAGGTGTAATTTAGTCGCGTGGTGCCGCACTTCTTGCAGTCGGTGACCATGAATTTCTCGCGGACTCGCCCGAATTGCCTCTCGACCTCCTCCGCATCGCCTTTCGGTATGGTGGCCTCACCGAAAGTCTCCTTGAGAGCCTGGGACTCCTTGTGCTTTGTCACCCAAAAGTAATCCATGAATTGCTCGGCGCTGCCTGGATGGAGATGGAGATACCGGGCCGTGATGGCCCGTTCGTACATCCCGCGGACGAGGCGCAAGCCCCCCAACCCGTAACCATTTCCAGACAGGACGATAACCTCGAAGAAGTCCTCAACACAGAGTC